>NZ_NQLZ01000024.1:0-163565 GCF_002276395.1 Paenibacillus sp. 7541 | reverse complement strand
AGACATACACCGGCAGCCCGCATGAAAAAACAAACGGCTTAACGCCTGGATGAGGAGCTTGATCATCCTCGACCCAGGTCAGCATAAAGTGTAACTCCCAATCTTATACTCCCCCGAAGGTGATCGAGACAACTTCTCGATCACCTTTTATATTAGGGTGGGCTACCATCATCACCAACCGAATGCCTATTAATCGGAAGTCGAGCCGCCTTCGCAGTGCTGAACACGCATTGTTCCGTAAATTACCCAGTTCGGCCAACTCCCGCTCCTTACGCGCACAACAAAAGCCGAGCTTGGATAACCAAGCCCGGCGCCTTATCATCTCTTATTCAAATGACCAGCAGTTCAAGCTCAAACTGCCATATTGGTAAGATTGGAACAATCGCTTTGCCTTGCGGCCATTATCGGCAGCTCCCATCGCATAGAACAGAGGAACAAAATGCTCCATTCCGTAAGAAGGCACGGCGTGGCGGGCATGGGGCGCTTTTTTGTCATAATTAAACAGTGAAGGGAGATTCCAGCTAGCCAGCTGCTCCGCAATCCACTCATCAAATTCCACTGCCCAGTTATCCGGCTCCTCGCTCTCATGGATCATTCGCAAATTATGAACCAGGCCGCCGCTCCCGATAATCAGGATGCCTTCCTGCCGCAATTCGGACAGCATTGCGCCAATATCATATTGCTCCTTCGGAGAACGCTTGGAATCCACCGATAAGGCGATAACCGGGATGTCGGCCGCCGGGTACATCTTCTTCAGAACCACCCAAGCGCCATGATCCAGTCCCCTGCCGGTTACGGTCTTGGCATGCAGATTGCCTGCCTCGAAACAGGCGCTGATGCGAGCCGTCAGTTCCGCGCTTCCTGGAGCTGGATACGTCAGTTGGTACATCTCCTCCGGAAAGCCGTAAAAATCATGCATGGTCTGATGCTGCTGGTCTCCGGTCATTCGTTGATCCGCATCATCCCAGTGGGCCGAGAAGACGGCAATTCCTTTTGGAGTCGGCAGCTCTTGGCCCAGACGTTCCAGAAAACGGGTATATTCGTTGTTCTCAAGCGCCATCATCGGCGAGCCGTGGGCAATAAATAAAGCGGATAACGTCATCGATGCCACCTCCAGCTTCATAATCAAGGGACAACTCTATTGTAACCGTTAACCGCCCGCCATGCCAAATACGTTTATATCATCCAGTGCTGCCATTCCTGCTGGGCCGACTCAAGCCCGTTCAGCCACGCTGTCGTGCGGTTGAGAAGCTGCTCCCGCTGCGGGCCCGCCGAGAATGTATGGTCGCCCTGGAAGATGATCTCTTTATCGCACCGGCCCTCCTGCCGCATCCAGAATACCTTCTGGTACAGAAATGCGTAGTCGACCGGAATGATTTCATCCGACGTCCCGTGAATGACCAGCACATTCCCCGCGAATCGCACCGCTTCCTGGAACGGCTGCACCGTTGCCAGCGATTCGAAGAATACCGGCGTCAGCTCATAGCCAAGGTAATCCGCTTTGCCTTCCTTCACGGACGTGTCGTAGACGTCGCGTCCCGTGATTTTCACAATATCGTTAAACGGATAGCCTACCGCCGCCCAGAGCACCAGATTTTTAACCCGGCGGTCTCTGACCGCTGTGTGAATCGCCACCGCACCGCCAAGACTGTGTCCGATCAGTGTCACGCGGGTCGGATCGACATCGGCGCAGCTCACCCCGTAATCAAGAACGCTTCGCGTCTGGGCAATCATCGACTCCAGTCCTTCGCTGCCATAGCAGCCCGAGCTCTCGCCACAGCCGATGTAATCGAAGCGGATCACCATATACCCCTCCGCGGACAGCTGGCGTGCCGTCTTGACGAACAGCCGATCCACCCCGATGCGGCTCCCGACGAAGCCATGGCAGATGACAACCAGCGGAATGCGGCTGCATCTGCCTGTCTTCTCACTTCCCCCCGCAGCGGGATAATGTATCGTTGCTGTCATTTCCTCCTGATTGTGCCGGATTGTAATTTGCCGCTCCATGCCGAATCCTCCCCACGATCAACTTCAATTTCCAATTAAACAAATTCCGATAAGTTTAATAAGATTAATATTTGAACTTATCTTAGCATTGGGATCGCGGGATTGTCAATGCGGAGGGTTATGCCTGATGAAACGACGGCCTCTGCTTATTCATAGCTTTGACGGAACATGGCGTGTGTCTCTTCGCGCCCGTTCCATTGTCTCATCCAGCTTTCGTCATTCTCTCCGGCGTTGTCTTCCCCCCACAGCGTTTCTTTGGCGAATTCCGTGTCTTCGATCTGCTCGACATCGCCCTCCACCGGCCGGCCAACCTTCCAGTCGCCGGTATTGCTGCGCCGTGCATCCGCCGAGCTGCCAGCCTGCAAAGTGTTCAAACCTTGCCCGGTATCCTCTCTGCCTGGAAAACGCTCCTGGTGATTGTGAAACTGATCGTTGTCATTGTCAGCCATGTTAATCCTCCTTTACCGCCCTGTAACTTAGGGCTTTATCATGATTCCGAATAGTTATTATTGTGAAGTAGGAATGTCGGAATTATACTCCGTTCACAAAAGTGACACCCTCCCCGCCTTCGGTCCTCGCCTACCATCTTGCATGGCAGGACCCGATCCCATTATGCTATTACAGGTCGCTTCAAACGCCCTGACGAAAAAAGGAAACGCGTCGCCCCGGCCATTCCAGGAACGCTGGGGAACGCTTAAAACAAGGATAAAACTCATTTTACACCGTGGAGGACAACAGCCATGAACATAAGACAGATGATACAAGAAAACAACAAGCTTCAGGAAGCCATGACGCCCTCCAACCTGGCGTACTATACAGATATGGTCGTATACATCCGCACCACAAGAGGGCAGGAAGCAAGGGGCGAGGCGCTTCTGCTGGACATCGCCAAGCAGCTGCTTGAAGCACAGGCTGAAGGCAAAACAGCTGAAGAAGTGTTCGGGGAACATCCGGAGGCCTATTGCCGCAAGCTCGCCCAGCAGCTCCCGGAGAGAAAGAGCATGTCCCGGCTTCAATACCAGCTCATGATTCCCTGGATCGCATTGACGTGGTTTTTTCTCATTCATGCCTTGATCGGCTTTGTGACGTTATGGATCGGCGGTCCGCTTGAGCGAGCGCGCCAAATTCCGATTTCGACCCTGATCCTGCTGGCAGCGGGCGCTTCCGTGCTGATCAATCTCGTGATGAATGGACTTACAAAAAGCAGTGCTCAGACCGACCCCAAAACCAAGCCGACGGTCCATGTGCGCGGAATCGCCATCTATGCCGTTATCGCAATCGTCATTATTGCCATAGGCTTCTGGCTCGATCAATGGCTCCCGGTACTGAGCCTTCATCCCGGAACCAGTCTGCTCCTCTTCCTGATCGGACTTCTGGGCACGAGACTGCTGTTCAGAAGAACCTGACCGGTGGCATGACTGCATCCGACAGAATGACAAAAAGTTCAACTTTTGTCACCCACATTGTCATCTTCTTAAGCTAAGATAATGTTAAGATAGGGGAAATGTGGAAAATAGGGAGTGTTCCATGATGAAATCAAAAATGTCAGCAGCAGCCATGATTGTTGTACTCGCCTTATCTTTTCAGACTTTCGCTGTTTCCGGTGCTGCAATAGCCGCATCCGCCACAGATCAGACGACATCGTCGTCAAGCAAAGCAGCAGCTTATGCCAAGGCCGTATATAACAAAGCGGTCAAGCTGCTGAAGGAGAAGGACATTCCTTACGCCAAAGCGTATATTACGAAGCATATTCGAAGTGTCAGCCAGTACCAGGCTACCCTGCTTGTGCTGAGGCTTGAGAATGCCATGAATGCAAAGCTTGGCGCATATACCGACAGGATGTTCACCCCCGGCACCCAGGAAACGATTATGAAAGTGTACAAGTACGGGGAACCGATCAATACAACCATCAGCAAAATCAAGGACACGAACCTCCGCAGCCTGCTAGCGGATTTGAGGGATAGCGGCTATCGGCTTCATACCGCCGAGGGGGTTGTGTTCCCGATTATCGACTACAAAACCTTGCTGCCCTACAAGCCTTATATCAGCAAGGATATTCAGGATTACATCGACATCATGGTGGTGGAATCCGAGAAGGTCGCCGTGAGTGATGCAGCGCTGGTCATCCCATGGTCGGAGGTCATTGAGCGCGCGCTTGCGCAGGAGGTGTTCCTGAAGAACCATCCGAACTCCAACCGTGCCAAAGACGTGAGACAGATGCTGAAATTCAACGAGATCAGCCTGTTCTACGGCTATAACAACACCCCGCTGTTCCAGTACACCTCCAACACCGTCAATCCGGAAGCGCTGGAAGCGATCCGCAAGGCGGTCAGCGGCGATCTATCCGGCAGCAGCTTCCTGACCAAGCTGAAGGGCTGGTATGATATCCTGAAGGACAATGACGGAAAGCTGACCCAAGAGGTATGGAAGTATCGGGCCGATCTGGTACCGAACAGCTAAGCGGCAAACCAACTCATACGTAAAAAGCGATCTATCGCGCCGGAAACACCCGGGGGCGATGGATCGCTCTTTTTTCGTTCAAGAAATCCCTTGAATCCGCATCGGAGACACCGCGTCTCAGATGAGCAGATTGAACAGATTCATATTCTTGTTCAGTTCCGTATATTGAATGCCCTTGCGCTGCATGCGCTCGATCAGCGGCTCGTAATCCTCCGGCCGAAGCAGCTCGATGCCGACAAGGGCCGGGCCGTTCTCCTTGTTGTGCTTCTTCGTATATTCGAAGCGGGCGATGTCATCATCAGGCCCAAGCACTTCCTCCAGAAACTCGCGGAGTGCCCCCGCACGCTGCGGAAAGTTGATCATGAAGTAATGCTTCAATCCTTCATAGATCAGGGAGCGCTCCTTGATCTCCTGCATCCGGTCGATATCGTTGTTGCCGCCGCTGATAATGCAGACGACCTTCTTCCCTCGAATCAGCTCCCGGTTCAGGTCAAGCGCCGCCACCGCCAGCGAGCCGGCCGGTTCCACAACGATGGCATTTTCGTTATACAGCTCCAGAATGGTTGTGCACGCCTTACCTTCCGGGACCGTCACGATATCGTCCAGCAGCCCGCTGCAGATGTCATAGGTCAGCTGGCCGACACGCTTGACGGCGGCGCCATCGACGAACTTGTCGATTTCGTCCATCGTCACCACTTCCCCCTGCTTGAGCGCCTCCATCATGGAAGCCGCACCGGACGGCTCGACGCCGATCAGCTTCGTTGAGGGACTGACTGTTTTCACATACGTAGCGACTCCAGCCGCAAGCCCGCCTCCGCCAATCGTCACAAACATATAATCCGCCGGCGTGTCCATATCTTCCATGATTTCCATGCCAATGGTGCCGTTGCCCGCAATGATCTTCGCTTCATCAAACGGATGAATGAAGGTCATCCCGTGTTCATTGCACGCTTTCATCGCTTCATGGTAGGCATCATCAAACGTGTCCCCGATCAGAATGACCTCGACATAACCGCCGCCAAAACGCTTGACCATCTTCACCTTCTGGTTCGGGGTTGTGCTCGGCATGTAGATTTTGCCCTTGATCTCCAGCGCATTGCAGGAAAAGGCCACGCCTTGGGCATGATTCCCCGCACTGGCACACACGATGCCCGCCTCCCGCTCCTGCTCGGACAAGCTGCGGATCATATTGTAGGCCCCTCGAATCTTGAAGGAGCGAACAACCTGCAAATCCTCGCGCTTCAAATATACGTCACAATCATACTTGGCCGACAGCACGGCATCTCTCTGAAGCGGCGTCCGCACAATCACTTCGCGAAGGACGTGATGGGCGCGCACGATGTCTTCCATGCTGACTAGCCTTCTTGATGTATAGGTTTCTTCCATTTCTCCTGATCACACTCCACTTCGCCGCCATGTATGCATGAAGCCATGTTGCAGCCTTGAATCGTTCTTTCCTACCATTGTAACACTTTTCATGAAAATTTCTCGCCCTTTCTGGCATATTCCCGCCAGATCATTGCCGGATAGCCTAAGAGTACCCCACCACGATACACAGAACAGCGCACACCTCGAGGTGCGCGCTGGTTCTTAGCGTCCTTATGATAGAAGAGCGGAACCCTTAATTCCGGATGTCCACCTTCAGCGGAACCGACTTCTTGCCTTTGTCCGGTTTGAATTCAAAATGCAGCACATGATTGCCGTTCTTCAGGCTGTCCAGGAAGCTCCGGGTCAGATCAATCCGCACATTGTTCACCGTGTAGTCTACCCCTTCCCGGAGATCGGCGCCCTTGTATTTAATGCCTGCAAATTCATTCCCGTTCTTCTCCAGGAACACCTTCGTGGACGTATTCCGGTCCAGGGCGCTCTTGGAATATTCCAGCTTCGTGATATCGAGGCGCGGCGCCATCGGCGTCCGGTCATACAGCTCCACCTCGTTGAACGGAAGCGAGCCCCGAGCGCGGGCCGACGTCACGTTCAGGCGGAAGTACCGTCCCTTCACATTGTCGAAGTCAAGCACATAATCCCGGATATTCACGAGCGTCCCGGTTCTCACCGTTGTCCACGCATTGCCGTCTGCGGAATACTGCAGCTCATAATCGCCAATTCGCGGCTCCTGCTGGCGAATCACGAAGCGGCCAAACGTCTGAGGCGAGCCTAAATCGAAGGTGATCGAGGTCGGCGACTCGACCGTCGGCACCCGGTCTGACGTCTGCCATCTCGTGTCCAGATCCCCGTCAATCAGTAACTTTTTGTCCTGCCCAGGCGCCTCATGCGACACCGACACATCCTCCGCATTCAGGCTTAACAGCAGATTGTCCGGCCGGGCATAGCTGAGCTGCGGCTGATAATCATACACGACCCGGTCTTCCGGAGCCGCGTAGCTGCCGATCTGCACCTCATGAATCCCGATATCGATGCCGCCATCGCGATAGTTCGGATTACCGTAATAATCGACCGTCCCCACCTGCGGAACATACCGCCCTTGATTGATAAGCGGGGACGTTTCCTTCAGCTTGAAGCTCTGCGTACCCTCGTACAAGCCCGTGCCATATTGGGTCGGATCACCCACGAATTGCGGATCAACCGTGATTTTGTACAGATCCACCGGCTCATGCTCCCCGCGAAGGCCGCTCGCTTCATAGATCGCATTGTTCTGGAAGATCATGTTCTGCGTGCCCGGGATGCCGCCGGAAACTCTGCGCGCCCAGGTGGTCGGCGTCTCCGTATTGTAGTTATAGAAGATGTTGTTATAGAAATACATCGGCGATTTGATCTCTTCATCATGCACTTCCGCAATCGCCCCGTCATACACAAACACGTTATTCACAAAATAAGCCGGGGTCCAGTTCACATGCAGCTGATTCTTGATCAGCACCCCGTTATCGTTGACACTCAGGTTGTATCTGGCGACATTGCCGGCCGCCCGTCCCATGTAGGCCATCCAGCCAGCCGGATTGTCATGGGTGTAATTGTATTGGTACACCACGTTGCGGCTCGTGAACTCGAAGTCAAACGCCGTCCCGTCATAGAATGCCGAGGTGCCGCCGTACACTTCGTTGAACTGATGCACGACATCCTGGCTGCACCAGGCGTACAGGCCAGCTGATATCGAGTCATACCGCTGCAGAAATCCGTTCACGACGTTGTATTCCACCGTCATGTTCTTGGTGTTGGCGAGCTGGATCGCCCCTTGGCCGATACTTTCCGCATAGTTGTGCCCGATGTAGACGTCGCGGCTGTACATGTTTTTGCTCCAGATCCAGTCCTGCTCCCAATTGCCAAGGTCATCGAACCAGTTGAAGGCGAACTGAATGGCATGCAGCTCTGTTTTGTAGAAATGGTTATTCTCGATTCTCACATCCTGAAAATAGTACGCATCATCCTCATACGCTGTGTAGGGCTTGGACCCGAACACCTGAAAGTTGATCCCGCCATAATGCATGCGCTGCCAGGTCGTCACCCCGTCAATATCATGGATGTAGTTATCCGAGATCCGAAAATAGTTCATCACCTTGTCGTCCCCGTCTTTCAGCAAGTCCGCATGGATGGAAATGCTGATCCCGTCCCGCACCACCTGCCGCTCCGTTCCCGGCACGTTAATATCATGCTCGAAATCATCATCATTGGAAATTTCCAGATTGCGAATTTCGTAATACTGCTGATTCATCAGCACGACGGCTCCCGTGCGTCCCACCTTGTCATAATCCTTCTTCCAGGTGGTGCCCTCCAGGTAGACCGGTGTCGGCACGTTGCCGTTGATCGCAATGTACGGCTTGCCAAGCTCCGGATCGCCGTACATATCAATGATAATCGGCGCGCCTTCCGCTCCGCTGCCCTTCGGCCACAGCTGCTGATTCTCCCACACCTCGCCGGCCTTCAGCAGGATGCGGTCTCCCGGCCCAAACGTCTTGGCATTGACCGGCTCGAACGAGCGCCATGCCCGCGCCGGAGATGTTCCGTCATGACTGTCGTCCCCGCCGGTGGCGTCCACATAATAATCGGTACCGATCGTGTTCACTTCATCCTTCACCGCAGACGGACCCTCCTCCGCATAGGTGGCCCCCACCGGGGCGAAGGCGGCGGTGGACGTAGACACAAGGGTGATCATTAAGATATAACAGAGCCATTTTCTCAATCGTCTCATTCTCCCTTCCATGCGTTTTCATAGCGTTCATCCCGAATTTCAACCATTGCCGTGTGCATGAGTTCCTCTACGTAAGCTTCATACTTCTCATCAATAACGCTCCTTCGGACAGAATCAAGCCTGCGCTGGTGGTCATCCCCCCCTTCACTGCTTCTGTCGGTCAACTGCACAATGTTCCAGCTGCCGCCGCTTTCCACCGGCTCCGGGCTGTATTGCCCCCGATCCAGCCCCTGGGCGGCGGTCAGCAGGTTATAGGAAGCCCGAATATCCTCCTTGTAGGTATCCGGGGTGAAACGCCGGGTCAATATCTCGCCTTCGCGGTTGTATTTGCGCGATACTTCCTCGAAGCTGATCCCCTGCTCCAGCTCCTCTGCCGCGCTAAGCGCTGTCTCGTAGGACGACGCCCGCTCCTCTGCCGTATGGTACGGCACCGAAATGATGCGGATCGTTATCGACTCGGACGTGGCATCCCACTGCGCCTGATGGGAGAGGTAGCTCGCCTCCGCTTCGCCATCAGTTACATAGAGCGGATCGTCCGGCGATTTGCTCATCTCCGATTTCAGCCGGATGCGCACATTGCTGATCAAGTAATTGGCATACTCGATTTCGCTATAGGTTACCGGGCCGTAGATAACCTCCCCGCGCGCCACCGCCTCCTTGCGGCGTTCGTTCTCCTGCTGGTGGGCCTGCTGCAGCTCCGCATAGGTCGTGAAGCCGATCAGCCCATATTGTTTCGCCAGCACCGTCTCCAGCTTCCGGCGGACCGCCTCCTCCATCGCCCGCGCCCGCAGCACCTGGATCGGCTGCTCCCCGCGATGCTCCTGCTCCCAGAACGCCGCCGAATCCACCTTCAGCCCCTGCCGGCTGAAGTAATTCCGCACCTCCGGCTTCAGCCGCTCCATCAGGGCTTCCACCTCGCCCTCGGCAATCGGCTCGCCGTTCACCGTGGCCACTGTCCGGTGTTCATCCCGGGACGCCGACAAGGTCAGGCTGAGCCCGGCCGAAGCCGCGAGAACGATCAGCAGCAGGGCGCCCCATAAAGCGCCCTTGCCCAAGATCGGCCTTCGGTCCCGAATCGGAGTGCCGCTATGAAGCGGTGTGCGGTCCCGAATCGGGGTGCGGCCGTGGACCGGGGTGCGGCCCTGCAGCGGCCTCCACCCCCGAGCCCGCGCGGACAGCCCCGTCCCCGCCTTCGTTCCGTCCGTGCGCTTCCGGGCAAGCCTCTTGCCCTCGGCGCGTCCGGAATCGCTTCCGGCAGTCCCGGCCCGAGCCGCTTCGGTGCGTCCGGCCTGAGCCCGGCCTTCGGTCTCCATCCTGCCCCCGGCCGGCCCGCTGCTCGGCGCACCGCTGTGCTTCCTCGTCTGTTTCGCACGCGACATAAGCGATCTCTCCCTTCTGCGATTAGATGATCAAGTCTTCCTCACCCTTTCAGTCCGCCCATATTGAGTCCGGCGGTGATGCGGTTTTGCAGCAGCGCGTAGATGAGCAGCGTAGGAACCATGACCAGCACCAGCCCGGCGAACAGCGCGCCCCAATCGGTCGCGTAGCGCTGCACCTCCATCAGATAAGCCAGCCCCAGCGTCAGGGTGCGCTTGCCCTCCGAGGAGATGAAGGACAGGGCGTAAATATATTCGTTCCAGAAGCCCATCACATTAAAAATCGTAATCGTAATGATCCCCGGCTTCGCCATCGGCGCAATGATCCGGATCAGTACGCCGAACAGCGAGCAGCCGTCGATGGTGGCCGACTCCTCATAGTCCTTCGGAATGCTGGCCAGAAAGCCGGACAGCAGATAAATCGTGAACGGAATCGCACTGACCGCGTATACGATGCTGAGCCCGGCGCTCGAATCGAGCAGATGCATCTGGTTCAGCAGCATAAACAGCGGCACAATGCTGAATGCGGCCGGGAAGAACAGGCCGGCGATATAGAATCTTTTGATCACGGCGAGAAAGCGGAACCGATACCTTGTCATCACATAAGCTGCGGCGAATCCCGCCGCATTGCACAGGATAAGCGCCAGCACAGTCACCACAACCGAATTGACAAAATACTCCGCCATCCGCGACCGCGCCAGCGCGTTCACATAATTGTCCAGACTCAGACCCTGCGGCAAAGCGAAGGGACTGGCATAGAACTCCTCTGTCGTTTTGAAGGACGAATATACCGTCCACACGAGCGGATACACGACGACAATGGTATACAGCGCCAGCAGCAGCGTGGTGAGAATACGCCAGCCTTTGGCTGCAATCGCGTTCGTTGTCATATCAATCACCTAGTATTCAACGGAATCCCTTTCCGTAAGTTTTTCGCTGATCAGTGCCAGGCCGACCGTAATCAGCAGCATAAATACGCCGATGGCCATCGCATATCCGAAATTGCCGTTGTTGAAAGCCTGGGAATACATATACGTCATCAGCACCTCCGACCCGTGGTTCGGTCCGGCATTGGTCATCACCTTGATAAAGGCAAAGCTCCCGTTAAACACGCCAATGAGGAAAAATACAATCGTCACCCGCACCACATTCCAGATCAGCGGAAATGTCAGGCTGCGAAATTGCCGAAACGCCGACGCCCCGTCGATGCTGGCCGCCTCATACATATCGGTCGGCACGCCCTCGATGGCGGCGATGTAGATGATCATGTAATAGCCGATCGACTGCCAGATCATCGGGAACGCGATTGCCCACAGCACCGTGCTGCTGTCGCCGAGCCAGGCCCTCGTCCAGCTCTCCAGCCCGATCAGCTCCAGAAAGGAATTCAGGATGCCGAAGGTCGGGTGGTACACAAAGGACCACAGTACGGAAATGACAACAATCGACAGCACGTTCGGAAAGAAAAACACGGTGCGGTACAGCTTCTTCCCCTTGATCTTCCGCTGTGTCAGCAAAGCCGCAAAGAGCATCGAGGCCCCCATGGTCAGCACCGGAACAACCAGCAGCAAGAACAGATTGTTCACCAGCGCCTTCCAGACGATATCGTCCTGCCACAGCGTCTTGAAATTGTTCAGTCCGATATAACGGGCATGCTCGCTAAGGCCGCTCCAGTCATAAAAAGCCATCACAAACGCTTTGCCAAACGGGTACAAGGCGAATACGGCAAACAGGATCAAGGCCGGCAGCGTACAGGCCGTAATGAATAGATTGCGCTCGCGGTGCTTCATCACTCCACTCCTAACCGGGCGGCTCGCGATGCAGAAGGGGTGCAACCAGGCGCCAGAGCTGCCGCCCTGACCGTCCGTTGCCGCCCTTCCAATCTCTCAAACGCCCTCAATCTGACCCTTGTACACTTACGACTGATTCAGCAGGTTTCTCAGCTTGGCGGAAGCCTGCTCCACTTTATCTGCCCACTGGTCTGCCGTCATTTTTTTGTTCATCACATCGCCCAGCGGATTAAACAGCTCGTCATTGATGATGACCTCGGACTTCGGCGTCTGCTTCCACTGCACCATCATCGGCAGCGCCCCCTCGTCATACACCTTGAAGGCTTCATAGGCGGAGGCCGGGATATAGTCCTTGGCCAGCTCCACCGCGCCCTTGACCGCCATCACGCCATTCGATTTCTCCGCATTCAGTTGCACGATGTCGTCATTGTACTGGTAGCGCAGAAACTCCTTGGCCAGCTCGGGATTTTTCGCTTTGTTCGGGATATACATCGCCTCGAAGCTGCTGAGCACATAGGCCTGGTCACCCTCGCTGAACACCGGCACCCCGAGGAATCCGAACTCGAATCCTTCCTCTCTTGGCGCATCCGCCATCTCGCTCTCGAACCAGCTGCCGTTCGGAATGAACAGCGCGCCGCCTTTCAGGAACTCCGTTTGCGCCTGAGTATGATTGAGCGCCACCGTGCCTTTCATCACGTCATCGTTCTGAGCCATGCGTTCGAACACACCCATCACCTGCTTCACCGCGTCCTGCGTGAAGCCGCCTTCTTCGTAAGACAGCGCTTTGTTCATCGCCTCCAGTCCTCCAGCCGAAGCGACCGCCGGCCAGAAAACGCTCTCATTATAGCTTGGGTAAATCCCTTGATAGGTGTAGAGCGCTCTTCCTTCCGCCTTAGCCACCTCTCCCAAGGCGAAGAAATCCTCCCAAGTGACCGGCACTTCCCATCCCTTTGTTTCAAACAGATGCTTGTTGTACCACATGCCGAGCACGGACATGTAGTTCGGCGCGTAATAGATGTTGCCGTCTCCGTTCGGCTGCATATACGCCATCAGGCCGTCGGTCAGTTTGTCCTTCAGCGGACGGTCCGAATCCAGCGCAGGGCCATCAAATACGTCATTCAGCTCCATCAACGCCCCTTCTTTCACCAGCGCCTTGATCGTTCCGGTGTTCTCGTCGGGGCTGACATAGATGAAATCCGGCGGGTTGCCCGCGACAAGCTGAGGCTTGATAATGTCCATAATTTTAGGATTGGAGGTCATGTTCACCTTCACACCGGGATAATCCGCTTCGAATCTTTCGATGACCGCCTTCCAGTATTCGCTGCCGTATCCGCCCTCGAACACGGCGATGTTCAGCTCCTTATTCTCAAACGTTGTACCGCCGGAGGCCGATTCCTCGTTCGGGGCAGAGCCCGCCTCTCCTCCGGATGCCGCAGGCGTTCTGCCGCTCCCTGAACTGCACGCCGTCAGCATGACGGTACAGATCAGCACCCAGGCCAATTGCCTGAACCCCCATTTGCTCAAGCCAACACGACTCCTACGCATACGCAAAGCCACCTCATTTCTTATATTTGGACTTATCCACAATTATAGGGGGCCCCTATTCCGGCTGAAATGAACTCCATTTACTTTTTCATATCTTTTATTGATAACTTTGCAGGGGGCGGGCATTCGAGGGAGGGCATTTTGCTATACTGGGGTCAAAAACAAAGGAAGGGGCCCGCCATATCAGATGAGCCGACATTGGAATGCGCTTGGCAAGTGGATTCGACGTATCAAAATCAGGTCCAGACTGCTGTACTCCTTTCTCATCCTGTCACTGTTTCCGCTGATCACCATCGGTTTCTTCTCGATCTCCAAATCCAGTGACGCCATCTTCACCAAAATGAACACCTCCTCCTATCAGATCATGAGCCTGCTCAAGGACAAGGTGCGCGCCGAGAATCAGAAGTTCGTGCTGCTGTCCGAGCAGCTTACGCTGAACCCGGTCATCCAGTCGGCCATGCAGCATTACTTGAGCTATGACGATACCGCCAAGCGGGATATTGCCGTGAAGATCGACGCCATCCTTCGGGATAAATACGAAATGCTTAGCAGCATCAAGAATGTGATCGTTACAACAACGGCGGGCGACACCGTGTTTGATCTCGGCTACGATGCGGTGGATGTCCGCTATCTGACCGCCCAGAACGAGATTATCGACGCGAGCGGCAATGGCGGCTATGTGCTTGGACATGCCATGACCAAAAGAGGCGTGCCCTGCATCCTGCTGTCCCGCCCGGTCAATTCCACCTCCAATTGGTCGCAGCGGCTGGGCTATGTCCATATTCTGATCGACGAAGCCTTCTACTCGCAGAAGCTGTACCATGAGCTGGATATGGGCGAAGGCTCCATGACCTTTATCACCGACAGCGAGGGCCAGATTCTGTCGAGCCGCAGCTCCGCGCTGCCGGTCGGATACGGGATTGTAGACGATGGCCTGCTCGAGCCCATCATCCGCAGCGCCATGGACACCGAGCAGATGCATTCGGTGGAGTTCATGTCCGGAAAATATCTGGTGTCCGCATCGTTTGATATTTTTGCCGATTGGTATCTCGTCAGTCTCATTCCTTACGATTACTTGAACAGCGAGACCTATGCGATTCGGCTGGACATCGCCGTCGTCTGCCTGATCGTGCTTGTGCTGGCCTGCGGCTGCTCCTACTACCTCTCCTCCACGATACTCCGGCCTCTGGCGCGGCTCGTTTCCTCCATGAGAAGAATCCAGGACGGAGAATTGTACGTGAAGGCCAAGGACGACAGCCGTGATGAGGTGGGCACGATCCATCAGATTTTTAACGACATGGTGCTGACAATCCAGCGGCTTCTGGCGCAGACCGAGGCAGAGGAGAAGGCCAAGCGGGAGACGGAGCTGCAAATGCTGCAGGCCCAGATCAACCCGCACTTTCTGTTCAACACGTTGAATTCGCTCAAATGGGCGGCCATGATCAGTCAGACCGGAGGCGGTGTTGCAGATGGTCTTGGCGCGCTGGCCCAATTGCTGCGCAATACGATTGTGGACAAAGCGGAGTTTGTTACCCTTGAGGAGGAACTCGACAATATCAAGAACTACATCATCATCCAGAAGATTAAATACGGCTCCTTCGAGGTTCATTATGAGGTGGACCCGGATCTTCGGCATTATCGCGTGCTGAAGTTTCTGCTTCAGCCGATTGTGGAGAACAGCATTATTCACGGACTAAGCGAAGCGGAGGGCGGCGGTGAAATTCGCATCATTTGCCGCAGCCGGGGCGGCTGTGCGGAGATCGTCATTATGGACAACGGTGCAGGCATGAATGAGATGCAGCTGTCCAGGCTGCGCCGGGAGCAGCGCGGGCATGGAGAGCGGCTTGCGAATATCGGCATCCATAATGTGGAGGAGCGGATCAAGCTCTATTTTGGCAAGGAATATGGATTACACATCGAGAGCGAGGCGGGACGGGGAACAACCACAACGCTGACGCTGCCCCTGAACCCGGACATGGGCAGGCCGGTGCAATACGGCACGTCATGATGCACTTGACTGCACTTGGCTTGGATGCACGTTAGCGGGCATCGGGATATACGCAGCAACCTACCGCAACCTCCCCTTAGCAAGCGCGGCATATCATCCCGCCACGGCCGCCGGGGCATGGCAGGACGAGCTGCCAGATGACTGCACCTGGCTTAGCTGTGGCTGCCTCGGTATTGGTTGGGGCTTTGCCCCACTCTTTTTTTGAACAGGCGGCTGAAGTAGAAGGGATTGTCAATGCCTACCCGTGCCGCGACCTCCTTCACGGACAGCGCCGTGGAGCGGAACAGCCGCTTGGCCTCCTCGATCCGAAGGTCGCTTAAATACTGGAAGAGGTTGTGTCCGGTCTCCTGCTTGAAGAGGCGGCAGAGATAGCTCTCATTCAGCGCCGCCACCCTGGCGATGTCCTCGAGCGTAACTTTGTCCTGCAGGTGGGATTCCATGTACAGGATGACATTGCGGATTTCCTGACGGTACTGTCCCCGGAACTGCTCTTTCCTCATCGCAAGCAGCTGTTGAACCGCATCCTGCCAGTGCTGCTCCAGCTCCTGGACAGTGCGGGCTGCCTCGAGGGACTGCTGCACCGATTTGAGCCATGCGCCGTCAGGTTCCGAAGCACCGAGCATCAGCTCCCTGGCCGCTGTCACCGCATTGACGGCACACTGCTTTAGCTGCCTGATCTCGGTCCGCTCCGCCGCCGCCAACGCACCTATTTGGCTTATCACTGTCTGGAAACGTTCTGGCTCGGACGATTGCAGCATCTCCAGCAGCTCCTTAACAAGCTTGTTGAAATCGCTTTCGCGGAAGGATTCGGCGCTAACCGCCGGCTCCACAAATCCGTATCCCTTGTAAAAGGTGACCCGCACCGCTTCCCGGCACTGACGAAACACCTGCCTGAGCTGATCCAGGCCTTCGGTGGAAACGCCGACGACCGCGCACGGGTTCAGCCCGGTATATAAGCGGGCCGTGTCGACAAGCGACCTGGCCATCTTCATGCCTTGGGCATGGGAATCAACGCCCATTGGCACCACGGCGAGCCACTGCTCAGGCCCAAGTTCAACCAGCTCCGTCCCGCTTCGGCCCGCGAACACCTCATCCGCAATGTTGCGGATGACCAGCGACAGCAGCTTGCGCTCGGCATACTTCCCTGATACGAGCACCGGATCCTGACTGTCCAGCTCCAGATAGATGACGGATACCGGCCGTTCTGCCAAGACGATGCCCAGCTCGGCCGCCTCCTGCTCCGCAGATGCCGCCGAAGTCTCGGGACGCAGCAGAAATGTTCTAAAAAACATGTTCTTCATAATGGCCTGACGTTCTCTTTGCGTCATTTCCTGCCGGATGTCCTCTTCGATCTGTCTGCGCTCATCAGACAGCTTTGTCATCATTTTGTTCAGGACGACCAGCAGGTCATCCGGATTCAAGGCAACCTTCAGCAGGTAATCGGAAGCTCCAAGCACCATCGCTTCCCGGATCAGCTCGTATTCGGCATAATTGGTGAGCGCGACAATCTTGCCTCTGTAACGTCGCCGCTTCAGCTGGCGAATCAGCTCCAGACCGTCCATCTGCGGCATTTTCAGATCGGTGAACACGATGTCCGGGCTATACTGCTCGACCATATCGAGCGCATTCGCCCCATTCTTGGCCGTCCCGACCAGCTCGAAACCATGCTGGTACCAGTTGATCATCGATTTGAAACCGATCCGTACAATCCTTTCGTCATCCACAATGAGCACCTTGTTCATTGGAAGTTCCCTCCCTTATCTTGGGCTAGCCTGTTCGTCTGCCTATAGAAGAGAAATCAGTGACCTGTCTCGCTAAATTGCGGTTATTATATCATAATTGTCTTCGAAAATACGTAGGCTTGACGCACTATCCATCGAAAAAAATCCAGGCTTAGCAGCCGTTCACAGATGGGTCCTGGCATCATGAGCGAAGATGTGAACAGCAAAAAACGGAGGCGAATTTCTCGCCTCCGTCTTCGCCATCCATGTGATCGGCCCATCTCTCACAATCGCTTGTCAGCTCGTGAATGAATAGGGGCCCCTGTCAGAAATCCGTTGTTCCATTTCCAGCAAAGTATGCCGCTGCGCGGAATGAAGGGTCCCTACGATCACTTCAACAAAGCATGGGTTGAGCCAACATGATTATGCTTCAAACTTCTCCTGAAACCATTGTGCTGCCGCCTCCACTTCGGTTCGGGTCAGCTGATGTCCGCCATTCACCCAGTACAGCTTCACATCCGCGCCTGCGCCCGCCAGCAGCTCGTTCAGATCCTCCGACTCCTGCGGAGGGCAGATCGGATCCCGCTTCCCGGCCGCGATGAACACCGGCACGCCGCCAAGCTCCGGCAGCTCCTTGTCTCTCAGCGGCACCATCGGATGATGCAAAATCGCGCCCATCAGCGCATCCCCTTGATGAAACAGCAGGCTGGCCGCAATGTTCGCCCCGTTGGAATAACCGACAGCGACGACACGACGGCGATCAAATCCATATTCCTCCGCAGCCGAATCGAGAAATGCACTCAAATCCCATGTCCGTTTAACAAGATCCTCGATATCGAAGACCCCCTCAGCGAGCCGCCGGAAAAACCGGGGCATGCCGTTCTCAAGCACATTGCCGCGTACCCCAAGCACGTTCGAGCCGGGTGAAATCATCTCCGCCAGCGGCAGCAAGTCCCGCTCGTTCCCTCCGGTCCCGTGCAGCAGCAGCAGTGTAGGGGCATCGGGGGATGACCCCTTTTGGTAAATATGTTGATGTTCCATCTGTATGATCTCCTTTCATCGATCAGGCATATTGAATAAGCCCAAGCCCAATCCATCCTTAACACCAGATTCCTTCTTCTCATTCCCGTTACGGTACTTCTTATACCACTCGACATATTTATCTTAATTTCGAGATATTCAACAACATGTTACCATAACGGTTCCCGAAAAAGCAAATTCCGAACAAACGAAAGCAAGGGAGCTTCTGAGCAGAAGACTCCCTTGCTTGCTGTTCTCTATATAGTCCGTACGTGTTCCCCCGTAACAACACTCATTATACCAAAAGACCTATAGGTTGTCAGCGGATCATTTGTTATTTTTCACAATTTTTTTCGATGTTTTTAGTCAATCCTCCAGTTTTAGCAGCATTCTGGCAGCTGAACGGGCATGACCTTCATATTGTGGTGTGGTTGAACTTAGATGATTGATGTAACTTTGCGGTACATATGACGTCAGAAGAGTATTACCCCTGAATGATATGGAGGAACAATTATGAGCCGAAAAAGGATCTGGATAGTGCTATGGGGAGTTATCCTGACGTTAGTCGTTTCTTGTGGCAACGCATCAGACACGACAAAGCCGACTTCAGAAGAACCGGTCATACCTGAGTTCAACGTCCCATTACAAGATGTAGCTGCTGTAATCATCTTAGGTGCTGAAGGAAACGAGACAGAAATGACCAATCCGGATGACTTACAGACGTTCATTAACTTCATAAACACGGCATACCATGCAGAGAGTCCGGGCGCGGTAACGGAAGTAGGTTATCGAAATGTCATCATTAAATTGAAGGATGGGACCGCGAAAACTCTTATTTTTGGCGGGTATGGAAGCTACTTTGTCGTATCAGATACGAATTTTTCCTATTTTCTTCAACCTGGGCAATCCGCTGATGCCCTGAGAGACCTGATAGATCGAATTGAGGCAAAGGAGTGAGGAGAGGGAAAATAAATTACCCCCCATTGGCTAATAATAAGCCAAAAATTAAGGGGAGTACGATTATCCATGAAAATTACAGCGGCAATCACACCGGATCAAGGTAAAGATTTTGTATTAGATGAGATCGAGCTTGCAGAGCCCAAGGCCAATGAGGTATTGGTCAAAATCGTTGCTTCCGGCGTATGCCATACTGATGCCGTGGCACGTGATGCGGCCATTGCCCCGCTTCCAGCCGTATTAGGCCACGAAGGAGCAGGCATCGTGGAGAGGATCGGTGACAATGTTACCCAATTCAAACCAGGAGACCACGTCGTTCTCTCCTTTGCACATTGTGGTCATTGCCGCAACTGCCTTACCGGACACCCAACGGTCTGCGAAACCTTTAATGATCTTAATTTTGGCGGCGTGCATGATGATCATACCCATCGGTTGTCGCAGGATGGACGGCCGTTATCGACATTCTTCGGCCAATCGTCATTTGCTACCTTTGCCATATCACACGAGCGCAACATCGTGAAGGTTGATGAAGATGTGGATTTAGCCCTCCTAGGACCGCTTGGGTGCGGGATCCAAACCGGTGCGGGAACAGTATTAAACAAACTTCAGCCTCCATTTGGATCATCGATCGCGATTTATGGTACGGGCGCTGTCGGATTAAGTGCCATCATGGCTGCTAAAATTGTGGGCTGCAAAAACATCATCGCTGTGGATGTGCACGAGAATCGGCTTGAATTGGCTAAGGAGCTCGGTGCCACCCATTCGCTTAATGGCAAAGAAGTTGATGTCGTCAAGGAAATCAAAGCCATCACGCATGGAGGAACCGAATTTGCCATCGATACAACCGGGGTTCCGCCTGTCGTTCGTCAGTCCTTGCAAGCACTCCGACCGCTAGGAATTTCCGCCATTGTTGGCGTTACGCCCGAAATGACGATCGATGTGCATAATGATATCATGGCCGAAGGAAAAACCATGCTGGGGGTCATTGAAGGCGATGCCATTCCTCAAATCTTCATCCCTCAGCTCGTCGATTACTATAAAAGAGGGCTGTTTCCTTTTGATAAGCTCGTGAAGTTCTTTGATTTCAATGAGATTAATGAAGCATTCTCGGCTTCCAAATCCGGTGAGGTCATCAAACCGATTTTAAGGATTCAGTAAAGCCCATCCTCTAATCTGAATTAGCAAAGCACCCCTTCCACACCGTTTCAAGTCTTTGCACTTGAAGTCCGTTTGCTGTGCTGGAAGGGGCCGCTTTGCCTGTACTCTCTATTTCATTGAACCGCCGTAACTATCCACGAGTCACTTGAAGTCTGCGAAAGCAGCCTTACCCCTTGCTCGCTCCCGCCGTCATGCCGTCTACAAGCAGTCGCTGCAGGAAGACAAACAGAAGTGTGATCGGCAGCGCAATCAGCACCGATGCTGCCGCGAACAAGGTGAAGTTGCTGTCCTGCATCGAATTGACCAAATCCCACAGTCCGACCGCCAGCGTCCAATTCTCTTTCGTGCGCAGCACGAGCCGGGCAAAAATAAAGTCAACCCAAGGCCCGACAAACAGCGTAAGCGACATATACGTGATCATCGGCTTTGACAGAGGCAGAATGATCTGGCGGAAAATCTGAAAGTTCGTCGCCCCATCCATCTTCGCCGCTTCATCCAGACTTCGCGGGATCGTGTCCAGGAAGCCCTTCATAATCAGCGTACCGCCAAGCGGCGCCCCCGCGGAATATACGATGATCAGCGCCATATGCGTGTTCAGCAGATCCAGGGAATGCAGCAAAATATACAAAGCGATCATGCTCATGAATCCTGGAAACATCCCGAGCACCAGAATGATGGACAGCGCGTTCTGCCGTCCCTTGAACCGGAAACGGGAGACGGCATAGCTTGTAAGCAGCACCAGAATCGTCCCGATCACCATCGAGAAAAAGGCGATTTTCAGCGTGTTCATATACCAGGTCCCGAACAGAAACGACTGCGAGGTGAACAGTTCCCTGTAATGATTCAGCGTGAACGTCTCGGGAATCAACGTCGGGCTGTACAACGATTTTCCCGGACGGAGTGAGGACAGCACGATCCACAACGCCGGGTAAATGCAGCCGATCGCCAAGATAACCAATGCAATATAGCTCAACGTCAATCGAATGGCATTTCTCATTTTCATTCCCATTATTGAATCATATCCTCCTCTTTAAAGGATCGGGTTCGACGATAATTGTAGATCGAGAAGGTGGCAATAATCAGGAAAATAATGATCCCGATCGCCGAAGCCATATTGTATCTCTGCTGATCCAGCGTCAGCTTATAGAGCCAGGTTACGAGCAAGTCGGTCGCCCCCGCGTACTGATAATCGCCTACCGCCGGATTGCCGTTGGTCAGCAGGAAGATCAGGTTGAAGTTATTGATATTCCCGGCGAACTGCGCGATCAGAATCGGAGCTGTGGAGAACAGAATCATCGGCAAGGTAATAATCCGGAACTTCTGGAAGCCCGTCGCTCCATCCACCTCCGCCGCCTCATACAGATCCTTCGGAATCGTAGTCAGCACACTCATCACCAGCAGCATGGATACCGGAATGCCGACCCACATGTTGACAAGGATGACCGTCACTTTCGCCCAGAACGGATCGGTCAGCCACGGCAGCCCGCCAAGACCAAAGTAACCCAAATATTGATTGATCGGGCCGAATTGACCATTGAACATATTCCGCATCACGAGCAGCGAGATGAGCTGCGGGATCGCATACGGGATAATGAGGATGACGCGCCATACGCTTTTGAAGCGGATGCCCTTTTGCTGAATTAGCAGTGCAACGAGAACCCCGCCAAAATACGTCGTCACCGTTGCCAGTACCGCCCAGATGAGCGTCCAGGTTAATACGCCGAAGAAGGTATGGCTCCATGATTTCAATGCCACCAGATTTCTGAAGGTTTCAAATCCGACCCAATCCACCAGCTTGGCCGGCGGCAAATTGTTCGGTGCCGAATAGTTAGTGAAGGCAAGCAAAATCATGAAGATAATTGGCATGATCGTGAAGAACAGAATGCCCGTGGCCGGAAGCGTCAGAAAAGACTGGGCAAACTTCTGTTCAAAAATATAATTCAGCGTCTGTCTGAAATTGTTCGGCGCGATTCCTTCTTCTCTCTTTCTGCCGGTATTATACGCATTTCGAATATTGGCATAATGTCCGATCAGGAAAATAGCAAGCGCCATTAAGGTGATCAACCCTTCAATCAGCAGATTGATCGAATGGTCTCCCGGGACCATCTGGGTCAATCCGTTCACCTTTTCCAGCCGGCTGCCGTGCTCCCCAAGCGTAATCATTCCCCGGATCGCCGGCCCAAGGTTGTTGGCAAAATAATACGTTGCGTATCCACCGACCAGGACCATCATAAGGCCCTTGATCCATTGACGATTGTACAGCTGGCCCAGCCCCATGCAGAAAGCCGATAAGACAGCTGCTATTGTTCGATGCTGACGCATGCTCCCTCCATTCTCCTTCCCATCCATCGAGGAATCACCCGCCTGTTCCAGGCGGGCGCGATTCTTCCTATTCATTATTGGCGAATGGTCTGTTATTTGGCGGCTCCGCCGCTATTCAGATCCTTGATCTGGGATACCGCTTTATCGAGCGTTTCCTTAATATCCTTGTTGTTGTCCCAGATTTCAGCCAAAGCCGCGCCTACAGGCGACCAGACGTTGGCCATTTCCGGGATAGACGGCATCGGCACAGAGGAACGGAACTGCTCCGTAAAGGCCGAGATATACTCGTCATTCTTGATCTGGTCATCTTCCTGCGCCTCATTGTTCGTTGGCACCGATCCGACCAGCGCACTCAGCTTCAGCTGGGCTTCCTTCGAGATGGCAAAGTCGGCGAACAAACGGGCCGCTTGCGGATATTGGCTGTATGAGTTGACATACCAGGCTTTAATTCCGGATAGGGATACGGCCGGCTGCCCGCCAATGCTCGGGATTGGAGCAACACCCAGATTGTCGCCGAGCGCATCCTTGTAGCCGCCAAGCTCCCACGGACCGTTGATATCCATCGCCAGATCACCGGATGTGAACAGACCGCGTTTAATGTCCGGCGTGATGTCGCCTGACTTCACCGGCAGAATCTCCCGCAGGCTGGCGTAGACCTCCATGCTTTGCAGGGTCTGTTCGGAGTTAATGCCGATGTCGTTAATGTCCGTGCCACCGTTTCCATAAATGTAGCCGCCAGTGGAAGCAAGGAACGGATAAGCAAAGTACAGGTTGCCGGTTTCGAACATGAAGCCGTACCGGTTTTTGGACTTATCGGTAAACGTCTTGCTGAACTCAATGACTTCTTCCATCGACGTTGGCGGTTCACTCACCAGCTCCTTGTTGTAGTACAACAGGTATGTCTCTGCCGCGCGAGGATAGCCATACAGCACACCGTCATAGGATACGCCCTGAATAGCCGCCTCGGTGTTGTTGTTTCTTGTCTTCTCCTCAAAAAAATCATTAGGCATAACCAGATTAGAGGTAACCGCCTTACCTAGGCTATCATGTGGAAATACGACCACATCAGCAGCCAGTCCCGCTGGTCCGTCCTGTCCCAGCTTGGTCAATTGGTCGGTAGGGTTAACTTCCTCAACCAACACCTCAACGCCATATTTCTCCGTGAATTCCTTGGCCACAGCGTCCGTGTAGGCGCGTTCATCGCGACTCTCCCACACGACCAGCTTGGCTCCTTCTTCCGGCAGAAGCTCAGGTACTGCCGTCTCGCCCTGCGATTCCTGAGCAGGGGGAGTCTCCGTATTCCCAGGTGATTCCGGCTGTGCTGCTCCTCCGCCACCACCGCATGCCGTAACCAATGCCAGCGTAAACGTTGAGATCAGCGCCAATATCTTTTTCATCTTCATTCCCCGATACCCCTCTCAATAAATATGAATAAGTTCGAATTCAGCGCAAACGATTTCACAAAAAGCCAGACGTATTCTGTCAATATCGCTTCAATGTGGATAACAGCCGAAAAAACCGATCAAGAAAGCGCTTCATTCACTGAAATTATCATACAACATTCCTTTCAGTTGTAAAAACGTTTGCATAAGGCAGAAGTGCTTGGTTATCTGCTGTTATCTTCCGTTTTCTTTTAATATCTGGCTTTTTCGTATACTACTTTAAAAATACCGCGTTTGCACAAGAAATATTGCATTCGGCTTGGACTCCTATGTTTCCTCATTGCTTATGGTTTGCACAACATAACGGCATAACCCCGGCGCATCGTCGCACCGGGGCTTATTACGGCAATATATTCAGACTATAACCAGTCTCTTCGCTCAAAAAAACGCTGGCCCAGCCACAGATACAGGCCTCCTGTGAAGAATACAATCGCCCACAGGCTGTACGGTTCAACTCTTGGTGCATAAATGGCCTCTTGCGGCATCATTACATAATAGGGAATCGTGAACGGTAGCCAGGCACCGATGGTGGAGTGAAAGCCTGTGAATACAATATTGGGAACAACATAACCAATCGCCAAGGCCAGCGAGGCTCCGAAATTCCGCACCTTGATCGACACGATCAGCTGCAAGGCAGCAAGCGGCAGAATACCCAGCCATCCTCCGAACCCCGTGTAGGCCAGCGTGCCCCAAGGAATGCTGCCTGGCGCATGAGCGAGCTTCCCGGCTGCCAGATAACCCAGCATAAACACCAGCTGTACCACCGCCAATATGCCGATCAACACCAGGTATTTGGCATAAAATATGTGATATCTCGGGCCAGGAAAGGCCAATGCGATCTTCCACCCCCCGTCCCTATGCTCGTACATACACAGCAATGAGGCGATTATGCCGCAATAGAGCGGATAGAAAAACATCGCGTGAAGATTGACGCTGTGGATATACAGACTCATCCAGCTTGGCGGGAAGAATTCTTTTAAGCTATCCAGCTGCTCCATCCCCATCAATGCGTTAATCAGCGTATCCAGCAGAATGAGCAGTATGACGACTCTCCATTGCGTTTTCATCGTTTCTGCACGTAACAGCATGTTCATGGATCCCGCCTCCCCTATTCAAACTCTCTTCTGGTAAACATCAGCGTTCCCAGAATCGATAGCATGAGTCCTACACCAAGCGAAATCCCGATCCACTGCATATGGCCAGGGATGAGCGGGCTCGATAACGCGGGATAGGACCAAGGAAGAAGATGAATGACCGGTGAACTGCTGCGGGCCAGAAACAGACTGGAGACGGAGCCGAATATTCCCAGAGCGAGCGGCAGCGCCTGATTGGCAAACACAGTGGACAGCCACAACTGGATCGCCATCATCGGCACGGACGACAAGCAGACGAACAGCGGCTGCAATATCATGATTTTCCACGGGATCGGTTCATTGGTATACAGCACCCAGATGACACACATGCCCACAACCGTGATCACCACGGTACATAGCTGCAACAGAAAGATCCACACCAATTTTGCTAAGTATATTGATCCCTTAGGAACAGGCATAGCGAGCAGCTGCTTCCACGCTCTCGTTTCATGCTCCGTGCCTGCCATAATGCTGGCAAGCAGCGTAATGCCTAGTAAAAAGACAAACGACAAAAACATATACATCACCGCAAAGCCTGCATAGACTCCCCCGGGTCCTTGACGGAAATACAGATACCACTCCAGCGCCGTCATGCTGATGAGAATGATGCCCTGAATAAGCGGAATAAGACGGCATAATCGCTTCAGCTTGAGACCTTCCGCATGCAATAACGTAAGCTTCATAAGCTGTTCTCCTGACCGGTTAATTCCAGGAAAATCTCCTCCAGCGTCTTCTTCTTCTCCGTTACCCGGTAAACATCGTAATGCTGCTGGACTAGAAATCGAATCATTTCGGCCGATTCCTTCCGGTAGGTCACGGAGGTTCGAAGCTGGCCTCCTGCTTCATCCGGCTCCGCATCCCATCCTTGACCGTTTAACGCAGCAGCGGCCTCCCTTGGTCGGTCCGTTTCCACCCATACATAAGGCTTGCTACGTTCCGTTAACTGCTGGAGCGGTCCTTGAAAGATCAGCTCCCCCTGATTAATAATCCCTACGTAGGTGGCCACCTGTTCAATCTCGCTTAAAAGATGGCTGGAGAGCAAAACCGTAATATCAAAGTCACGCGGCAGCCGCATGATCAACTCGCGAATTTCCTGAATACCGGACGGGTCCAATCCGTTCGTCGGCTCGTCCAGAATCAGCAGCTTAGGGTTCGTAATAAGCGCCATCGCGATGCCGAGTCGCTGCTTCATACCAAGCGAGTAGCTCTTTACCGGACGGTGTGCCGCCTGCTCGAGCCGAACCCATGCTAACACCTCGTTGATTCTGGACTCCGGCATTCCGTGCATCAGTGTAACGATTTTCAGATTTGTATAGCCGGATAGATGTCCGTAATAAGATGGTGACTCGACCAGAGAACCAACATCCTTCAGAATCTCCATACGATTCCCGTTCAGATCCTTGCCCAGAATGCGGATATTCCCTGATGAAGCTCGAATCAGCCCGAGAAGCATCCGAATGGTCGTGGTTTTCCCCGCACCGTTCGGTCCTAGAAATCCATAGACCTCCCGCTTCGGAACCTTCAAGTTGATCCGCCTGACCGTCTCTCGTTGTCCAAACTTGCGTGTTAGCTGATGTGTATCGATCGCATATTCTTCTGTCATCCCTTATTATTCCTCCCTCAAGAAGTAGCATCGTCGACACCTCAAGTGTAGCAACGCAGGGTAAATAACAGGTAAATAAGGAATAAACATCAGCATAATTCAGACCTACGTCAATACCAACCCTAATTGGCATGCCTACTTCGCAGTCCTACATGGCAGTTCAACATCGCAGTCCAACATCGGCAATGTGATTTCCACCCTCGTACCCCCGCCGTCCGATTTGACGATATTCATATGACCGGAGTGCGCTTCAATAAAGGCTCTGGCAATCGCAATTCCTTTACCGGAATGATATAAAGCCCGCTTCAGCGCCTGCTCATCGATCCCCACTCCATCGTCTTCGACAACAAGGAGGCAGCTGTTCTCTCGAAAGCCCAGATCACATGTCACCTGGGTTCCTGGCGGATTGTGAATCGCAGCGTTCATCAGCACATTTTGAACCGCTCTGCCGAACAGCTTGCTGTCAAACTCCATCATATGCACAGGCTCGGAAGCCGTAAATGTGAACAGCGTATGCTCGGCCATAGGATGGTTCGCAATATCTATGACCGTATCACGAACAAAGTCCACGATATTATCCTGCTGCAGGTTCATTGGAAAGTTCACACTGCTCGCAGCACCTGGCGTTCGCTTCTTAGCTTCCTGAAGGCTGTCGGTCTCCCCCCGCTCCTGCTGCACCTGCCACCGGCTCGTCTGGTTCAATTCCTGGATCAGCTGCTTCATCTCCGCGGTCTTGCTTCTGATCTGTCTGCTGAAATCCAGCTTCTCCTCATCGCTCCAGTGATACTCGGCTGCCGTCAGCATGTGGGCGTAGCCTTCGATATACGACAACGGCGTCTTCAGATCATGACTGATGGAAGCAATCCATTCCTGCTTTTTAGCCTCCAGATTCAGCCGCTCCGCTTCGCTCTTATACAGCTGCTCCGTCAATCGGCTCATTTGCTCCAACAATTCCTTATATAAGACAAATGGGTAACGGTAGACAGGTTTTTCGGTCAGGTCGTCATGTTCTTTATCATGTTCTTTATGATCATGTTTTTTACGGTAGTGTTTTATACGGTAGTGCTCTCCCGGCTCGGTGTAGTTCCCCTTGGACAGCCTGTTAATCCAGCGGATGAAATAGATGAGCGGCTTGCCTACGAGCCAGCCGTAAGCACAAACAAATGCAATTGTTAGGATAAATCCTAGGGACAGCAATAAAGTTCGCGGCGAAACCGGGTTCAGCCAATCCAGATGCTCTTGAATATATAACAATCCAACCGCACATATAATAAAACTAATGACTAAAGCCGTTACAAACAGAAGGGTAAGGCGTAGAAAGCGAAACGCCATTTTCACCATAGAATTCATGTCGGCTCCTTCCTCGGAACCATCATCTTGTACCCCAGACCACGAACATTAACAAGAAACTGCGGCTTGCTCGGATCAGGCTCAACCTTCTTTCTAAGCCGGGAGATATGTATAACAACCGTCTTCTCATCCCCTAGATACGGCTCCTTCCACACGGCTTCATATAATTGACGTGTGCTGAAAATTCGATTGGGATGGCTGCACATATAAACCAGCAGCTCCCATTCACGCGCCGGACATTCCACATGCGCTCCATCTACAATGAGCTCCCCCGATTCCAGCTCAACCCTGAAGTAACCAAAATCCATCGGCGCCAAGCGGGCAATCTCCGGCTTTTCCCGCTGCATTTTATATTTCACGCGGGCTTTAATCCGGGCAACCACCTCCAGCGGATTAAAGGGCTTGGTAACATAGTCGTCCCCACCAATGCCAAATCCCATCAGCTTGTCCAAATCGGTATCTCTGGCTGTCAAAAAAAGGACGGGCACCTCGGTGATTTTTCGTATTTTCCGGCACACCTCGAATCCGTCCTCGTCCGGAAGCATCACATCCAGCACGATTACATCAATATCCGACTCTATCACTGCTTCCAGCGCCTCACGTCCGGTTCCCGCAGTCCGAATATGCCGAAAGCCTTCCTTCTTCAGCACAGCGGCAAGCATTTCACACAACCCCTGCTCGTCATCTACCAGCAAAACGGAAATATGGTCCATGTCCTCTGCTCCAATACATCTTATAATACATGTATTATATAACAGATCAGGGAGAATGAAACAATTTATCAACCTCTGTTCACTTTTGAAAATAAAAAGAGCTCATGCTTGGAAATCTATCCATCATGAGCTGCTTCTATTATATTCTATTCAGCCGAGGTTCTTACTAATGGCGATAAATACTCACTTTCCTCCAGAGATTCGGAATCATCCGTTGAGAGATAGGAGGATGCTTGAATTTCAAACATTTCATTATAAGCACCATTCAATCTCATCAGACGATCATGGGTGCCCGCTTCGATAATACGGCCGTTTTCCAGCAAAATGATTTTATCCGCCGTTCTGGCAGTAGAGAGTCGGTGAGAAATAAAAATCCCGATTTTATCCTCTGTGAGCTGCTCGAACTTCCCGAAAACCTCCTTCTCCGAATGAGGATCCAAATAAGAGCTCGGCTCATCCAAAATATATACATCAGCATTACGCATAAAGGCTCTGGCAATGGCAACACGCTGCCATTGACCTCCGGATAATTGCTGTCCCTCCTCAAACCATTTGCCCAACACGGTATTCAGTTTATTAGGCAGGTTGTGAATCAATTCGGTAATCCCCGATTGTTCAACAGCTTTCCATACGAGTTGATCATTGTCTTTTCCCTTCACATCCCCAAAACCAACATTGTCTTTAACTGTCATTTCATATTGTACAAAATCCTGGAATACGACTCCCATTTTCTCTCGGAAGCTATCTTTATTTAGCTCCCGTATCGATTGGCCGTTAATTAATATATCTCCTTCAAAATCCGAGTACAATTGTGTAATCAGCTTCACAATCGTCGATTTGCCAGATCCATTCTTGCCTACAATAGCTAGCTTCTCGTTTTTATTCAGTGTAAAACTAATATTCGAAATGGCGTATCTATCGGTATTCGGATATTTAAAGGATACGTTACGAAATTCCAAGCTCTGTATACCGGAAATACGTTGCCCCATTCCTTGCACCTCTTCTTCCTCCGGCAAATCCAGAAAATCAAACAGCTGTTTGACGTACAGATTATTCTGACACAGACTCAGAATGCCTTGGACGATATTTTGTGAGGTAGATTGGGTTAGGCCAATTGCTTGAATAAAGCTTATAAGATTCCCGAGCATAATTTGCCCCATATAAGCGGCATGAACAGCAAGAAATATTACGATTCCGCATGCCCCTTGATTGATTGTCTGAAAAAATAACGAAGTATACGATCTGCGGGCAGCAAGAAATTTATCTTCCTTATAAAACTCCTTAAGAATATCTAAATATCTCCCGCGCAGATAATGTCCCAGTTGAAAAATTTTGATCTCTTTAAAGCTGTTATCCCGTGTCACCAAGAACGAAAGGTACCAGGACTCCCGCTGCTTCGCCGCTCTCCGATAATAAGTATTGAATTCTCGTTGTCCAATCTGCAAAAAAGAATAGAAGGACAGACATGGAATTAGGAAGATTACAAATATAACCCACCACTTCCAGGCAACAAGAATTGCGCAAGCAGAAAACAACGTTACGACACTGCTAATGATAGCCAGCATCTGCACAAATATTTCGAATGGTCGATAATTCGCTTCGGCTTGCGCACGTTGAAGCTTATTTTGAACATCTGCGTCTTCAAAAGATTGCAGCGTCATTAGATGCGCCTTCTCAATAATCTTTAAGTTCACCCGGTTGGACAGAAGACTCTGAAACATTTTCCGGAAGTATCCGTCAACGATATTAAACAGATCCGATAAAATGTTAAGGAAGATCAGAAAACCGAAAGCAAGCAAGACAGGTCTAAAGTCTCCTGCAGTTACTCCCCCGATTACAGAATTAATTAATTCTCTTGTTGCAATAAGGACGACAGCCGGTAGAATGCCCTTAAGCAAGCTTACGATTAGAATACCGATCAAATACGCAGCGTGGGTCTCCCATAACAGCTTAAATATTCGCGGCCAAAACAGAAATGTCCGCAATATATTTTTAGAGGAAAACGACACGTAATCATCCTTCATAGTAGTATCAGGAGATAGCATTTAGAGCTCCTTTCGCATGATAAAAATGAGCTGCTGCAAATTTAGCCAATGCCATGCATTTCATTTCAAGCTCGCGATCTATACCAAGCAAACGATTGATATGCATATGCACCAAGCTGGCCAGAATATCGCTCGGGTCATTGGTTAATCCTGAGCGCCTAGCGTTCTCTTTATTAATAAATTCAGAATATGTTCTAATCAGCGACTGTCTCTCATATAATGCCTCAAGGAGAGGATTCGGAGCTTCAGCCTTAAACAATTGCCCCGAGTCTTTGGCCTCCATAGCTTTGATGATGTCCGATTTCAATTCCCGGTAGGCTTTCATATGCTCTTTACCATCAATTCGCTGTTCTAGCCAATTCATCTGCTCTTCCATGTTCAGACCAAAGCTGGAAAGGATGTCCAAAATATTGATGACTGCTGACACTTCATCAGCTAGTTGTATTTGCTTTTTTCGGACTTCCCCCAGATACAGACTTACGAATTTGCTATCTGCAGCAAAAACAGACTCTGCCATTTCCATACACTCCATACCGCCATACCTTTCGATTTCCGGAACGTAGGTGTCAATAATCATTCGATTTAGAAGGCCTTCATCTCGTAATTTCTTGCTCCATTGATTCAAATCTCGAATCCCTTTTGACCACAACTCTTGCGAATCTCCGTAAAACCTTAACCTGATATGATGTTCCTGATCCTTATAGCGAACAAAATAAAACTTTTGCCCCCACTTCTCCAATGCCATTCGCCCCCACAGATCCGCCAAATGCAAACCTATCAGGTCGTTCTCCCTTTCATAAGTACCGTACAATTTTATATAAAGCCACTCTTCGCCTGGGAACACCCCTCTGGCTACGAATGGTGAACAAGCTTTCTTATCTGTTGACCTTCCTGCTTCATCACGGTTAGGAGAAGGCTTTACATCCACCTTACTTTGGAGCAGAGGAAAAACAAATTCCCCGATATATTTTTCGCTGTTAGAGGTTATAGGCGTAGAGCTTGGATGCGATATACACTCTGTTAGAAGAAGCTCCTGGCCGTTCTTAAGCTTCCCGAATTCCCGTCGCAATTCTTTGACGCATAGAGGATTGTTTAAATCAAGAAGCAGCCGGTTATCCCCCATCGTCAAATATACATACCGTGGGACTCTCCATCTGTTCTTCCATACGTTAAATTTAGCGTCCCATTCCGACTCTTCTCCTGAGTGTGACCAATCAAGAGTGATGTTAGAAAGCCTCCACTGCGCAGTGCTAATAATAATATTTTTGTATCTGAGCCGCGGTAAAAAGGGGGATTGCTCAACCGGACCCCAATTAAAATAAGACCACGTTCCTGTCGATGTTCTGGATACATCACTAAGGAACCGAAAAATAAAAGGAGAAATTCGATGATTAAACATATGTGTTTGCATCGGAATAATCTCTTTACCTAACCTTTTGGATTTAATATAAAAGCGGTCATATGTAGCTCCGACCAGCAAGTCGTCAATATGCAGGGTGTGCTCCTCATCCTTAGAGGATGTTGTGCCTGATACGATTTCGTATTCCATCACATTTCTACCCATCATAATGTTTGCTACCCTGCCATTGGCGGGCATAAACACCATTTCAGCCATCACAGCATCCGGATGACATCGTTGATGATGCGTATGGGCATGCTTTAATTTTTCTATAAACGTCGGATCCAGCATATCCAGAAAGCGTCCCATCGTTTTCCCCGCCCCGCTTGACCCTGCACTTGCACCCAGTACCAGCATATAATCCCCCTGATCGACATGCTGAGCTGAATCTGCTAGCAAAGTGTAATAAATCTCTAGCGATTCCGGAGCTTTATCGGGACTGTCAACAGCCGTTAGCTGCTGAATGTGTTCATCTGTAAGCTGAATTTCAACAGCCCCCTGACATATAGCCTCAGTTGCCAGCTGGAATAATACCGAGTTACGTGCATATAAGTTCTGCTGCGGTTCAGGACGCATTCCGGATTGATAGGCCTCAGGAATTCCTAGCCCCCAATCTGGATCAAACAGTTCTTGAATCGGAACTTCCTGATATACTCCATACTTCTCGAGAAATCGGTTTAAGTACTCTGTTAATCCGGTACCTTCATCAACGAACATCTTACACATAAGTTCAGCTCCTAGCACAACATCATCCGCTACGGATCGAGGAAGCATCACATTCTTTTTGAGCTTAACATCCACTTGAACCAAATTATCCGTCTTTACAACATCTTTCATAGTTTTTGTGAGTTGACGATATATAAGCTCGCCTTCTCCGATAGGACATTCCTCATAATGAGAGAGCAAGCCTTTAATATCACTTAAAAGCTTAACCCACTGCTCAGAACCGTTCTTCCCGGACAGCACACCTTGTATATGTTCCAGCGGAGAAATATCCATGAAGGGCGGACGAAGCTCACTTAAGAGAAACTCCTGCTCTAACAACTGGGACAAAAAATGGTGAACAATGTCCGTTGTGGCTTCCGGGAAAGCTTTTAGAATAGCATGCTTTAGCGTCCCCACCTCTATTGGCTCCTCAGCAGTTTGAAGTGTAAAGTCAACGACCTCGGATAATCCAATGGATGTTGTACCGGCAGGAGATGTTTCAAGGTTCAACATCCCATACTGGGGACGAACAGGCAATTTGACTCGATTTCCTTTGAACATCATTGTTTTATTGCGGCAAACCATTATTTCATCAACAATAGCAGGATCAGACTCGATGAGTTTGATTATATGAAAAATCCATTCCATATCAGGTCTAGCTCTTTTTCGATTATTCCATACAAAACCAATATCCAGATCGCTGCGATCTCCGAAGTACCCCTGACCCACTCTTGAGAATAATCCGTAAGGCGTCGTCCGGGTCGTCATTCTAATAAAATATCGAAGAAAACTAATCAGTGTCTTCTCATATTTCTGCAGGGTTTTTCGGTCAGCTTCATCTGTTCTCGTATTCAAGCAGTCTAAAAAAGACCTCAAGGATGGAGATGCAACCGCTATAGCCTCTTGAATGATAGAGCTGGCCGCTTCCTCTATTATTCGTTCCTCCGTCTTTCGGGCTGCCTCGGATTGACAATCCTGTCGCGACAGAACCTCCAGGTAGGCATTCAGAGAAAGCAAGGGAATTCTCACTAAAAAGAAATCACACGACTTAAACCATCTCTCCGATTTCAAATGATTTATACTGGAAAGCTCCTTCATAACTAGCCTACCTCCAAATTATTGTTTACGACATTCAATCGATACCCTAGCCCATGGCAAGTTACCAGTATTTTCGGATTACTGGGATCTTCCTCAATTTTTTCTCTCAGCTTCCGAATATGAACATATACAGTGTTAGATGAAGTAAAAGTATCTACACCCCACACTTTATTGATGATGTGATCAATATCGGAAACCCATTCACCGCATTCCAGGAAATATTCCAGCAATCTGTATTCCATCAGTGTAAGCATTTGCCCCTCGCCCTGCTTCCAAATCATTTTGACATTGGGATCAAAAATGACCTCTGGCGATAAATAAATCAGATCTCTTTCCTTCTTTACCTGTTTATAATCACATTGTGAGGAAAGGGAAAGAAGTTGATGCAGAATATCGAGTTCTAGCTGCTCGTTATTGCCTGGTGTGAGAAATACAAATGGAATACTGCTTTTTTCTCTTAGACTTGACCAGATTGATAATTCCTTCAGCGATAGGTCCAACTGACATACAATGACGCCAATACATCGATGATCAACCGCATGTTCAATTTCGTGAAAGAAGTCATAAAACATAATTTGAATACTATTGGATTTATTCATTCGGCTAAAAAACGTCTGGATCGGACTATCGGGTGCAACAACAATTATTGTTTTTTTCATATAATCCCCCTATTTAAATAGCCCTGTTTGCTTTGCTAGAATGGTTCTGCTGCATGTTATGCAATAAAAAATAGTTCTCTCCATTTACCCGAATACTGAGGATCATCCCGCCTTCCATACTCAAGTAAGCTTAACGCAATCCCGACAGCGCCCTGAAGCAAACCTGGGCTATCGAGCAAGACGCGATCTTCCATGTCTTGATAACCGAAAGGAACCGATTCGTCATATCTGTTGACCAGCTTATCAGCCACGATGTCAGAAAACAGCGCAGCGTCTTTACTTCCACATAGTGCATAAATAGAATTTGAGAGTTGTAATAAACCAGCCAACCCATGACAGAATGAAGATGTCATACTATTCAACTCGTAATCACCCAGCTTGAACACGGAGCCCGCAGCTTCCTGTGCAATCGCTTTCCAATGATCATTGTCGCAAATTAATCCTGTTCTTAATAATGTTACCGCGATCCCTAAGGTGCCGTGACACCAGCCCTCAATTTCCCTCGACTCTTCCTCACCATCGTTTAAGGAAAAATGACGCTCAGAAGAAATAGGCCAGTACAATCCGAATCGATCTCTCCGAACGTGCTTGGCCAGATAGTCAGCGATATTGTGAATGACTGCCTGTAAGCCATCCACTTCAAAGCCTTTGTGTAGAGCTGTAGTGAATAGAGCAAGAATTCCTGCTAGACCATGAGCAACCCCAAGCTGAACCACTTCTGTCCGGCTACAGGATATATCCTCCATACATGAGCTGGCTTCTGCAATTAGCATGGAAAAAAAAAGATCGGCAATATCGCGAATACCCTCATCTTGACTGCATTCTAATATATATCTGCCGGCTCCGCTTAAACCATTGACGACCTCCAGAGCATTCCATTGAGATGCTTCTAATATAGTTGTGGCCAGATGTCTTACTATATAATGATTAAGATTTGTCATGGCCTGTCTATAATGAGTTCGATTATCCGATGCTAACAACAGCCCGTAGGATAATCCCGTTATTCCTGCAAAAAGCGAAAGATTAGGAGTGCTGAACGTTAAGTCTTTTGTTAAGGACAGAACATGTTGGTGAATCAGCATCCTCCACTCTTTTTCTGGTTCAAGATGATCCCACTCCGCAAATAACACCCATATTCCAGGAATTCCATCTGCTAGGGAAGCCGGATTCCATGGGGCATCTCCTCTGGAAGGGGACATATTTTCAGGTTTCTTAACTATGCTTTCTATATATGATAGGTTAGCGACTCTTTCCGCTATAGATCGGCTAATCCGGACAGATTGCTCCTTCAAGTGAGTCATCACATTCCCAATGTCTCCTTTTCGTCTAACTGTAATGTGAGAAAAAGACACGGTTTGAATAACCGTGTCTTTTGTTGCGTGTCTGCCTTAACTTAGCAAGTTCTGCAGAATGTCAAGCTGACTTTGCAGTTAAGTGTTCCGGTTAAACAAGATGGAGTACAGATTAGGCCGCTAGCAGGTTGTACTTCCTTAGGAGCAACCTCATCTTTCGCTACTTGCAAATCCAGATCGAATTGGTTCTTCATGGAATATCACCTCCTTCATATTTACAACTCAATAATATAAACCCATTTATTAAATGGTCTTTATTTATTCCTTAATTAATCCTTAAATAAAAAGTCATTATTAAAAGCTTATTAATTAACAATTAATTACATTTTAAAGACAAGAATGGTATTTCGTAACATAATGAAGTATAGAGCAATTAAGGAGGTTACCCGCGTGAATGACTATATATCGATTGTCAAAGAACAAAAGTCTGTTTCCTTACATAATAAAGCAGTAGAAATTAGTAGAGAAATCGCCGTTCGTCTAAGCGATCCCAAATTCGTAATAGAAGCTGTCCATTCTAAAGACAACGTTTTGAGCGGTTCCGATGTATTCCCATGGGGTGACATTTCCCTATCTCATGGCTATCCAGGTAATATTCATCTGCTATCATTATGGAGGGAAATAGACAATACGTTTAATTGGAACGAAGCAATACACTCGAATTTGATAGCGATTCAATCCTATCTTGCTGAATATGGAACACGAGATATATCACTATTTAGCGGCTGGACCGGTATTGCATCATCCGTAGTGGCCGCATCAAATCATGGTGAATTTTATACACAATTTCTAGATAAAATCCATCGCTGGATGGCCCCCTTAATTGAAGAATGGCTGCAGGCCTGTTCGGAGTTAGCAAAACAAAAAAACGGAGTGCCTGTACAAACGTTTGATACGATCTCAGGCGCGAGCGGTCTCGGCAGATATCTGTTAAAAAATTGTGCCGCCCCCCACCTAGCTCCGTTAATAGAACCTCTTCTTCAATTTCTGATCACTCTTACCCAACCGATACAGGTGCATGGCAAGACTGTTCCAGGCTGGTTTACACCTAGCGAGCTTCACTTGACGGACAGAGACAAGCAGATTTTTTCTATGGGCAGCTTTAATTGTGGGATGGCGCACGGTATCCCCGGGCCCCTCGCTTTATTATCCATTGCTTATAACAGCGGAATTGAAATTCCCGGACAGCATAACGCAATTGAATATATGACAGAATGGCTGCTTAGTTCACAAGAGGAAGACGAATTGGGTTCCTACTGGCCCCACATTATTCCTTTTGAATATGATAAAAAGACAGTCGGACATACATTACAACGCCAAAGAGAGGCTTGGTGCTACGGCACACCTGGGGTGACATCCGCTTTATATACAGCCTCACTGAGTTTAAAGAATCCAAGCCTAAAACAGCATGCACTTCAGACCTTTATCCAATCCGTCACCTATGAATGTGAAAAGAATGAAATGAGCTCCCCTTCAATATGCCATGGCTTGTCGGGACTCCTGCTGATGTGTCAGCGTATGTGGAGTAACAGCAAAGCTCCGGAACTTGAACCTTTAATCCAACGAATAACTACCGAATTGCTCCAACGCTTCAATCCCAACCATCCACTATGTTTTAAGGATGCGGAACCGGAATCGGCAGAGAGCACGCGTTGGCTAACAAAAGCTGGGCTTCTGGAGGGAGCTGCTGGAATTGGTTCGGTTCTGCTCAGCGTAGCAGAACAACAGAGTAATGACTGGGATTATCTCCTAATGCTCTCCTAGCCGTACTTCCATTAAACAATATATTTTAGGATAATAAGGTAATTAAATTATTATTTATAAATAAATTCTATCTAGGAAAAATAAATTCTAGATAAACAACCAATAAATAGAAAGCAAATTAATATAATAGTCTAATATAAAGGAGCTCCCATTAATGAGAGCTCCTCTTTTTTATCATTTTCTATTACTGCCAATAATTATACCAACGCTTTCAGCGCAATATCCGACCGGCAGTGCTTCCCTTCAAATTGGATCTGCTCCGCACGCTGATAGGCAATCGCACGCGCAGCCTCAATGTCCGGACCGAGGCCGACGACACCCAATACCCTTCCGCCGTTCGTTCTCCACGTGCCATCCTCATCCCGGGAGGTTCCTGCATGGAAGACAAGGGTATGCTCCGTCTCCTGCTCTAGGCCGGTAATCGGCAGCCCCTTAGGATACGAAGCCGGATAACCGCCGGATGCGAGAATGACACAGACGGCCGCTTCATCGCTCCATTCCAGCTCCAGCTCATCCAGTCTGCCTTCCACTGCTGCAAGGAATACCTCCAGCAGATCGGTCTTGAGACGCGGGAGCACGACCTGCGTCTCCGGATCGCCGAATCGGGCATTGAACTCAATCGTCTTCGGCTTGCCGTCCGGCGTAATCATCAGTCCGGCGAACAGGACGCCGCGGAACGGACGACCTTCCGCAACCATCGCCTTCGCGGTCGGCTTAATAATCGTCTCAACCGCTTCCTCAATGATGCTCGGATCGATATGAGGCAGCGGGGAGTAGGTTCCCATACCGCCCGTGTTCGGCCCCTTATCCCCGTCATATACCGGCTTATGATCCTGGGCCGCAGACATCGGCTTCACTGTCTCTCCGTCAACGAAGGCCAGAATCGACATCTCCTGCCCTTCCAGGAATTCCTCGATGACAACCCGGCTGCCGGCTTCACCGAACACTTTCGACTGCATCATATTATGGAGCGCCTCCTCGGCCTCCTCCATCGTACGAGCAACGGTAACCCCTTTGCCAGCCGCCAGACCGTCGGCCTTAATGACAATAGGCGCTTTCTGCAGCCTTAGATAAGCCAGCGCATCGTCATAGTTGTCAAACTTCTGATAAGCTGCCGTCGGGATGCTGTATTTCTGCAGCAGATCCTTCATGAAGGTTTTGCTGCCTTCAATCTCAGCGGCATTTTTCCGGGGGCCGAAGACAGGAATGCCTGTTGCGTCAAACGCATCAACGATGCCGTCAGCAAGCGGATCATCCGGTCCGACTACGACCAGTCCCACCTGCTTCTCCGCTGCAAAAGCCGTAAGCTTGTCAAACTCCGAGACGGCAATCGGCACGCACTGTGCCAACTGGGCAATCCCCGCATTGCCTGGTGCGCAATAGATCGTTCCCGCTTTCGGGCTTTTGGACAGCGCCCATACGATGGCATGCTCGCGTCCTCCGCCTCCGATAACCAAAATGTCCATGCTCTACCTCCGGTTCATATTAAGATCTTCGGATCGGATCGATCCATCAGCCGCATCGCATCATTCACGGGCTGAATGATTCATGTATTAAAAGGAACTCCCACGGTTCATATGGGCGATGTGTGCTCATTAGTGTTTGAAATGACGCACGCCCGTGAACACCATAGCAATGCCATGCTCATTGGCGGCCTTGATGGATTCCTCGTCCTTGATGGAACCGCCAGGCTGAATGATGGCCGTAATGCCGGCTTTCGCCGCAAGCTCAACCGTATCTCCCATCGGGAAGAACGCATCGGATGCCAGCACAGCTCCCTTGGATTTCTCACCGGCTTGCTCGATAGCGATACGGGCAGCGCCGACGCGGTTCATCTGTCCTGCGCCCACGCCAATCGTCATATTATCGGCCGCAAGCACAATGGCGTTCGATTTCACGTGTTTTACAACCTTCCAGCCGAACAGCAGCTGTTTCAGCTCCGCCTCCGTAGGCTCGCGATCGGTAACCACTTTCAGATCCGCCGGATCGAGGGAATGCACATCGCTCTCCTGCACAATCATGCCGCCTTCGATGGTTGTAACCGCCAGCGTGCTTTTCCGTTCTTTAGCCGAGGCGAATTCACCCATCTTGAGCAGACGGATATTCTTCTTCTTGGTCAGAATTTCAAGCGCTTCCGGGGTGAAATCCGGCGCAAGAATAATCTCAAGGAAAATCTCCTTCAGCAGTTCGGCCGTCGGTGCATCAATCGTACGGTTGGCAGCCACAATCCCGCCAAAGATCGATACCGGATCAGCGTCATAAGCTTTCTGGTATGCCTCCAGCACATGGTTACCGATACCGACTCCGCATGGATTCATATGCTTCACGGCAACGACAGCGGGCTCGTCAAATTCTTTGACAATTTGCAGCGCGGCATTCGCATCATTGATGTTGTTGTAGGACAGCTCTTTGCCATGAAGCTGCTCAGCGGTTGTCAGCGTGCCGGCCGGAGCAAGCGGCTTCTTGTAAAAGGCCGCCTTTTGATGCGGATTCTCCCCGTAGCGAAGATCCTGGATCTTCTCATAAGTAACGCTGAAACGCTCAGGCAGCGGATCGCCGGTCACATTCGACAAATATTCGGAAATGAGCGTGTCATACGCGCCTGTGTGACGGAACACTTTGGCCGCAAGCCGCTTGCGCGTTTCAAGCGTCGTGTCTCCGGCACTGCGAATTTCCTCAATGACCGTGCCATAATCCGCCGCATCGACAACAACACTGACAAATGCGTGGTTTTTTGCAGCCGAACGCAGCATCGTCGGGCCGCCAATGTCGATATTCTCAATCGCATCCTCGTAGGCCACGTCAGGCTTGGCAATCGTCTCCTGGAACGGGTACAGATTCACCACCACAAGGTCGATATAATCCAGGCCCAGCTCCTGCATTTGCCGCTGATGCTCTTCACTGTCACGGATCGCCAGCAAGCCGCTATGAACGGCAGGATGCAATGTTTTCACCCGGCCATCCAAAATCTCCGGGAACCCAGTTACGTCCGAAATCCCGATTACCGGCACCCCTTCTTTGGCTAAGAGGCTCTTGGTGCCTCCTGTCGAAATAATCTCCACCCCTAGTGCAGACAGTTCCCGGCAAAATTCCACGATCCCTGTTTTATCCGAAACGCTGACCAATGCTCGTTTGATTCCCACGTCTATACCTCCTATATGGAATGAAAAATCCGTTGTTTTGCAATCTCATGCCGTTCATGCTCACAGATGCTGTCGATAAACCGAACGGTTAAAAATATTTCCCGAGAAATATCGAACATGTCGATTATTCCACAATCGTCACCTTACGCCCATCAAGCGATACCCGGCCTCCGGTAAACCAGGACACGACCTCAGGATATAGCTTGTGCTCCACCGTATGAATTCGCTGGGCCAAAGTTTCAGCATCATCACCAGCCAGCACTTCGACCGCCCGCTGCGCGATCACCGGCCCCGTATCCATACCGCCATCCACAAAGTGAACGGTAACGCCGGTCACTTTCACACCGTATTGCAGCGCTTGTCCGATCGCATCCTTGCCTGGAAATGCCGGAAGCAGCGAGGGGTGAATATTGATGATCTTACCGCTGTAGGCTTCGACAAGCACAGGGCTCAGCAGCCGCATATAACCAGCCAGCACAATCAATTGAACGCCTTTTCGCGCAAGCTCCGCAGCGACCCCGCGTTCATAGTCCTCCTTCGAGGCGTAATCCTTCGGCTGAAACACATAGGTGTCCACCCCCGCAGCCTGCGCCAGTCCGACGACCGGCGCTTGCGGTTTGTCACAGACCAGAACACAGATGTCGCCGCCGAGAACACCAGCTCGCTGCGCGTCCACCAAAGCCTGAAAATTGCTGCCTCTGCCGGAAGCGAACACCGCGATCCGATACGCGCTCATTATACTTCAGCCCCCGTAAAGGTAACCTTCTGATCTCCGGATGTCACACGCCCGATCACATACGCTTCTTCCCCTGCAGCACGCAGAGATTGAAGCGCAGTCTCGGCATCCTGCTCCTTAACGACAAGCACCATCCCGATCCCCATATTAAATGTCGTAAACATATCGCGGTTCGAGATGCTGCCCTTCTCCTGCATCAGCTGGAAAATCGGCAGAATCGGCCAGGAGCCGTAATCGATGTCGACATTGACGTTCTCTGGCAGCATGCGCGGAATATTCTCAATAAATCCGCCTCCTGTAATATGCGCCATGCCTTTGACCTCGATCTCCTTCATTAAACCGAGCAGCGGTTTCACATAGATTCTCGTTGGCGCCAGCAGCACATCACCCAGCCGACCGCCAAGCTCTGGAAGCTCCTGCTCCAGCGAATAGCCGCTTTGCTCCAGCAGCAGCTTGCGCACAAGCGAGAAGCCATTGCTGTGCACGCCGCTGGATGCCAGTCCGATGACCGTGTCGCCTGCCGCAATGCTTGATCCGTTGATCATATTCTTACGGTCCACAATACCAACGGTAAAGCCGGCGATATCATACTCGCCTTCACTGTACATGCCCGGCATTTCAGCGGTTTCGCCGCCGATCAGCGAGCAGCCAGCCTGATTGCATCCGTCCGCAATGCCTTTGACAATCGCTTCGATTTTGGCTGGGATGACTTTGTCACAGGCCAAATAATCGAGAAAAAAGAGCGGCTCTGCCCCCTGCACGACAACGTCGTTGACACACATCGCCACCGCATCGATGCCGATCGTGTCATGCCGGTCCATTGCAAAAGCAAGCTTCAGCTTGGTACCAACCCCGTCCGTGCCGGAAACAAGCACCGGCTCTTCATATAAATCCTTATTCAGCTTGAACAGCGCGCCAAACCCGCCCAGATCGGTCATGACCTCCGGCCTGAACGTCGTTTTGACATGCTTCTTCATCCGCTCTACGGCTTCATTGCCCGCTGCGATATCCACGCCTGCGTTTTTATAAGTATCCGACACGAGCTCAACACTCCTTTAGCTTATTGAGAACATCGGTGATCGAAATCGTCCAACATCCTGATATATTTCATCTGATGAATCAGCAATTTGCTTAACTCTTCGTCTATATAGCACCCCAGGCGCTTAAGATACTCGATAACTTGCCGCTTAGGGTCACTGTGCTTTGTACACTGTATATTTCACGGGCTTAACCTTTCACCGGGCTCCGTAAACTCACGGGGTCATGCGCTGCATTCATCCAATCCTTCACCCGCTTAACCATCTAAATCAAGCATTGTGCCTGGGTTTGTACGATGATTCGCACAAACCGCGCACAAACCTTCAATCCGGAGGCCACACACGACCCGGATGGCACTACAGGAGGATCAGCAGCTGCAGCTCATCTTCTCGTCGCCGCCGAAATCAACCGGGGTCGGGTAATCATTGTCAAAGCAGGCCAGGCACAGTCCACCTTTGAAACTGGCCTCATCATAGCCTCCGATCGCTGTAATCAGCCCTTCAGGACTCAGGAAGGAGAGCGAATCGGCATTTATTTCCTGGCAAATCTCTTCCACCGTTTTGGAGGAAGCGATCAGCTCCTTGCGATCCGGCGTATCGATACCGTAGAAGCAAGGATTCTTGAACGGAGGCGACGTAATGCGCACATGCACCTCGGTCGCTCCCGCCTCCCTCAGCAGATTGACGATCCGGCGAGAGGTCGTGCCCCGCACGATGGAGTCATCGATCATGACCACGCGTTTGCCTTCAACCACCCGGCGCACGGCGCTCAGCTTCATCTTGACGCCCTGTTCGCGCAGCTCCTGGCTTGGCTGGATGAAGGTCCGGCCGGTATATTTATTTTTGATCAGGCCAAGCTCGTACGGAATGCCCGTCTGCTCAGCATAGCCGATGGCCGCCGAGATGCTGGAATCCGGCACGCCGGTCACCACATCCGCATCGACAAAGGATTCAATCGCCATCCGGCTGCCCATCCGTTTGCGGGCCGAGTGCAGATTGGAGCCGTTCAGATCACTGTCAGGCCGGGAGAAGTAAATGTACTCCATCGCACAGAGCGCCTTGCGCCCCGGAGAGGTGTAACGCTCTTCGCGCAAGCCATCCTTGTCGAGAATCAGCAGTTCCCCTGGGGCAATATCCCGAACGGTCTCCGCCCCAATCACTTCAAACGCACAGGTCTCGGATGCGAATACATATGCATCCCCCAAGCGTCCCATCGTCAGCGGACGAAGTCCGTTCGGATCGGAAGCGACGAGAAGCCTGTCATTCGTCATGAGCAGAAAAGCAAATCCGCCCACCAAACGCTGCAGCGCATCCTTGGCTGCCTCGACAAAATCCTTCGGCGAGCGCGCAATCAAATGCGCAATCACCTCGGTATCGCTCGTCGTCTGAAAGATTGAGCCCTGCTGCTCCAGCTCCCGCCGCAGCTTAGGCTCATTCACGATATTGCCGTTGGTCGCAATCGCCAGATTGCCTTCCCGATATTTGAATACGAGCGGCTGGGCGTTCGCAAGTCGGCTGTCTCCGCTGGTGGAATAACGAACATGCCCAATCGACATGCTCCCCTTCAGCGACTCCAGCTTATCCCGGTCAAACACTTCCTTGACCAGTCCCATGCCGCGATGATAATTGAAATCCTCGCCTTCCCCATCCGACACGCAGATTCCTGCGCTCTCCTCACCGCGGTGCTGAAGCGCGTGAAGGCCGTAATAGGAAAGGGAGGCGGCGTCAGGGTGTCCAAACACCCCGAAAACGCCGCACTCTTCTTTTAACGTATCAAAAATGTCGCTTCGACCTGTTCCCTCATTGTAGTAATCCCCTGTCCACAGTGCATCGGGTATCAGTTCATGAGACATGGAATGGCATCCTCCCAGACGGATTTCAAAGCCTCCACGGATTCTTCCAGCGCAGAAGCACCGTTAATCGTAATGCTAAGCTTGTTTCCTCCGACCAGACCTACTGGGGTAAATGGCACACCCGCTTCCTGCACCAGCTGTTCAAACGAATTTTTGTGATCCGGCGAAATGGATAGCACGATGCGGGACTGGCTTTCGCTGAAGAGCATAATATCACTCCGCAGCTCACTTGCCAGCGCAATCGATGCGCCGACATTGCCGCTGATGCAGCTCTCGGCAAGCGCAGCCGCAAGCCCGCCTTCGGACACGTCATGTGCGGATTGCACCAATCCGGACTGAATCGCCTTCAGCACAGCGGAAAGCAGTTTCTTCTCGGTAGCAAGATCAAGCTGAGGCGGTCTGGCTTCGGACACGCCGTGCACAACAGCCTGGAACTCACTGCCGCCAAGCTCTGCATAAGTCTCACCGAGCACATAAACAAGGTCGCCTTCGGCTTTAAAGCCTTGGGTTGTAATATGATCCGTATCGTGGATCAAGCCGACCATACCAACCACCGGTGTCGGGTAGATCGCGCCTTTGGCATTCTCGTTGTACAGGCTGACGTTGCCGCCGATAACCGGCGTCTCCAGCTCGCGGCAGGCTTCCGCCATGCCGTCCACCGCTTGTTCCATCTGCCAGAAAATATCCGGCTTCTCCGGACTGCCGAAGTTCAGGTTGTCCGTAATCGCCAGCGGCTCGGCGCCTGAGCATACAATGTTGCGCGCCGCTTCGCTGACTGCAATTTTGCCGCCCAGCTCCGGATCCAGATATACATAACGCCCGTTGCAATCCGTCGTCATCGCCAGCGCCTTGCGCGTACCTTCAACGGTCACTACCGCTGCGTCCGAACCCGGACGAACGGCCGTGCTGGTGCGAACCATATAGTCATATTGGTTATAGACCCAGGCTTTGCTTGCCAGGCTCGGGGAACCGAGCACCTTCTTGAGGGCGCCGCCCAGATCCTTCACTTCCTCATAACGCAGCGTGTCGACAGAAGCCTGCTCCTTGTAATAGGCAGGAACCTCAGACGGCTTGTTGTAGATCGGGCACTCGTCCACCAGCGCTTTGACCGGCATGTCGCCAACCACTTCGCCGTGATGGAACAGCTTCAGACGTCCATCGTCGGTTACTTTGCCGACTTTGGCGCAGATGACGCCCCAGCGCTCGAAAATTTCGCGCGCCTGCGCCTCATGCCGCGGCTCTACGACAAACAGCATGCGCTCCTGGGACTCGGACAGCATCATTTCATAAGGCGTCATGCCTTCCTCGCGCTGCGGCACCTGATCCAGGTACAGCTCAAGCCCGTTGCCGGCCTTGCTCGCCATCTCGGCGCTGGAGCAGGTTAAGCCTGCGGCGCCCATATCCTGAATGCCGAGCACAATGCCCGAGTTAATCAGTTCCAGGCATGCTTCCATGACCAGCTTCTCCATGAACGGATCGCCAACCTGAACCGCTGTCCGGTTCGCTTCCGATTCCTCGGTCAGCTCGACGGAGGCAAAGGTCGCTCCGTGAATGCCGTCCCGGCCCGTAGGAGGACCTACGTAGAAGACCGGATTGCCGACCCCTTTGGCCACGCCGCGCTGAATTTTGTCATGCTCGATAATGCCGACACACATCGCGTTGACCAGCGGGTTGCCTTCATAACTCTCGTCAAACACCACTTCCCCTCCGACAGTCGGAATGCCGATACAGTTCCCGTAACCGGCGATGCCGGATACGACATGCTCGAACAAATATTTCACCCGGTCGCTCTCCAGCTTGCCGAAGCGAAGCGAGTTGAGGATCGCTACCGGTCTTGCTCCCATCGAGAAGATGTCGCGGATGATGCCGCCGACACCTGTCGCTGCGCCTTGGTATGGCTCGACTGCCGAAGGGTGGTTATGGCTCTCAATTTTAAATACAACGGCCTGATTGTCGCCGATATCTACAATCCCTGCGCCTTCACCAGGTCCCATCAGGACGCGCGGACCGCTTGTCGGAAAGCGGCGGAGCAGCGGCTTGGAATTTTTATAAGCGCAATGCTCGGACCACATGACACTGAACACGCCGATTTCCGTGTAATTCGGCTTGCGTCCCATGAAGGAACAGATCAGCTCATACTCGCTGTCCGAAACTCCCATCTGCTTGTAAATCTGATGTTCTGCGATCTGCTCTGCGGTCGGTTCCTTAGCGGACGTATGCTGCGCCATGAGTATCCCTCCAAGCTTGTAATATGGATGTGAACATTGCCTTGCCGTCGACCGATCCGAGCAGACTGCTCACGGCCCGCTCCGGATGCGGCATCATGCCGATCACATTGCCGCGCTCGTTGCAGATGCCTGCAATATCCGCCACCGAGCCGTTCGGATTATCCTTGTACGTAAATACGATTTGCCGGTTGTCCCGGAGCTGCTTCAGCGTTGCTTCATCACAGTAATAGTTGCCCTCGCCATGTGCAATCGGGATCACAATCTCCTGTCCCTCTGCATAATCACGTGTAAATGGCGTCGTATTGTTGACTACCTTAAGCACACTGTCATGACAACGGAACTTCATCGATTCATTGCGGCGGAGCGCTCCCGGAAGAAGTCCTGCCTCCGTCAAAATCTGGAATCCGTTGCAGATGCCAAGTACATATTTGCCTTCTTCAGCCGCTTTGGCCACTTCGTTCATCACCGGGGCGAACCGGGAAATCGCACCACACCGCAGGTAATCCCCATAAGAGAACCCGCCAGGTACCAAAATGCAGTCGTAAGGGGAGAGATCCGTCGCCGTATGCCACACATAATCCACCGGCTGGCCGATCGTCTCTTCCACCGCCTTGTAGCAGTCAATGTCACAGTTGGAGCCGGGAAATACCAGCACTGCAAATCTCATTCGTTTAGCCCTCCAATTCGTACCGGTAGTTCTCGACCACCGTATTCGCCAGAAGCTTCTCACACATTTCCTTGACGCGGCGCTCCGCCTCTTCGCGGTTGTCCGTGTTCAGCTCAAGCTCCATATATTTACCGATGCGCAAGCTTTCCACTTCCTTATAGCCTATCGAATGAAGCGCTCCCTGCACCGCTACCCCTTGAGGGTCCAATACGCTCTGCTTAATCGTGACGTAAACCTTTGCTTTCAACATCTTATCCAGTTCCTCCTCGGTATATATGAATGATGGCAAGCTTCAGATTCTTACAGACTGGCCGCCGTAAGACGGCGGTAAATATCGGTGTAGCGGCGCGTCGTTTCCTCCACTACATGCGGCGGGAGCGGGTCGGGCTCGCTGTTCTTATCCCAGCCGGAGGAAGCAAGGTAGGTGCGCACAGGCTCCTTGTCCATGCTGTCAATTTCAATGTCCAGCGCGTAATTCGCCTCGTCCCAGAAGCGGGAAGAGTCCGGCGTGAAGATCTCGTCGATCAGGATGAGCTCTCCGTCCAGCAGACCGAATTCAAACTTGCAATCTGCCAAAATGATGCCGTGCCGGCTGCAGTACTCACGAGCGAACGTGTACAGTTCCAGGCTTTTCGCCTGAAGCTGCTCTGCGAGCTCTTCGCCGACAAGCTCCTTCATGCGTTCAAACGAAATGTCCTCGTCATGGCCGACATCATTTTTGGCTGCCGGTGTGAAGATCGGCTCCGGAAAAGCCGCATTCTTGCGCATGCCCTCCGGCAGCTGAATGCCGTTCACCTCACCGGAGGTCTGGTACTGCCGCCAGCCGCCGCCGGTGATGTAGCCGCGCACCACACATTCAATGTCAATGCGCTCCGCTCTGCGGCACACCATGATGCGCCCGTCCAGCAGCGCCTTGTCCTTGACGATGTCCCCCAGCAGATTCACATCCGTGTGCACGACATGGTTCGGAATCAGATGCCGGGTCTGCTCAAACCAGAAAGCGCTCAGCTTGTTCAGCACCGTGCCCTTCGCAGGCACCGGCGGTTCCAGCACGTAATCAAAAGCAGAGATGCGGTCCGTTACTACAATGAGAACATGTTCACCCAGATCATACAGCTCGCGAACCTTGCCTTTATACAGCAGCGGCGCCTGGATCAGATGGACTGCGGTCGATAAAGCCGGTAATGTCATGTGCTCCTCCCCCTGGGGCGGCTGCGCCTCTAAGCTGGCATCAGCCGCCCGCCAATTCTTCAGTTGAACGATGGCGTATCGGAATTGCTGCGTAAGCCGAAATTGGTCATCTATCTGTTCCATACAGCTTAATTGCGGTGGTATCTATCGGTTTCCCTTGGTTTTATTCCAGACCCAGCTTGGCAAAAATCGTATCCACATGCTTCAGATGCCAGCTAGGATTAAAGGCATCCTCGATGTCTTCAGGGCTGAGCACCTCGGTAATCTCAGGCGTCGCCTCGACGATCTCGCGGAACTGACGCTGCTCCTCCCAAGCCTGCATCGCGCGCGGCTGCACGGTATCGTAGGCCTGCTCGCGGCTGAAGCCCTTGTCGATCAGCTTGGTCATGATGCGGCCGGAGAATGGCACCCCGAACGTGCGGGTCATGTTGCGCTTCATGTTCTCAGGGAAGACGGTCAGATTCTGAACGATATTGCCAAAACGGTTCAGCATATAGTTCAGCAGCATGGTTGCGTCCGGCAGAATGATGCGCTCTACCGACGAGTGGGAAATGTCGCGTTCATGCCAGAGCGGCACATTCTCGTAAGCCGATACCATGTGGCCGCGAATGACGCGGGCCAGACCCGAGATGTTCTCGGAGCCGATCGGGTTGCGCTTGTGCGGCATCGCAGACGAGCCCTTCTGCCCTTTGGCGAACGCCTCTTCCACCTCGCGAACCTCGCTCTTCTGGAGCGCGCGGATCTCGGTTGCAAATTTCTCCAGCGATGTCGCGATCAGGGCCAGCGTAGCCATATACTCGGCATGGCGGTCACGCTGCAGCGTTTGGGTCGAGATTGGAGCCGGCTTGGTGCCAAGCTTGCGGCATACAAACTCTTCCACGAACGGATCGATGTTGGCATAGGTTCCGACCGCGCCGGAAATTTTGCCGTACTGAACGCCGTCAGCCGCGTGGCGGAAGCGCTCCAGATTGCGGATCATCTCTTCATGCCACAGGGCCATTTTCAATCCGAAGGTTGTCGGCTCCGCATGCACCCCATGCGTTCTTCCCATCATCGGCGTATGTTTGTACGCAATGGCCTTATCCTTCAGAATCCCGATAAAACGCAGAATGTCCTGCTCCAGAATGTCATTCGCCTGCTTCAGCAGGTAGCCGTTCGCGGTGTCCACCACGTCCGTCGAGGTCAGCCCGTAATGCACCCATTTCCGTTCCTCGCCCAGCGTTTCGGATACCGCACGCGTGAAGGCAATGACATCATGGCGCGTCTCCTGCTCGATCTCATATATGCGATCTATGTTGAAGCTTGCGTTCTGGCGGAGCTTGACCGTATCCTCCTTCGGGATCACACCGAGTTCTGCCCACGCTTCACATGCGCACAGCTCCACTTCAAGCCATGCCCGAAACTTGTTCTCTTCCGTCCATATCGCTCGCATTTCCGGTCTGCTGTATCGTTCAATCATCGTTTAATCCTGCCTCCAAATCTTTGTTTTCTCTACCCAATCCAGCCCGCTCTGCACATCAGCGCACAGCAGGTTGATATGTCCCATCTTGCGGTTTACCTTCGCTTCGCTCTTCCCGTACAGATGCAGCTTCGGCACGATGCCCAGATCTTCGGCAAGTTCATCGGGCTGGCCGAAGCGGCCGATGACTTCCTCCAGATGCTGGCCAAGCACATTGACCATGACGACAGGCGTGAGTAGTGTTGTCTCCCCGAGCGGCAGGTCGCAGATCGCTCTGACATGCTGCTCGAACTGGGATGTCGTGCAGGCCTCCATCGTGTAATGACCCGAGTTATGCGGTCTTGGAGCCAGCTCATTCACATACAGTTCGCCTTCCTCGGTTACAAACATCTCCACGGCCAGCAGCCCCACCGCGTTCAGCCCGGCGGCTACCCGCTCTGCCAGCTCTGTTGCCCGTTTCAGCACCTCGTCCGGCACCCGGGCAGGCACGATCGACAGATGCAATATATTGTTTACATGCACATTTTCTGCCGGCGGGAAGCTTTTGATACGACCGCTTGGCGTCCGGGCTGCAATGACGGAAATCTCACACGCGAACTTCACGAATTTCTCCAGCACCAGCTCGGCGCCGGTCGAAGCCAGCGTGTCATAAGCGGCGGCCAATTCCTCTTCCCTGCGAATGACGGCCTGGCCTTTCCCGTCGTAGCCTCCTGTAGCGGTCTTCAGCACACACGGCAGGCCCAGCTCCGCCGCCGCCGAGGTCAGCTCTTCCAGACTGCGGATCTGGCGATAAGGTGCCACCGGCACACCGGCAGCTTCAATCGCCGCTTTCTCCCGCAGCCGGTGCTGGGTCGTGTACAGCAGCCTGCTGCCCTGCGGCACATAAGACTGCTCCTCCAGCAGAGCGGCTACGTTCGCATCCACATTCTCAAATTCATACGTAATGACATCCGCCTTCTCCGCCAGCTGTCGGGCAGCCTCGACATCGTCATAGGCCGCCGTAATCTGCTCTGCGATCTGGCCAAGTGGAGACTGGGGCGCCGGATCCAGTGTAACGAAGGAGTAGCCCATGCGCACGCCTTCCAGCGCAATCATCCGTCCCAGCTGTCCGCCGCCCAGAACACCGATCGTTGTCCCCGGCAGAAGCGGCTTGGCGGCTGCCGTCTGCTCATTCTGATATGGCTGTCTCATAGGTTATCACTGCCCTCCAGCACTTCGTCGCGAATACGATCCCGCCGCGCCTGTACTCTGGCGCGAACCTGCGGATCCGCGGCGCCCAGAATCTGTGCAGCCAGCAGCCCGGCATTCACGGCCCCGGCTTTGCCGATCGCCACGGTGGCGACCGGAATGCCGCCTGGCATCTGGACAATCGACAGCAGCGAATCGAGGCCATTCAGCGACTTGGACTGTACCGGCACACCGATGACCGGTAGCGGCGTCTTGGCAGCCACCATTCCCGGCAGATGCGCTGCACCGCCCGCACCGGCAATGATAACCCGAAGGCCGCGGCCTTCGGCTTCCTCCGCATATCGGAACATGAGATCCGGGGTCCGATGCGCGGATACCACCTTTTTCTCATATGGAATTTCAAGCTCCTCCAGGATCTGACACGCATGGGACATCGTTTCCCAATCGGATTGGCTTCCCATAATAACGCCTACCTGTACTGTCATGTTCTAATCCTCGCTTTCGACTCAATGATTTGTCCATATACTCAAGAAAAAAGTCCGATCCCACAGGCAGCATCCATCAGCTCAGGTCTCGGACAATCCGGGAATGAAAGCGTCTTTACTTAAACAGCCCGCAGGCAATATAAAAACAGGAAGATCCGTGCATCCGCCGTAACGATGCGGATTGAAGCCAGACCTCGTTCCTGCCTTACCGCTTTCATTCCCTCGTAGTCCGAAAATTTACGGTTTTCGGGTAGAGACTTCCGGGCCGTATTCCCGGCTTTATACGAGTCATATTTAAATGTGATCATTCCGATTTCATTGGTTCTTTTCTGTCGCAACATCCTCAGTTTATCAATTTCTGACACCAAGTGTCAACCAAAACACGAACATTTGATTAACTCAAAATAGCAATGTTCGTGTCTGGCGAAAATCCAGATTATCTCTTCTTATATGAAGGAAACGTATAGGACCAGCATATATGGAAAATGTTAACGATAAATAAAACCGTAGGGGCACTGCATGCGCGAGGCGGCGGAAACGAGGCCCTATGGGAGCCCGTACCGGCTACCGCCATCGTAAAATGCCCATAAAAAAGGGCCAACCAGAAATAACTGGTTAACCTGATAATACGAAAAGAGACGCTAAATCGCGCCTCTCGTTATTTAACAACCAATACAGGGATGGTGGCATGCTGGACGACATTGTGACTGACACTGCCCAGGACAAACTCGCGAATGCCGCCAAGCCCCCGGCTGCCGACCACGATCAGGTCCGAGCCGTTCTGCTTCGCATACTCCAGAATAACCTCCGCCGGGCCTCCCTGAATCATCTCGACGTTCGCATGAATCCCGGCATGCTGCACTTGCTTCTTGGCTTCTTCCACCGTCTGCACCGCGATGTCATACACATCCTTGTTCAGCGTCGCGGGAATCGGAGCCAGCGCCTCCCCGATAAAGAATCGAGGATAATCATACGCATGCACGACATCCAGAACAGCATCCGGCGATGCTTGAGCAAGCTCGATCGCGCGTCCCAGCGCTTTACTTGCGGCTTCCGAACCGTCATATGCCAGCAATATCTTCGTAAACAGCATGACAGCCACCTCTTTTTCACTTCGGGGTTATCTAATCCTTAAGGACAACAGCTTTCTTATCATTTAAACTTCGGCCACGCGATTGAAACCCGCTGCGCCTATCCCCAGAAGTATCCGTATAAAACAGCATTCAAAAATAGCAGCAATGGCACACCGATCTTGAAGGACAGGTGCCTTGTCTTGTGGCGCTTGCGATACATCGCAATCCAGGTGCCTAACGCGCCGCCGATGGCCGCAAGCAAAAACAGCGTGCGCTCCGGCATCCGCTCCCTGCCCATTCTGGCCCGCCGCTTGTCCTCGGACATGACCAGATAGGTGACCGTATTAATGAATATAAACCAGACGATTAGCGCCGTCTGCATCAGTCCCCGCCCCCTGTTCCTCCTGCCGCCTGCGACAGGCAGCCGATTCACGATTACTTTCATTATAGAGCCGCAGAACCGGCAAAACAATGGCAGCTCGTTTCGTCGGGGGCCAGGGAGCAAGGAACACCCAGCTAACACCCAGCTAACTCCCTGTTTGTATGACGGCGGTCGGTCATCACCTACTGACATCCACCTTATGATGCCCTAGCGTGCGGTCTTACAGCACAGGTTCAGCTGGGCTATCCGATCTTATCTCATCAGGACTCGTTCTTCGGAATCTCGTTCAGGCTTGGCACATAATCACCGGCCTTTTTCGGTTTCAGTGTTTTGCTTTCTTCCATAATGCTCGATTTGTTCTGTTGATTCTCGGTCTTGCGCGGTTTATGATGCGGCATGCACAATCACCTCCTGTTCGTAGAATGGGCTTTAAGCCCGGAGGTTATGCCGTTCTGGCACAAAAAGATTGCACTTATAAGGAAAGCCCGGCAATGTGCGTCCATTGCCGGGCTCTTCCTCTTATAGCAAACCGCGTGCTGTGCGGTTTACGAAGCCTAGTATTCAATAACGAGCTGGTGTCTATCGCACCTATGGCCGCCTCGAGCGCCGCTATTCCTTCTTCTGCTCGAGCGCTGCCTTCAGCAGCTCGCCCAGGTTAGAGCCGATCGACTCTTGCTTGCTGTATTGCTGCACGAGCTTCCGTTCCTCGCGCTTGTTGACATGCTTGGCATCCTTTTTCAGCGTCTCCGTAATGCCGCAGCCAAGACACTGCACGAACATGCCGGCCTTACCTTCCTTCAGCTCCATCTTCTTGTGACACTGCGGGCAGCGGCGGTTCGACAGCCGCTTCTCCCCCGAACGCTTGTAGCCGCAATCCTCGCTCGGACAGACCAGCAGCTTGCCGCGCTTCGTCTTCTTCTCAAGGAGCCGCGTGCCGCAATCCGGACAGTGGCTGTGAGACAGATTATGCGGCTTGTATTCGGCATCGCTGCCCTTCACTTCCGTAACCAGCTTGACCGTCATCTCGCGGATGCCCTTCAAGAAGGGCTCCGGTTTGCCTTGCCCCTTCGCGATTTTCTCCAGCTCCGCTTCCCACCGGGCCGTCAGCTGCGGCGTGCGCAGCTCGGGCGCAACGAGCTCGATCAGCTGCTTGCCTTTGCCGGTCGGGTGCAGGGACGATCCCTGGCGCTCAATCGTATCCGAGCTGACCAGCTTCTCGATAATATCGGCGCGTGTCGCCGGTGTGCCGAGTCCGTGCTTCTCCATCTGGGCGAGCAGGGCTGCCTCCGTATAGCGCTTCGGAGGCTGGGTCCGGCCCTGTCTAAGCACACAGCGGGCCACCTTGACCTTCTCGCCCTCGCTCAGCTCAGGCAGCAGCTTGCCGGACGCACTCGCGTGAGGATCGTCGTTCTCCTCGTCCGACTCATCCTCATAATCCCCGCCGTACACTTCACGCCAGCCGCTGTCCTTGACCGTCGTCCCTTTCGCATAGAAGCGCTCGCCTTCAATCTCAACCGTCACCGCCACGTTGTCATAGCGGGCCGGCGGATAGAACAAGCTGATGAAGCGGCGCACGATCAGGTCATACAGCTTGCGTTCATCGGCGGACAGCTGATTGAGCAGCACCGTCTGCTCGGTGGGAATGATGGCATGGTGATCGGTCACCTTGCTGTCATCGACGACCCGCTTGCCAGGATTCAGATTCTTGCGCAGCAATGGACGCGCAAGCGAAGCGTACGGCCCGACGGCGATGCTCGCGAGCCGTTCTTTCAACGTGCTCGTCATGTCCGAGGTCAGATAACGGCTATCCGTGCGTGGATAGGTGACCAGCTTGTGCTGCTCATACAGGCGCTGCAGCACATTCGACGTCTGCTTCGCCGAGAAGCCAAACCGCCGGTTGGCATCCCGCTGCAGTTCGGTCAAATCGTAAGCGAGCGGATGCGGCTCGGTTTTCTCACTCTTTTTCACACTGATGATCGTCCCGGAGCGTCCGTCCAGCTTCTGCTTCAGCTTGGCTGCCTGCTCCTTGTCGAAGATGCGCGCGTCCCCGCCCGCAGCCCGCCAAGAGGCCTCAAAGCTTCCCAGGTCAACCTGCAGCGTCTCGTATTCCTGGGAGCGGAAGCTCGTGATCTCTTTCTCCCGGTCCATGATCATGCCCAGCGTTGGCGTCTGCACCCGTCCGGCCGACAGCTGGGCGTTAAACTTGCACGTAAGCGCACGCGTCACGTTCAGCCCGACCATCCAGTCCGCCTCCGCCCGGCAGCGGGCCGATTCATACAGCCGATCGAACTGATTTCCCGGCTTGAGCGACGCGAAGCCTTCCTTAATCGCCCGGTCGGTCTGGGACGAGATCCACAGCCGCTTGAACGGCTTGTTCCATTTGACCATTTTCAGAATCCAGCGGGCCAGCAGTTCCCCTTCCCGAGCCGCATCCGTGGCGATGATCATCTCCCCGATGTCCTGGCGTTTCATCAGATGCTGCACCGCTTTGAATTGATGGCTCGTTTCGCGCAGCACCTTCAGCCTGGTGTTGTCCGGGAGAATCGGCAGATCCTCCAGCGCCCAGGTCTGATATTTTTTATCATAGTCCTCCGGCTCCGCCAGTCCGACCAGATGGCCCAGCGCCCAGGTTACAACATATTTCGGTCCTTCATAATGGCTCTTATGCTTGTCGCGGCTGCCCATCACTCGCGCAATTTCCTTCGCGACCGAGGGCTTCTCCGCCAGTACCAATACTTTCATGCTTCCTCCCCTTCCTCTGCTGCTTCTATTATAACCTCCCTTCGTTTGTTTCCACAAAACCGTACGTCTGGCAATATCGGTTTCATGAGGGAATGAGGATATCACAGCATGGGAGGCATGACAGTTGGGGGCATGGGGAGTTATGGGGGGGGCATAACAGCGATACTTGAGCAGCCTAACAGCCCCCTTTCCAGCAACCCGGCAGATCCACGCACTCCCCGTCCATGCACGCCAAAGAGGCGGGCACGCGGCCCGCCTCCTCACTCTTCCTTCTGGCTGCTCATTACTCTTCCTTCTGGCTCCGCAGATCCCGGCGCACGTACCGGCCGTGCTCCGGCACCGCCAGCTCGTTGAAATCCCTGGCCAGCCGCTGCAGGGAATCGGTCAGCTCCTGCCCGGCCATCGATACTCCGTGGCCCGTCAGCACGAGCTGCGGGTTCAGATCCGCAAGCCGCCGCACCGAACTGCGAGCTTCATCCCAATCGGGCGTAAAATACATCGGCGGCCCGTGCAGCTCCTTCTCCTGACGGATGACGGCCAGCGCCGATTCCTGCTGCACCGTAATGATCGCATCTCCGGCGATCAGCGCCCGATCCCGCTCGCGGAACAGGGACACATGCCCCGGACTGTGCCCCGGGGTCGGAATCCAGCGCCACTCCGGCAGACCCGGCACACTTCCGTCTGGTGGCAGCGGCAGCACTCGCTCGCCCAGATCGATCGCCTTGTTAGGATAGACCGGAGCGACTCTGGCCATCATGCCGCCCCCGACAGTAGGATCACCGGGAGGGTAATCCTTCAGTCCTGTCACATAGGGCAGCTCGGTCTGATGAATATAAATGTTGACGCCCCAGCGATCCGCCAGCTCCTTCGCATTGCCGACATGATCAAAATGACCGTGTGTCAGCACGATACACACCGGTGGACGGCTGAATCTGCGCTCCGCCTCCTCTGCAATCGACCCCTCGAATTTGCCGATCCCGGTATCCACGAGCACCCAATCGCCCGAACCCGGTGTCCCGACCATCACCACATTGACCATCATGGTGCGCAGGGAGAGAAGATCCTGAGCAGGCTCCTCCGTCTCTACGGCACCTGTCTTTAATATGCTGTGTTCATTCATTGCCGTTTAGCGCCTCCATTCCTCCATTAGCATGCTATGGTAATAACATACCCGTTTTGGCGAAATTCAACATGCGATGGAGGAACAAGCCGCCTTCTATTTCATTGAATGATGTGATACATGCGGTTCAGGTAGCGCCAGCGTGTGACCAGGAAGTACACAATCTGCAGCCCGAGGAAAAAGATAAATATGTTCACGGAATGACCTACGATTGAAAAATCGACCAGCTGCTGCAATCCAACAAAGGCTACCACGGTGTGAATCAAGGCGACCAGCATCGGTAGAAAGAACATCATCACCAGCTGACGGGTAACGATCGTTCGAAGCTCCCGCCGGCTGAGCCCCACCTTGGCGATCATCCTGTACTGCTGCTCGTCTCTTGCCAGGTCGGTATACAGTCTGAAATATACGAAGCTCGCTGCAAACGTAAAGAACACAATCCCGACCAGACCGCTGACGATCAGCAAAATTCCGTTTTGCTGCAGCGCACCTTTCCACTGCAAATATAATGATTTAAGGTAATAGCTGTATTCCCCGCTCTCATTCATCCTGTTCATGATCGTACGGGTAACCTCGCCGGTGTCTTTCCAATCCGGCACAAAAAACGTGTGGTAGGTACTAGAGCTGTATTCCTCCGATGCTGCCACCCAGTCGTACAAACTGTCGGACACCACCAGCATAACGCCATAGGAATCAGGAACGGCGATAAAAGTCTCCGCTTTGATCACATCCACGGCTACCTTCTCATTTCCAGCATCGATTTCCATCTCGCTGAACATCAACCCATTGATTCTGTAATTGTTTTTTTCCGTCACGGTTCCTGGCGTTAATATCCCCTCATCTTCTCCCAGCGTCTCTGCCGGGTAACCTTGGGACTCGACCAGCATGTTGTATTCGCTGAGCTTGATCACCTTGATTCCATTATCCGAGTAAGCGGGGGTAACGCTCCCTTCGCGATAAGCGAATCCGGCCTTATCCAGCTCCTGTCTGACAATCTCCAGATCCTTCTTTCCTCTGTCTGCTTCCTCTTCATAATAACTGTAGGTATACGCATACGGATTCTCCATGGCCGACAAGCCGGGATCCCCAATCGCTAGCGTCGTTCCGATGCCGGTAAAAGCCGATGCCGAGATGACCGACACCAGGAAGAACATCACCGCATTATCCTTCATCCGGTATATAAGCTCAGATATCGTCAGCAGGTTCGTCCGCCGGAAAAAGAATGGCTTTTTGTTCTGCAGATAGCGCATAAGATACACACTGAACTGCGTGAACAGAAAATAAGTCCCGCCAATAACGAGCACCACACCGCCCAGCAGAAGCAGGAATGAGAAGATTTGCAGCACCGAAAATACCATCACCATCCCGTAGCCGGTAACGATCAGCAGCAGGGCCAGCAGCGCCAGCCATGGAGACGCCTTCGGCTGCGGCTTCGGTGCATCCTCCGCTTTCACCAGCGCCAGCAGCGTTCCCTTGCGAAGCATAACCGAGGAAAATCCCGCAATAAGCAAAAATAATATGCTGTAAGACACCGCCGTAATCACAAGCGCTTTAAGGGGGAAATAGAACGGCAGCCCGTTATCTACAGCCATCACCTTGGCGCTGATCAGCAGGATCAGTTTGGCAAACAATAGGCCGGTGCCTAATCCAACTACGATGGCGGCCATCCCGATCAGCATGTTCTCTATGAAGAGCATCCGGTTCAGCTGCTTGCGTGACATGCCGAGAATGAGCAGAATGCCGAATTCTTTTTTTCGGATTTTGATAAAAGCGCCAACCGAGTACAGCAGGAAGAAAAACGAAAATATATAGACGATGTATTGAGCGACGTTCATCCCCATCGTGCCAAGCATGCTTAGCGTGCCGCTAGAGGCGCCGATGCCATCTTCAATCTGCGGGTGGAAGGCGAGCAGCCCGTACACAAAGAAAATCATGACGGAGAAGGCGCTGCTCAGAAAATGGGCAATATAGGTCCTTTTACTGCGGAGGACGTTGTTAACGGCGAATTGGCGAAAATTCATGTCCTTCTCCTCCCAGCAGCGATAACACATTGATAATCTTTTGATAGAAAGCCGGCTGGCTATCACCCCGGGTGATTTCGTTGTACAGCTGGCCGTCCTTGATGAAGATGACCCGGTTGCAGTAGCTTGCTGCCACTGCATCATGGGTGACGAGCAGCATCGTCGCCTGGTCTTCCTTGTTTCGCCGATCCATCATTTCCATGACGTCTCTTGCCGATTTCGAATCCAGATTGCCGGTTGGTTCATCGGCCAGAATCAGCTTCGGACCATGAATCATCGCCCTGGCCACGGCGGTTCGCTGAGCCTGCCCCCCGGATATTTCATAGGTCCGCTTATTCAGAATGGAGACGATGTCCAGCTTCTCTGCCAGTGACTGTACCCTGCGCTCCATCTCGTCCAGTGCGATCCCGTCCAGGGCCAAGGGAAGCAGGATATTCTCCTTCACGGTGAGCGTGTTCAGCAGGTTGAACGATTGGAACACAAACCCAAGCTCCCGCCGCCGGAACATCGCCAGTTGCTCCTCCGAGAGACGGAACGGGTCCTGCTCGCCAATCCGGATCTCGCCAGAGGTCGGACGGTCGATGGTGGAGATCATGTTGAGCAGCGTCGTTTTGCCGCTCCCGGAAGGGCCCATAATCCCGACGAAATCCCCCTCTTGTATACTCAAATTAATATTGCTTAGCGCTTCATGGGATACCGCGCCTTTATAGATTTTGCCTAGATTGCGAACAGACAGCACTTCCATAACGCATACCTCACTTCCTTCATCTTCAACTTCATATGGGTTATGGTCAGTGTACAGCAGACCTGATAGAACTCCTATCGATCACTCTTTCGCGAATCTTACATCGATGTAAGATTACAACAAAAACCGCTCGGCTCCCAACCGAAGGCTGCGATCACAAGCGGCAAGTGCTTCTATCATCTTTTAATTTTCCCACAATTTTATATTCCCATGTATATCCTGCAGGATCAGAACAGCAGCCTCACCGTCGTTCCCGCTCCAGGTTCAGACTCCAGCTCGATGCGGTGATTCATCTTGCGAACAACCTCTGCCACGAGATACAGTCCCATCCCGGTGGATTCCTTCAGCTGTCTGCCGTTTTCCCCGGTGTAGAACGGATCGAACACTCTGTTCATATCTGACTTGGGAATCCCGATTCCCTGGTCGGCAACCTCCAGCATCACATGCCGGCCATCCTCGGTCCGGCTTGCGGCGATCCTTACTTTTCCCCCGCTGCCCGCTGAATACTTGATGGCATTGGACAGCAGCTGGAGCATGACAAAATAAAGCCACTTCGCATCACTCTCCACGGTCAATTCAGAATCGATCCGCAGTTCAGGATACACATGACTATGGATAAAATAACGCTTGTTCTCGTTGACCGCATCCACAACAAGCCGATACAGCTCAACCTGCTCCACGCTGAAATCCTGTTCAAATGTCTCCAGCCGGGACATATAGAGCACCATATCCAGCCCGCGCCGAATCCGGTCGGATTCCTCCGAAATGCTCCTGAAGGCCTCGTTGTCGTCCTCCTGCGTGATCATCTCAATCACGGACAGCGGGGTCTTCATCTGGTGCACCCACCGGTTCATGAAAATGAGATGCTCCCTCCTCTGGCGCTCCCAATCCTCCAGCATATTGCGGTACTGCCGATACTGCTCCTCCATCCGTTCACCCAGCGCCCCCGGCAGCGGCGAGGATTCATGACGCTTGATCGACTCCTCCAGCGAATGGATCGGCTGAGACAACCGCTCATAGAACGCCCGGTGACTGTAGAACCTGTAAGCCAAATATCCGCCGAATACCGATAATCCCAGCAGGACAGCGTAAGCAGCCGTAACAGGATCATCATAGCCGTCATACCAGAACACAAGCAGAACGACCAGGAGCTGAACCAGCGTAAATAGAATCAGAGGCACATGCTCTCGCCAGAACAGCTTGTTCATCGCGCTGGCCCCCATCCTTTGTTCAGCCGGTATCCGGAGCCTCGCACCGTCTCCAGCGCACCCTCGATCCCAAGCTCGGCCAGCCTTTTACGCACCCGGTTAATGTTCACGCTCAGCGTGTTGTCATCCACGAACGCATCGTCCCACAGCTTCTCCAGAATCGTCTCCCGGCTTACAATCCGCGGACTGCGGCTAAGCAGCGTCTCCAGCAATATGGTCTCTTTCTTGGTCAGGGCTATGGTACGGTCATCGAGCGAAAGCTCCATCCGCTCCGGGTATAGCACCAGCCCGTCCAGCTCCACCGTCCGCTCCCCGGACGTGGCGGCATAATCGCCGTACACTCTTCGGAGCTGGCTGTGGATTTTGGCAATCACCAGGTCATAATGAAACGGCTTCGTAATATAATCATCAGCCCCGTTCTCCAGTGCCCGAAGCTGATCCGGAGCGCCGCTGCGCGCCGAGATGAAAATGATCGGACAGGTCGATACAAGCCGGATTTGGCGGCACCAGTAATAACCGTCGAAGCTGGGCAGATTGACATCGAGCAGCACGAGATGCGGCATCAGCTCCTGAAACTGCTCCAGCACCTGTTCATAATCCTGAACCACAATGCCTTCATTCCCGTATCGCTCAATATGCGATTTGAGCAATGAGGCCAGCTTGGGGTCATCCTCGACGATCATAATTTTGTACATCCGGCTCCCTCCATTTCTGCTCAGGCATATACATGATCTGTCTTGTCTAGCTCTGGCATCCACCTGCCAAAGCCGCCAGCGTTCATGCGCCGTTACAAATTCATAACGATGGCCGCTTCAAAATAGTTTTCCCCTTCCGGCGAGTTCCCCTTGAAATAGATCGTCCCCGCTTCAACCGCAGAGCGCTCGATGCGCAGCTCATCGTTCATCTTGGCCTCGTGATGGTAAGTGATCCTGAAGCCTGTAACGTCTCCCTGCTCAAGCTCCCCGGGCTGCAGGGCGTCAAAGCATAAATCGGCGTAACGGGCGTTATTAAGATGTCCATTGCTGTCGATTCCACTGTAGCGAACCATGTGCGTGTACGCTTCTTCCAGGACGGCCTCGTCAGGCACGATCTTCTTATCCGGCGGAGGGCCAGCCGACTCGGCATGTACGGGAACCTCATATGGAAAAGCGGACGGACGCAAAATTTTGCGCTTGCGAATATCCACCAAAGCCCACACCGAACGGGCACTCCCGATTTCATCCCCGCGCTCGTTCAGCCATCTGTAATCACGCTGCCACAGCGCGCCCTTGGCCCCGCGGCTCCAGGTTGCCACCTGCAGCGTCTCTCCATATTGCGGGATGACATCCATCCCGGCATCCATCGTGATCAGCATCCAGCCCATGTCCTGTGCCAGCATCTGCTCACGGCTGACCCCAAGCGCCTCCACATGGGCATCGGCTGCTTGCTGCATCAGACTTAGCAGAGAAGACCACCTGCACTTTGAGCGATAATCCACATCGTCCGAGGTAATATTGAATGTTCCAATCCAGCGTTCGATATTCATCCCTTCATCTCCTTATCAGCAGTAATTCTATCTTATCAAACGCCTTGTCCGTTCCAAAGCGCCGGGCTCTCCGGTCGCTACGACCGGCATTTCCCCTGTACCTGAATACACGCTATAATTAAAATATTACCCGGCCTGAAAGGTGAGGACAATCATGCAGCTTAGCATTATGGACGAGCTTCAGCTTCAATATCGAAACCTTTCCCAGAAGGAAAAGGAAATCGCGGATTATGTCATCCTTCATAAGAACTCTATTCAAAATATTAACATTCGCGAGCTGGCCGAGCTTACCCGTTCCTCGACGGCAACCGTGACCCGTTTCTGCCGGAAGATCAACTGCGAAAGCTTCGTTGATTTTAAAATCCGGCTGGGCCGAGAAATTGAAAAACCGGTCGATGATAGCAGCAGCTTCTCCAAAGTCCGCAACCTGTATAACGATATCGTTAACTCGACCGCGGATCTGATCCAGCAGGAGAGCATTGAGCAGATTGCCGCCCTTATTAAAGGCGCTCATCGCGTTCAGGTATATGGACTCGGCAGTTCCGGCCTGTCAGCGCTGGAATTCAAGTATCGTCTTATGCGCATGAACATCTCGATTGATGCCATCACCGACTCACACCTGATGATTATGAGCGCTTCTCTGCTTAGCGAGAACGATCTGATCATCGGCTTGTCCAATTCCGGACGAACCCAGGAAGTCATTGATGCGATGGCCGTAGGGAAGAAGAACGGCGCCAGGACGGTCAGCATTACGAACTATGACCACACGCCGCTAACGGATATATCCGATGTGTCGCTGTTTACGCCCAGCCGCAACCGCGCTGGCGACGAGCACTTCATCAACAGTCAATTGGCCATCATTTATGTGCTTGATGTCATTACGATGCTGCTGCTGGATGATCCCGAGCTGCTGCATAACCGCGAGAACACCCTCCAGGCGTTGTACCGGAAGGGCAAATATGAGGGCCTGTCCAAAGATACATAGCATAGCTGAAACGTGGCAGCGTCCGTATGACAGGCTCAGCCTCGAAGTCTTGCTTATGTTTAGTGCAGGCGTCATCTGTATAAGAAAGAGGGTGCGCCTCTCCATCACCCTCGTGATTTCGAAGTCACACCCTGCTGGATCAAGTATTCAGATGCTCTACGAACCGTGCCGTAATCTGCTGCGGCCGCGTGATGGCTCCGCCCACAACGACGCTGTAGGCGCCGAGCTCAAGACAGCGCTTGGCCATGTCCGGCGTCAGTATGTTGCCTTCCGCGATGACGGGGAGCTGAACAGCCTGCAGCATATTTTTCATAATTTCAAAATCATGATCGTATACCTTCTGACCCTGGCTTGCAGCCGTATAGCCAACAAGCGTTGTGCCCACCATATCAAAGCCCAGCTTCTCGGCCTCCTCCGCTTCCTCGACTGTAGATACATCAGCCATCAGCAGCTGGTCAGGATACTTGGCCCGGATCTGCTGCATCAGCTCACCCAGCGTCAGCCCGCCAGGCCGCAGACTAGAAGTGGCATCGAGTGCAATAATCTCCGCCTTCGCTTCCACAAGCTCCTCAATTTCCTTCATGGTAGGTGTAATGTACACTTCGGAATCCGGATAATCCCGTTTCACAATGCCGATGACCGGCAGCTGCACCTGCGACTTGATCTCTATAATATCCGCCGCCGTGTTGGCCCGGATGCCGGACGCCCCTCCCTGGAGCGCCGCCAGTGCCATTCTCCCCATAATAAAGGAGCTGTGCAGCGGCTCGTTCTCTAGCGCCTGACATGAGACAATGAGTTTATGCTTAATCCCCAGCTGTTCCAATCTGTCAGTTCTGTCTGTTCTGTCTGTGTTCCCCATGTTTTATGACTCTCCCATATATTCTTCGATTTCATTCTTAATGATGGTAACCTGTGGGCCATATATAATCTGGACGCCGTTGCCTTTGACGATGACCGCTTTGGCACCGGTGCTCTTCAGCTGATCCTCCTGCACGCCGTCCACCTGAAACACCGAGACACGAAGGCGTGTCGCGCAGCAGTCCAGATCCTTGATATTGTCCTTTCCGCCTAGGCCGGCAAGGACCGCCGCTGCTCTCTGCTCCCCTTCGGATGCTTCGCTGGCGCCTGCGCTTCCCGCTCCGGAATTTCCGCCAGCTTCCGTCTCATCCTCACGGCCCGGTGTTTTCAGCTTGAATTTCACAATGATGAAGCGGAAGGTGAAATAGTACAGGCAGAACCATACGGCACCGATAACCGGAACGATCATCCAGTTCGTTTTGTCCTGACCTTGAAGCACCCCGAACAGAATGAAGTCAATGAGACCGCCCGAGAACGTCTGGCCAATCGTAATTTCAAAGATGTGGGCCAGCATAAAGGCCAGGCCGTCGAAGAATGCGTGAATGACATACAGAAACGGCGCGATGAACAGGAACGAAAATTCAAGCGGCTCGGTGATCCCTGTAAGGAAGGATGTCAGTGCCGCTGACAGCATCAGACCGAACACCTTCTTCTTGTTCTCCGGCTTGGCTGTATGATAGATCGCAAGCGCTGCCCCGATCAGCCCGAACATCATCGTAATGAAGCGGCCGGACATGAAGCGCGAGGTTCCGCTAAAGAACTGCTGCGTGCTCGGATCTGCGAGCTGGGCGAAAAAGATCTTCTGCGTTCCTTCCACCAGCTGACCGGATACTTCCATCGATCCGCCAAGTCCTGTCGTCCAGAATGGCATGTAGAAAATATGATGCAGCCCCAGCGGGCCGAGCAGGCGCAGAATAAAGCCGTATAGCAATGTTCCGATATACCCGGTAGCTTCAACCAGCCCGCCTGCCTGGAAAATGACCGATTGAATCGGCGGCCAGATGAAGTACATCGCCACGCCGACGAAGATCGCTGCAAATGACGTCACAATCGGAATGAAGCGTGACCCGCCAAAAAATCCGAGGAACTGCGGCAGTTGTATTTTGTTATAGCGATTATGAAATATCGAAGTGACCAAACCGATGACCACACCGCCGAATACACCGGTTTCAAGCGTTTGTATGCCGAGAATCATCCCCTGGCCGACAGATGACAGATCATCCGCAGCGAGATTGCCTGTGATGACCAGCATCGCATTGACTGTGGCATTCATGACCAGATAGGCAAGACCTGCAGCCAGACCGGCAGTCCCCTTGTCGGCTCTCGCAAGGCCAACGGCTACCCCGATGGCAAACAGCAGGGCCAGGTTGGCAAACACGATATTGCCGGCGCTGCTCATAATGGTGAATACGTTTTGGAGCCAAGGCACATCCAAGAACGGATACGTGCTTACCGTATTGGGATTCGACAGCGCTCCGCCAATCCCAAGCAGCAATCCGGCTGCCGGAAGAACAGCAATCGGGAGCATAAATGACTTGCCGAATCGCTGCGCTTTTTCAAAGAAGTTATTCATGATTTTGCGCCCCTTTCTCCTTTAAGAAAACTATTTTCATACAAATATATATTATGAAATCTATTTTCGTCAATGCTTATGTTATGTATTATTTTTACTATCTTTTGGACCTTGATATGTTCAAGATTCCATATTGATCCTTACGAAATCAACACTTTAGGTAACTGTTCTGTTTAAAAGTTGGTGCTTTGGTTAATAGTAAGGCACAAACAACTATAACTTATACGAGGTGATAAACATGGGTTTTCTTTGGTCATTAATTGTCGGCGGGATTATCGGTTGGCTTGCGGGATTGATTATGGGAAGAGACATCCCGGGAGGAATTATCGGCAACATTATTGCTGGATTTATCGGGGCATGGCTGGGTAGCCTGCTGCTTGGCACATGGGGGCCGGTCATCGGAGATTTCTACATTATTCCGGCGTTGATCGGTGCGGTCGTTCTGGTCTTTATCGTCAGCCTGGTGATGGGCTCGATGAGACGTGGCCGATCCTAAAGCGGATCACATGACAGCTGGACAGCAAGAAGCTTAGCGTCGTTTGGCCGGACTCCGACGAGGTTCATGTCATCCGTACCTGGTCCGGGTATAGCGGATGTCCGGTTGGGCGATGCAGGAAACCGCCGTGGGACCGGCGTCTCATACCGCAAGGCTCAGCCGAGTCCGGTGTGGACACGCTTGCCATCACATGCGGTCAGATGAAGCATACAGGGTGTCAGAAGCCAGATCTTGGCTTCTGACACCCTGTTTTGCTAGCCTTTCTTGCACCGCGCGCAGCTCCTGACGCGCAATGTTTCGCTGTATGGGCGGCGGCGACTGAACCGCATGCCCGAAGGTGTTCGTCCATCCCTCTTCATGCATTGCCAGCATCGCGCTGGTCAGTTTAGAGGCAATCTGTTCTTCTTGGCATATTGGCCCCAGTGTGGGTGCCGTCCATCGATGTCACGAATGCCGTATTCCACGGACAAGTCCCAGCTTGTCAGCGCTTGCCCGCTCTTCTCGGCTACCTTCGGGTCTGCGGCCAGCGCAGCCACTGCCTGTGCCACAAAATACGGCGTCTCTGACTCTATGAAATGAGCTTCCTTGGCTACCGCATCGCGCCAGTTGTCCTCTTTGACGCCGAAATAATCAAGCATCTGCTCCGATCTCAGGAAGCCCGGCGTTACCGCCACGGCGGTCACGCCATAAGGGCGAAGCTCCGCGGCCATCGCTTCAGCCAAATGAATCGCCGAAATTTTGGCCAAGCTGTAATAAAGATTGCCCCGGTAATTATAGGTGGAGCCGTCCGTCATTTCGATGACCAAACCGCTTCCCCGCTCTACCATGAGCGGAACCCCGTAATAACTTGTAATCATATGCGCGTGCACGGCTCTCTTCTGCATAAGCAGGCCATCGGATAGAAACTGCTCCCAGAACGGAATATTCCAATGGGTCAGATGCTCGCCGCCCCATATGTCATTCACAAGGATATCCAGCTGCCCGTTCTGCTCGGCCTTGACACGCTCAAACAGTGCCTGAACCTGCTCCTCGTCCGTATGATCACATTGAACCGGAATGCCAATGCCTCCGCGCTCGGACACCTGTTCGGCTGTCTCCTCAATCGTCTCCGGACGCTTCAGGTCCGATTGCTGTCCGCGTATGCTGCGGCCGGTGCAATACACCGTTGCGCCCGCAGCGCCAAGCATGACGGCAATCGCCCTTCCCGCTCCCCGTGTCGAGCCGGCTACGACAGCGACTTTGCCGGCCAGCGGTTGCGCTGATGCAGCGCTACCGCCAGATCTCTCGTGATTCGGCTGGTCTTTATTCATAATTTCGTCCTCCATGTGCTCAAAATTTTATATGATCGAACTCCATCTTATCCGGTATATATGACATCTGCTGTCTTATATAAATGCTACAATAACTAGTATTCAGTTAATATGAGCTAGTATCCACTAGTATTCGGAATTCGAGGTGACCTTATGAGAGCAGACCGGCTGTTATCGATCCTGTTCATGCTGCAAAACGGCGGAAAGAAAACAACAAAATATCTGGCCGAGCAGCTGGAAGTATCTGAACGAACGATCATTCGGGATATGGAAAGTTTAAGCATGGCGGGGATCCCCGTATATGCCGAAAGAGGCGCCGCCGGAGGCTGGCTCCTTGAGGAAAGCTACCGCACCAATCTGACCGGCATGACTCCTGAGGAATTGTTGACCTTGCTTCTGTCCGGGCAAAGCCAGCTTATGGAGGAGCTCGGGATTGGCAAACAGCTGGATGCGGCATACCAGAAGCTGCTGGCTGCATCGCCCCGTTCCGTTCGTCAGGATGCCGAGATGATCCGGCAGAAGGTTCATATTGACGGAGCGGGCTGGCACAGCGTCCATGAGCCACTGCCCTGTCTCCCTGTCGTTCAGGAGGCGGTGTGGGCAGACCGGCAGCTGTCCTTTCGGTATCATAAAGGAGAAGATCTGGTAGAGCGGCATGTGTCGCCTCTGGGGCTGGTCGCCAAGCGCAGCACGTGGTATTTGGTGGCCGAATCGGCAGGAGAGCTCCGAACGTACCGGATATCCAGAATGGTCGATGCGTCGATCTCGGACGAGCTGTGTACACGGCCTCCCGGTTTCGATCTTGCCGCGTATTGGGAGCACTCCGTGCAGCAGTTCAAGCAGCAGCTCCCCCGTTATCCGGCCATGGTCAGGTTGACCACTGGACAGCTGAGCCGCCTGCAGCGGGAACGTTATATCCATACCATCCGCCATGACAGCTCTGGCGAGATGCCAGGCTGGACTGTCGCTCATATGGAATTCAACACGCTGGAATCGGCGGTGTTCATTGTGCTCGGCTGCGGTCCAGAAGCCGAGGTGCTCCAGCCGCCGGAGCTGCGGGAACAGGTCAGCGCAACCGCCAAAGCCATATGGCAGGTATATGCCCCATCGCCATCGCATCACAATGCAGAAGAAATCTGAACATCGAGCGGATATGCCGATACAGACAAACGGCCTCGAAGTCTGCTTGACTGCAGACTTCGAGGCCGGTGCTTCGTTGAGACCATCCCGATTATGAAATGACGTATTCCTCCGTGCGGACCGGAGTTACAATGAGGTATCCAGCGGTCTCAGCTGCGCTTCAATCTCTTCCCGCTTCGGTTCCAGGAAAGGCGGAAGTGCCAGCGACTCGCCCAGGTGCTCCAGCGGCTCGTCCGTGTCGAAGCCGGGCCCGTCTGTCGCCAGTTCGAACAAAATCCCGTTGGGCTCCCGGAAATAGAGGGAACGGAAGTAGAAGCGGTCCACATAGCCTGAATGGGCAAAGCCCGCCGCTGTAATCTGCTGAATCCACTGGCGCAGCTCCTCTTCATCCTCGGTGCGAAACGCAACATGATGCACACCGCCCCGGCCGAGACGTTCCTGTGGCAGGTCGGTCCGCTCCTCGATATGAACCTCGGCGCCGGTCCCGCCTTCTCCGGTCTCATACACGACGATATCCGGCTGGCCCTCAACCTGTGAAGGATACTGGCCTGCATGCCGGAAGCCCATCAGCTCGGTCAGCACACGCACGGTCTGCTTCGCATTCGGTACCGTCAGCTGGACAGGTCCCAGCCCGATGATGCTGTATTCGGCAGGAACCGGACTCTTATCCCACGGCACACCGCCGGCGACGCCGCTATTGTGCTCATCCGATACGAGTATGATCCGCTGTCCCTCGAAATCCCGGAATGCCAGCGTCCACCGCCCTGCACGCTCCAAGATCTCTTCACGCTCCACACCGTATTCGTCCAGCCGTTCCTTCCAATATTCCAGAGCACGGTCGCTTGGCACGCGAAGCGAGGTCGCCGAGATGCTATTGTTCCCTTCCCGCGTGCGTCCGGCCATCGGAAGCTCGAAGAAGGTGAACTCGGTCCCCGGACTGCCCAGCTCATCGCCGTAAAACAAATGATACACGGAAGGATCATCCTGATTCACCGTCTTCTTGACCAGACGAAGTCCTAATATTCGGGTATAAAAATCAACGTTGCGGCGAGCATCTGCCGTAATCGCGGATACGTGGTGAATGCCTTTAAATTGCATGATGTTATTCCTCCACCTTCTATAGACTGGCGGCGATTTCAGGCTGCCACTGTTTCCTGCCTGGATCGCCAATGCCGAATTTGCCGTACGGATGACCATGATCAGCCATACATCATCAGCTTGCCCTTCTTGAGCGTTCTTGATGGGTGCAGCGTGGCTGGAAATGCGATGAATCTGTCGTATGACGGTAAAGCCGCAGCTTCACACCATGATCGTCTATCTAGTCCGACGCTTCGTTCATGTTTCACCCTCAGTTTAAACTCGTTTCGTTCGAGCGTCAAGTCTTAATATTAAGATTCTTAATATATAAAAAAGAGTCCCCCGTCCATCGGACAAAGAACTCCGTATCCTCGTGACCCTCTCTATATCCACCAGCGGCCCACCGGCCCCGCCTTGCTGTACTATACCGCTTCCTCTCGAAATTCCGAAGGTGTCTTGCCGGTTATTTTCTTGAATACTTGTGTAAAATATTTCGGGTCCTGATAGCCTACCATCGGGGCCACCTGGTACACTTTGACATCCGAATGAAGCAGAATCGTCTTCGCTTTCTCAATTCGGCATTCCGTTAAATACTCCAGAAACGTATACCCTGTCGTCTGCTTGAACAGCGTGCAGAAATGGCTGATGCTCAGGTCGGCGAGCTCGGCGACCTCTTCCATGCTGAGATCCTTGTAATAATGCTCTTCCATGTATGCTTTGGCCTTGTCGATGACAAATTGGACTTTGTCTTTCGGCTGGCCTGCTCGGCTGGCTGACATCCAGCTCCCGAATTTATCCTTGATGACCTCGATGGATGCTGCTAAAGTTCCCGAAGCATGCAGATCCTGCAAAAGTCCCTCCAGCGACCACTCAAACGGGACCTGCATGAACTCGAACTGGCGATACAGCACCACACTCATCTCAACCAGAAGCCGCTCCGCGCTTTCCTTGCTGTATGCAGACTGCTCGATGTAAGCCCTGGTCTCATCAAAAAGCGCCAGCAGACGTTCCTTCTGCAATGTCCGGACGCTCTCCACCATCTGCTCCTCCAGATGCTTCGGATACCGGGCCTCCCCGCCCAGCTGCGCATCGGGTTCGGCCAGTACCGTGAACACGCCGCCCTCCCCTGAATAAAAGCGGCGATAAAGCGCGCGGACCGCTTGCTCATACGCGGTGCCGAGGCGATCAATGCCCTTCATAGCCGGGCTGAAGCCGACGGAGCACGACAGCTTCGTATGCTGCCGGATCACCTGCACAAGCTGCTGCCCTACCTCCTCTTGCCGTTCAGCCGGAATGTCCGGGAACAGCAGCACCCATTCCCCGCTGCGAAACGGAAACACCGTCAGCACATCATGAACAAGCGACCATTCCTCCACAATGTTGCGGACGGCAAACAGCCACAGCCGCTTCTCATCCATCGTCCACTGCTCGTTCAGCTTCAAATAGTGATCCAGCTGCACCACCGCCATCGTATAAGCATTGGCCAGCTCGCTGCTCTCCAGCCACTGCATATGCTGCAGCGGACTGCCGCTCCCTTCGATGAACTCGGTGAACATCCGCTCGCGAGCCAGCAGCGACAGCACCTTGATGGAATGATGCATCTTGTCGTCTTGTGCCTGCTGATCCAGCGTTTTCACCGCCTTCATGATCGTCTCGGTCAGCTCGTCATGATCAATCGGTTTGAGCAGATAATCAAACGCGCCTTCCCGAAGCGCTTCCCTTGCATATTCAAATTCACCGTAACCGCTGATGAAAATAATGAGCCGCCGCCGGTCATCCGCCATCAATTCCTTCATGAGCGTGATGCCGTCCTTTCCCGGCATGCGGATATCGCTGATGATGATATGCGGCGACATCGCCCGCGCCACCTGCAGCGCCTCGTCGCCGTTCCGGGCTTCCCCCGCGACCTCCAGGTCAAGCTCCTCCCAAGGAATGGCCGCCCGTAAACTGCGCAGAATGATCGGCTCGTCATCCACCAGCATCACCCTGTATTTTCCGTTCGGTTCTCCCATGCCATAGCCCTCCCTATTCCCCCGCAGCCGAGCTGCGTCTCAGCTCCCAGTACTGCAGCGATGTCTGCTGAATCTGCTCCAGCGCCGATCCGGCCGTAAGCCGCCCGCCTAGCAGGTCCTCCACCACTTTCAAGAACGTTTTCTTCACTTCCGGCGACAAAATGTTATCGTACGGAACAAAGCTGTCCGGCGTGCTCTCCATCAGCTCAATCACCTGTGCAAACACCGGTCCCGTCCGATCCGGGTCGAACTCAACCTTCATCGAAGGGATGCGCATCGCTTCATAGACGAGCCGGCTTTGCACCTCCGTTGTATAGACCATCTTCAGCAGCTCATAGGCCGCCTCCCGCTTGGCCTCGTCGAGGTCGGAAGATAAGCCGATGCCAATCGTATAGCCGCCAGCGACGGAGGCGGGACGGTTCGCGCTCATGGCCGGAAACGGAATGACCCCAACCTCATTCTGAAATTCAGGATAATGTTCACTGCGGAATAAACCAATGTCCCAGTTTCCGTTCACATACATCGCCGCTTGCCCTGAAGTGAACAATTGAATGGCCTCCTCCGTGGACAGATCGTTCGAATTCGGACTGAAGGCCTCTTCCTCGATCCATCTCTCCAGATGACGGAAGGCCTGCTCGTAAGACCTGTTCTGAAAGCTAACGTCCGCTCGTCCCTGAATTAATGCCTCGATCATCTCCGGTCCCGCATAGCGATCCATCAAATAATGGGCAAAAATCCCGCCAGGCCACCGGTCCTCGTTCCCAAGCGCAAACGGAATGTAGCCCCGATCCTTAAGGATGCGGACAGTCTGGTTCAGCTCCTCCAGCGTTCCGGGAGGCGTCAGGCCAAGCCGGCGAAAAATCGTTCTATTATAATAGATCGGCTCGGCGTTCCCTTCAAAAGGCAGCCCATAGACCCGATTATCAAACGTCCACAGATGCAAATCCCTGAACTTCTCCCCCATCCCGCTTGCCGCCAGAAACGACGTTAAATCCATCAGCCGGTTCGATCGAACATAAGGCTCGATCTCCGCGCCCCCGAACAATACAAACATATCCGGAGGCGTGCCGGTCACCATCTCGCTCTTAAGCTTCTGTTCCCGGTGAATCGTCTGGTCCATTCCTTCAAAGCTGATTTTGACATTCGGATGCGCAGCCTGATAGTCCTCTACGATATCTTCAAAAATGTCCAGGACCTGCTTATCATGTTCCTTGTTCCAGAAGTGCCGGAAGGTCAGCGTAATTTTCTCCTCCTGCACCGCTTCGAGCGGCTCCTGGTTCTGTATCGTGACCCACAGGACGGAGAGCGCGAGCAGAGCGGCATAACCTAATACCCATCCCCAATTCCAGAACCCTCTCATGTTCACGCCCCCCTTCTAGGTCAGCAATTTCGGCAAGCGAAGCCGGATCGTCGAGCCGCATCCGCTTGCCGAGCAGATCATAATGCCATAACGGCTGCCAAAGCGGATTTTCAGCCGTTCGTGCACATTTTTAAGACCGACGCCGTTCTCGCGATATTTCTTCATCTGCGACGGTTCCTTGTCCCATAGCATAAGCAGCGTTTCCTGACTGAAGCCCGGGCCGTTGTCGGTAATGTCAACAACGATATCCGTCTCCTCCTCCATCACCTTGATGGAGATAAAGCCGGTACGGTCCATCGGCTCAATACCGTGGTATAAAGCGTTTTCAACGACGGGCTGGACAATCAGCTTCTGCGTGACATAATGCCTGAGATGCTCCGGCAGTTCAATCGCATAGTCGAATTTGTCCTCGAACCGGAACTTCTGGATGCGCATATAGTGACGCACATGCTCCAGCTCCATGCTGAGCGGAATCAGCTCATGATTCTCACTGATGCTGATCCGCAGCAGCTTGCCGAGGGAAACGACCATTCTGCTAATATCCTTGTTTCCCTGAAGTACGGCCATGGAGTTGATCGATTCGAGTGAATTGTATATAAAATGCGGATTGATCTGCGCCACCAGCGCCTGCAGCTCCGCCTCCTTCTTCCGGGCCTGCTCGGTCTGCACCTGTCCGATCAGCTCCTGAATCTGCGAGCTCATCCGGTTGAAGCCATCGATCAGCAGATCCGTCTCATCGTCTGCCGGACGGTGGGAGGAAATCGGGGAGAAGATGCCCTGCTTCACCCGCTTCATCCCATTCACCGCGCTGATGATGCTACGCACCATCCGGCGCACGAAGAAGCGGTCGAACAGAAAGGCCGACCCGAGCGAAACCGCACCGAGCAGAAGCGCAATGTTGCGAATCGGCGCCGATTCCGAGGAAATGAGCCGGCTCGGCGTAATCGCCACCAGGAACCAATCCTTATGATGGGAGGGCAGATAGGTGATCAGCGATTTTTCGTTCAAATAATTGTCGACGTAATATCCCTTTCCATTGTCCTGCTCCTGGGTCAGAAAAGGAAACGCCGCCCGATTCCCAATATGCTCCCCCGACTTGTTGAATACAACCTTCCCCTGCTTGTTCACCAGCAGGATGTCCCCCTGCTTCAAGGTCTGGGCCTCCCAGAACACCTGATCCAGCAGATCGGGCTTCACATAGATGACCACGGTCCCGATATCCTCCAGCGAGTCATAATCTTTAATGATCCGCGCCTGAACCAGTGCCATCGTCCCCGTCTCGGCCGAGCCGTTCTCCCCCGGGCCGACCCATACCGGTCTGCCTTCGGCCTCCCGCACCTTCCCATACCAGTCCTGCTCCCGCAGCTCCTGCATGCCAAGCGCATCATCGGTGTGGTATACAAGCCGCTCGTTCGAATAAAAGGCAAATGAAGCAATCATCGGATGATTGATCAGATTGTTGATCTCCTGCCTGCGATCATAGGTGATCGCATATTCCGGCTGCTTCAGCATCTGCTGCACCGATTGCTGCGTAATCGCCGAATTGGAGATCGTCGTAATTTCGCTTAGCGCAAACTTCAGCTTCCGGTCCGTCTCAAGCAGCGAGACCCAGTAGAAATGGCTCGATTTTTTCTCTATCGTATCCGAGAAGCTGTAGTAGGACACGCCCCCCATGACAATGACCGGAATGAAGACGAGAAGAATAATAGCAAGCAAAATTTTTCGGCGGAGTTTCATCGTGGTTCCCCCTTCGCTTCCTATAACTATTATTCTTCGCGTTTCCTCTATTCTCCTAGCATCTGGCCGCAGATGCCGCTAACTTTTTATCGCTCCCGAGGTCAGGCCGGCAATGACCCAGCGGCTGAACAGCAGAAACACAATCAGCAGCGGCAGCGTCGCGGTGAAGGTGGCTGACATGATCATCCCGTAATCGAGCCCATCCTTGTTCGTGAACAGCTGCTGCAGCGCGATCTGGATCGTGTAGTTCTCCCGGTTCTTCAGCACCACGAGCGGCCAGAAGAAGTCGTTCCATACATTCATGAAATTGAGGATGCCCAGCGTAGCCATCGCCGGCGTCACGACCGGAATCGCGATATTCCAGAAAATCCGAAAATGCCCGCCGCCGTCAATGCGCCCCGCTTCAATCAGCTCGGAATGCACCGCGGAGGCGATGTACTGCCTCATCCAGAAGATGCCGAAGGCGTTCACCATCGCCGGAACGATCAGCGCCTTGTAGCTGTCGATCCACTGCAGCTTGGCCATAATGACATACTGCGGCAGCACCCCCAGCTGAACAGGGACGAGCATCGTAGCAATAACAAACACAAACAGCGTCTTCTTCAAAGGGAATTCATACTTCGCAAACGCATAGCCCGCGAGCGTGCACAGGAATACAACCGACAGCGTCACCGAGGTGGACACCACCACCGAGTTCAGCAGCGCCCGGAAGAAGTCGGTCCGCTCCAGCACCCGTGCAAAGTTGTTGAAGAACTCCAGCCCCGGGGTCAGCAGCGGCGGAATTTGAAACGCGGCATCCTTGCCATTGGTCGCCACCACGAACATCCAATAGAACGGAAAGATCGAAATCAGGGCTCCGAGGACCAGGAAAAAATAAAACAGAATTCTGGAAATGATGCCCGGTTCATCCGGTTTTTTTCGACGTAATGCTAGTGAGCTCATGCTTTACCCCTTCCTGTCTCTCCGCCCATCCGGCTGGACAGCATCATGTTCAGGACGGAGAAGATGATCGTCGCGATAAACAGCAGCACTGCCGTGGCGGCTGCGGTGCCGAAGAAACCGTTCTTGAACGCTTCGTTATACAGATAGGTCACCATCGTAACCCCTTCCTGCCGCGTGGAGCCTGTGCCCGACTGGCCGAGGAAGACGTACGGCTCGGTGAACAATTGAAGCGCCCCGATCGTGGACACCAGCGTCACGAACAGAATGAACGGCCGCAGGAGCGGCAGCGTGATGTAGATCAGCTGCTGACGGCGGCTGGCCCCGTCGATTTTGGCCGCTTCATAGATATCGGTCGGGATGCTCTGCAGCCCGGACAGAAAAATAATCGCGTTATATCCCATCCATCTCCACATGACCATGGTGGAAATGGCGATTTTGACACCCCACCAGCCGGAATTGAACGGGACACTTTCCATGCCGAAGCTGTTCAGCATCCAGTTCACCATGCCGTTGTTGCCGAACATCGTGCTGAACACCAGGGTGACCGCTACAATCGAGGTGATATTCGGCATGAAATAAAGGATGCGGAACGTATTCTTGAATTTGTTCAGCGCCGAGTGAAGCATCACGGCAACAAACAGCGCCACGATGAGCTGCGGCACGGTTCCCATGAGCGCCATGAGCAGCGTGTTGCCAAAGGCAATCCAGAAGGTCGGATCACCAGTCACAAGCTCATAGTTTCGGAAGCCGACGTACTGCATCGGCCCGAGCGCGTCCCATTTGAAGAAGGACAGATAGATCGTGAACACGATCGGGTATAACCCGAATATGGCAAACAAAAGAAAAAACGGGGAAATAAACGTATACGCCGTAAGGCGGCTTCGCCTTGTCTCGGTCATGAAGCGGCGTTTCCCCGGCGCGGGCTCGGACCGCTTGGCTGTAGCTGTCTCAGCCATGGATGCACCTCCAGGTTCAAGAGTAAATCCGAACCCGGACCGAGAGCGCCAACACCTGGCACCCCCTGTCCCGGATTCGGACCATATGGCAAACGTAATTTAATGGATAGATCAAGCAATGGGAACGCGATCTCCCGGCCGGACCTGAACCTGCGGTTCTGACCGGATTCGAGGCTCACGATGGATCACCGAAGCCGGGTCAGCGCGATTCATGGACAGAGCGCGAAGTTCTTATCCTGTCCAGGGCCAGGTACCGCTCCGCTGAGTAGCACATGCGCTATGGGTGTTCTTGGGCTGTGGCCCAGTTCTCCTCAGGCAATCAGCCTAGCTGCGTTCTACCAGCGTCTTGATCTGCTGAATGGCGCTCTCCCATTCTTTTTGCGGATCGGCTTTTTTCTCAAGCACGTTTTTGAGCGCATTCTTGATGATTGTATCCGTCTGGTCATGCAGCGGCCCATAGTAGACCGGTTTGACCCGCTCGGCGGATTTCGCATAAGCTTCGGAGATGACCTGCCCGCCGAAGAACTCATCCTGATCCTCCTTGAAGGCCGGCTCGCTGTACACCGCTGGAATCGACGGGAACAGACCGCTTTCTTTAAAGGATTTCAGCTGATTCTCCTGACTGACCAGCCAGGCGATAAAGTCGTACGCCTCTTGCGGATGTTTGCCTTCCTTCGGCAATGTCAGGAAGGAGCCACCCCAGTTGCCTGCACCTTCCGGAAGCTGGGCGATCTTCCACTTGCCTGCGCTGTCCTCGGCATTTCGGATCGTGCCTGCAATCCAGGCCGGGCCGAGCATGACGCCGAACTCACCGTCATTGATCGCTTTCTGCCATTCCGGAGACCACAGCGTCCAGTTGCCGATCCAGCCTTCCTGGATGCCTTTGACCGTAAAGTCGTACGCCTTTCTGACCTGCGGGTTCGTGTCCCCGACAAAGCTGCCGTCTTCCTTGCTGAAATAAATCTGGTCTGCCGACTGGTCCCGCACACCGTTGTACACCAGGTCTGTCAGATCAGCAAACGGCTTGCCTGTCTTGCCCTTGAAATCGTTCGCTACCGCGGCGAATTTATCCCAAGTATCAATCGCGGCGCTAAATGCGTCAGGATCGGTTGGCAATCCCGCCTGCTCCGCCAGGTCGGTGCGGTAATACACGACGGTCGGGCCGATGTCTGTCGGCAAACCGAGCTGGAACGCACCATCCACCGAGGTCGCCTGCTGCCATTTCCAGTCGAGGTAGTTGCCCTCGATGTCCTTGGCGCCAAGATCGTACAGGTTATGGAATTTGTCCTGGTTGTTGATAAAGCGCTCCATGAATGCGATTTCAAGCATAAAGATATCCGGTGCACCCGAGCCGGCGGACAACGCTGTGGTCAGATTGTTGTGGTGTGCTGTCTGGTCGGATGTATTCTGGAACTTAATCGTGATGTTGGGATGCTCTTTCGTATATTCCTTCGCCAGCTCCTCATAGTTGGTCGTACCGAGTGACCAGAAGGAGAGCTCTATCTTTTTCCCGGCATCGGCTCCGCCGTTGCTGCTGTTCGAATCGGTACCCGGTGAATCCCCTTCTCCCGTACTTGTTCCCCCTCCGCCGCTGCAGGCAGCCAGCGAGGCGATCATCAGGATGCTGATCAGCATGATGCTCCACGCTTTGAATCTGTTCATGCTTATACCCCTTTCGAAATTGTCATTTTTCACCTTTAAGTCTAAAGAAAGTGACATCCGATGTTGAGGAGGCAATCTTCCGATTTATGGTTGAATTTATTATGATTACCGATTGGATCTGTCTGTTCTCGCCTGGCAGATTTGATGGAATGCCATAGTCTCACAGGCTCATGCTTGGCTGAATCTCTAACGGAGCCCGCTCCGTTTTGAAGAGGCTCGGTCTTTTCATTTTTTTAACAAAAAAGTTCGGAATTGGGCGTCAGAAACGGAATACATCCATCGTTGTATATAGTTGAAGCGCTGAAGAGCTACATCGACACCGGAATTTCAGGGGCGCCGGAAGTAGTACTCTCCATGGAAAATGCACGAAAAATCCAAAGCGAAAGGAGGCAGGAAACGCACACAAGGGACAAATGGTAAAACCAAGGGATTGATGGGACCGGTACATTTTTTTCATACGGACAAGCAGGAGCGTGAAACATTTGCCATTCATAACCGTCTGTAAGAATGAAGGTTATGCAATAATTTCCAGAAGCACCATACGACATCCGCTCCAAACGATACTGTCCAAAGGATTAAACGTTTGCTCCATAATACGGATCTAGTGGGAGGGAAATGTTGTGACAGGATGGAAAACGAAGGTTAGCCCGTATCAAAAAATAATCACTTCTGTTCTCTTGACCATCATGGTAGTGGCCATGATCATGCCAGCCAGCAGTGCGCATGCGGCAAGCAAATACTTAAGCGTTACGGCCACGGACCAGGAAAAAAGTCAGTGGTGCTGGGTAACAGCCCCACAGATCATCATTAAGTTCCACTTGGGATCTGCGCCGTCCCAATGCACATTAGTCAAGCGCGGCAAGAACATTAAGGATTGCCCGAACAAGCCCGGCACGTTGAGTGAATCCAAAAGAGCGATGACCCAATCCGGAATATCCAGTGGTGGTACGACTTCAGGAACGGTGAACTTCAGCACCATCAAAAGCGACATCAACAATAATAGGCCTATGATTTTGAGAAAAGAATGGAAGGATGGAAAAGGCAAAAAGACAGGGGTCGGTCACCTCAGCGTGATTTATGGATTCAATGATAATTCCGGCAACTACGTAAGCCTGGTGAAGATCAGAAATTCCAACTCCTTCAAATCATCAACTTCCTATTCGAAACTGACGAACAACTCGGACTTTGCCTGGACGCATACCGTGCACAATATTAAAAAGTAGGGGGGATTTAAATGTCTTTCATCCAGCGATGTACAGCGATGTTGGCGCTGCTGTCTCTATTAATCGGAGTCTCTCTGATCGGAGGGGCAGCTGCTGATGCTAGCGTTAGTCAACCGCCGGAAGGCGCGGTGGAATTTGCCAAGCACCATTTCCAGCAAATTGTCGAGGACGTTGTTTTCTCGGATGTTCCGGCTGACTGGGGCTTCAAAGAGGAGCCGGGAAACATCACATTTAGCGATCTGTATCCCATCTACAGCTTGAACGCAGACTTTGCCCTCGGACAATCGGACAGCCTCATCACGGAAAATCGGCAGCCGAAATGGGTTGCGGTCATTTTCCAAGACGGGCAGCCGGTCAATGCCATCGGGACAGAACTAACGGCAGACGGACATTGGGAATTGGCCGAGATTGGGTATCCTCGCGAGCTTCCAGGAGGACTGCTGAATCTCAAGGAGAACGAATTGCTCGTACATGACTTCCCGGCCGAGGAGTACTACGTGTATTCGGAGCCAACCAATTCCGTCATGAAACTGGAGCCGACGGAAGGGAAATACAGCCTCAGCAGCTCGCAGAGCAAGGAACAATTTCAAAGCCTGTTAATGGAACGTTACCATGATATAGACGCTTGGGCAGAGGATGCCTCCGGCGGATTCATGGATGCGGAGCCGAGTCAATCCGGGTTCCGTTCATCGAATGCACTGTACGCGGGGATCTCCATTCTGGCTGTGGGTGGCACCTGGCTGTATTTAACAAAACGCAACCATTCAGGAGAATAAAATAGACGGCTAACAACACCATGCCTTGCCTTCAGACCAGCGCACGGTCAGTGATCAAGCAAACAGCATAGGGCTGCCCCCTGAGGGACAGCCCCTTAATGCTTTCTATATGGAGTTCACCTATCACCAGGCCAAAGGCTGCTGAAAGCGTTGGAAACCCTGTATCCTACCGTTAAATGGTCCAGCGAAGCAGGGAACCGGCATAGGTCATGCCGCCGCCAAAACCGTACAGCAGCACCACATCGCCTGCCTTCAACCGGCCATCATCCACTGCCAGCTGAAGTGCCAGTGGAATCGAAGCAGCGGACGTGTTGCCGCGATACTCCACACTGGTCAGCGTCCGCTCCAGCGGGACCAGCCCCCGTTCGCAAATCGCTTCGATCATCCGCAGATTGGCGCTGTGCGGCACGAACCAATCCACCTGCTCAGCTGAAAGCTCCGCTTTGTCCAGCAGCTGCCGCACGCCTTCCGGAATGTTGCGAACCGCCCATTTGTACACTTCCCTGCCGTTCTGCACAAGGCTGCCGGGTTTCAGCTCGACACCTTCCATCTGCTCGGACAGCGATGTTTTGTATAGATGAATGCCGCCCTCGCCATACGTGCCCGAGATGGACGCCATGAACTCCCCGGCGCTGTCATCCCGCTCCACCAATACGGCTCCTGCCCCGTCCCCGAACAGCACACATGTCGTTCGGTCGGTGTAATCTGTCACTTTGGACAAAGTCTCGGCTCCAATCACGACAATCTTGTTATACATTCCGCCGGTGACTAAACCGTCAGCCATCTGAAGCGCATAGACAAAGCCCGCGCAGGCCGCATTGATATCAAGTGCGCCCGTGCTTGCAATGCCGAGCTTCGCCTGAACCCTGGAGGCCGTGCTGGGGAAAGCATAATCCGGTGTGCTGGTCGCAACCAGAATCATGTCCGCATCCTGGACGTTGACACCGTAACGGTCGACCATATCCCGGACCGCCTTAATGGCCAGATCCGATACATACTCATCCGGTGCCGCAATCCGCCGCTCGCGCATGCCTGTGCGCTGAACAATCCATTCGTCGCTCGTATCGACCATTCTTTCCAAATCCGCATTGCTCAGCACGCGCTCCGGAACGTAGGTGCCGATCGCTGTAATCTTCGATTTTGACTGGCCCAATCTACTAGCCTCCTGTCGCTGGAATCCATATTTTAGAGAAACTGTACTTTAGAATCTGTATTTTCAAATTTGAAGTTATAACTATTATAACACCTGGTATTAGTACTTGCTACTAATTTATAGTTGGAACAACATGAGGAAGCTTAATGTGGCCCCACACGGGCGCCACGATATTAAGCCAGATACTTCATCATATTATGTAAAATAACCGCATAGCCGCTGGGGAACATGTGAATACCATCAATCGCATATTCCTTCTTCAAATTCCCTTCCTCATCGGTCAGCCCCTCATTCACATCGATATAGGCATACCCATGACGAGCCGCCAACTGCTCCAGCGCCTGGTTCGCCTCCCGGATCGCCTCATTCGTCCTTCTCTGAAAGATTTCCTCCATCTGAGCCTTGGACACAAAGGGAAAGTCATCCTTCGCATTCACGGGATAATACGCCATCACATACACCCGGCAATCCGGCAGTCTTGATGCAATTCGGGTCAATATTTCATCATAGCCTGCAATCAGCTTCTCCAGCGTGTAATCCGGCGCACTGATATCATTGGTACCGATGTTAATAAAGATGGTCGAGGGCTCCAGTTCATAAATGCATGTCTCCATCGACGCGAGCAGCTCCTCCGTCACGTACCCCGCGATCCCGCGATTATAAATGCAATACCGCTGTCCTAGCGACTGCTGCAGCTCATGAATCGGAAAAAACTCCATCAGCGACGAGCCGACCAGCACCGTCTGCCCTTTCTTGGCCAAACGATTGAGCAACTTATAATGGTACAGCTTTAGCTTTTTCTCATCGTATCCTTCCGGTGCCATGTCCGGCTCGGTCCACGGTTCACCTTCTCCTGCCGCTCCCGTGCCTTTAGGGTTGTCCGATGAAACCATTTGCATCCCTCCTGCTTCAAGATTCTTCCTAATTCTACATCAAAGATTCCAATCCATGTGAGAATTCTGCACGATTCGCAACAAAAAAATCGGACCAGGAAGGCTTCTGCCATCCCCGGTCCGATCGATTAAAACCATAATTCTTCACTGGCCGACATCGAATGAATCTGCACTTGATCATGCGCGGCCTCCACCTCTTCCAGCAGCCGGCTGCGAAGCCGGTCTGTTTCTTCCTTGACGGCATGTACCAGCACGTTATGCCTTGCCGGCATGGCTGACATCATGCGCCGCACATCCTCGCAGCCTTGATGCACCTTGTATTTGAGCTTCTTCACCGCACAGACGCCGTATGCGCTCGGCTGCCGCAGCAGCCGCTCGGCAAAGGTGCCCTTGGAAGCGTGGCCCGTCAGCAATACAAGATGCCTTGGATCATCGCGCAGCTGTTCATAATACCACCGGGCCAGCTCGGACTGCATCATGCCGTCGGTAATAAACCATATCGAGGCTCCCAGCGTGTCGAGCAGCCGGATTCGGTCATCCTCATGCCCCGGTACAAGCAGATCTTCGCGTCTGAGAAACCGCTCGACCTGAGCTTTCATGTCCCGGCCTGTATAGCCATCACGCTCACGCAGCCATTCCGGGCTGCTGAGCAGCCGCTCCATGCCGTTTAGCAGTCCGCGCTCGATCACAATCGGCGTGTCCCGGTAGGTCCGGTAAGCCCACAGCAGCATCTCCTGGCCCCGGCCTGTTGCCGGTACGGGAAGCAGGACTTTGCCCCCCTGATCCAGCGTACCCCGGATCGTCTTCTCCAGCAGTTCCAGCTTGTCGTTCTGTGACTCGGCATCCGTACCGTAGGCTGCGTCAATGATCGCCAGGTCCGCATAGATCGCTTCCTTCCGGACACCCCGCGGGCTGTCATCCTCCAGCAGCATGGACTCGGCCGTATAGTCTCCGGAATAGAAGATTTCCTTGCCCTCGGCCCGGATCAGCAGCCATACCGAGCCAGCCATATGCCCGCTGCGCCCCCACATGGCCTCAACGCCCGGAACCACTTCGAACCAGGTCAGCCTCGCGGCAGCCTCGTCAAGGAAACGATATCGGATCGCTTTATAGTCCGCCTCCTCGTAGGGCAGCGGCCCCCCGGAGCGCTCCGTAAACGCTCGCCAGCTCTCGAAATAGGATTCCACTTGAGCCGCTGTCTCCCGGGTCGTCCACACTTCACCCTGATAGCCCAGCCGATACAGCATCGGAATCGCCACGGAATGATCCTCATGGGCATGGGAGAGAAACACGGCGTTCAGCTTGAGCACCAGTTCCGGCTCAATCAGGGGATACTCCCCGGCGCCTTCTCTTTTGACGCCGCAGTCCAGCAGCAGATGAATATCGCTGCCGCTCAGTACATAAGCGGAGCGGCCATGTTCGCCAGCGCCGCCCCAAACTTTGAGCTTCATCATGATGCATTCCACTTTCTGTTAGATTTAAGCGCCTCAACCACGAGCAGCAGCGCCACGGTCATCCCGACAGATACGACAGCCATGGCCATGCCGAGCGATACTTGCCCCTGTTCAAACTGGGCGAAGATATACGTGGCTGACGTCTGCATCGAAGGAGGCAGAATCAGCAAGGAACCGACCAGCTCCCGCACCGAGATGGTGAACGTCATGATCCACCCTGCCAGCATTCCCGGCACAATCAGCGGAAGCAGAATCCGCCGCATAATCAGCAGCGGGCCGCCTCCGAATACTTGCCCGGCCTGGAATAGGCTCCCGTCAATTTGCGTGAAATTGGCTTTGACATACTGCACCGTGTACGGCAGGAAGAGCACCACATAGGTGAGCACCACCATGCCGTAGGTGTTATACAGCGTCGCTGGCAGCCATGGCGAGTTCCAGAACAGAATCAATCCGACAACCGTGACGATGCCCGGCACGGTGTTGGGCAGCAGGCTGAACAGGTCAATGACCCGCTGTGTCCGCTTCTGCGATTTCCCGACGGCCAGGGCGAATCCGGTACCAAGCACCACCGCAATCGTGGAAGCAGCGAGCGACAAGCCCAGACTGTTCCCCAGCGCCTTCATGCTGACAGAGCCCCAGGTCAGCAGATCCCTGTAATGGTCCAACGTCAGGTTATCCCATGCCAGACCGGCTCCACGCAGCTTCATCAAGGAAGCGACGATGACCGAGAAGTAAGGAATGCCTATCGAGAAGATCAGCAGCAACGCCAGATACACCACGCTGGCTGCACCCGTCAGGCCGCGCAGCGCGTATCGCTTCGAGCGCTGTCCCTTGCCGCCGACGAGCCGGTAAGTGAACCTCCGGCTAATGGTGGACTGCATATACCACATCACAAGACAGACCGACAGCAGAATCGAGGCCAGCGATGTTGCCTTGCCGAAATCGATCGGCCAGCTGGAAATGTACTTGTGAATTTCCGAGGTCATGACATAATAGCCGATACGGCGCCCGAACGTGGCCGGGGTGCCGAATTCCGCAATCGTTTTGACAAAGACCAGCATCGCCCCCATGCCGTACGAAGACAATAGCAGCGGCAGCATAATTCTGCGGAAGCGATATCCGCTGCTGGCCCCGTGCACCGCTCCGGCCTCCTCCAGATTGCCGCCGATGCGAATGATCGCGTCGCGCAGCAGCAAATAGAGGAAAGGGAACAAGTGCAGACACATGATCAGCACCATCCCCCCGAAGCTGAAGAAGGAGTCGCTTAGTGCGGCGCTGCCCGGCAGCCATTGCTGCAGGTAGCCTCCTTTTTGCATGAACAAAATCCAACCCATGGAGCCGATATAAGGAGGTGTCATGAACGGAATCATGAGCACCACATCAATCCATCGATGCTGTCCGAGCCTCGTCTTTGACATGATCCAGGCCAGGGGCAGCGCGAGCAGCGTGGTTCCCGCCACTACACATACCCCGAGCCATATCGTCTGAAAGAGTACGCTGGACAGATCATGTCCGGCAATCGTTCGTATCGGTGCCAGCAGATCCAAACCCTGCCCTGTCGATACACTCTGCCAGAAAATCAGCAGCAGTGGTATGACGATACCTATTACGAGTAGAAATAAAGCAAGTATAATTCCGATATTCCGAAAGAAGCTAGGGCTGTCCTTGAAAACAGGTTTCACTGCTGCTCACCTCACATACATTGCCTTCCTATGCTTCTTAATGCTTACTTGAACACCTCGGAGAAACGGGCTGCCGTCTCATCCCCATGATCGTTCATCCATGCCCAGTCTACAGGCAGAAGCGGGATATCCTTCAGGTTCGTGCGTCCTTCCGCTTCCACGTCCTCGCGACCTGGAATCAGGTATGCTTCAGCGACAAGCTTCTGTGCTTCATCAGACAGCAGGTAGTCAATAAATGCCTTCGCGTTGTCGACGTTCTGGCTGGAGTTCAGAATGGCTGCCGGTCTAGGGCTCACGACCGTTCCTTCTGCCGGGTATACGATGTCTACCGGCTCGCCTTTGACTTTGGCAGAGTAAGTCATGTAATCCACACCTGCGGCAACGATGCTTTTCGCACCGGTAATGACGGGATCAAGCGCCTCCTGGTTTGCGCCGGCCATAGCTACACCATTCGCTTTGTAGTTCTCGAACAGCGACCATCCTCCTTCACCCTTTACGCTCAGATAGCCTGTAATAAAGTCAAGGGCAGAACCGGACAGCGTTGGGTCAGGGATGTTCACGGAATCCTTCCACTCCGGAAGCTCCAGATCGCTCCAGCTTTGAGGCGGATTCGATACCAGGTTCGTGTTGTAGACAATGCCGAGCGCCGATGCGCTAGTGCTGAAATAGTGACCGTCCGCATCCGACCATTCTGTGTTCAGCTTGTCGCTGTTCACGGCATCCGGATAGGCCATTGTAAGTCCTTCCGCTTTCAGCGATTGGGCCGAAGGAAGGGAAGCCAGGATGACAACGTCCGCTACCGGATTTCCTTTCTCTGCTTCCAGGCGAGCCAGGATTTTGCCTGTGGTCCCTTGGAACATTTCAACTTTCACGCCCGTTTGAGCTTCAAAACCGCTGATCAGGTTGTCCGCCAGCTTCTGTGGACCGGCACTGTACAGCACCAGTTTGCCGCCCAACGCATTTCCGGTTTCCTGAGGTGCTTCTTGAGTTGCCGTTTCCTCCGGCGCCGCTTGTCCGGTGTTCGCCGGCTCGATCGTTTGGCTGTTGCTTGTTGCGTTGCCGCAGCCGAACAGGCTGATGCTCATGACGGATGCCAGCAGCAATAACGTTCCTTTTTTACGAAAAGCCATCTTTTTCATTTAGACCATCTCCCTTTATTAGTTAACCTAAAGCTAAAGGCTCCAGGTTTGGTTGTTGTTGCACTGCTGAAGAAATATCTGCTCCCTGCATCCAGCATATGGATTCCGGGGAAACATACAGCTCCACACGCTCCTGAACGGTTGCTCGCTTCGACGAGTAAACCGTCCATTCATCCAGCCCGTCCACCTGAAGCCGGATCTCATACCGCTCACCAACATAACTGACATGACGTACGGTTGCCGCATAACTTCTGTCATCATCTGAGGTTCGGCTCCACTTCACCTGCTCCGGACGAACCATCGCCCGCTCCGGCTCCAGCCAGTTCGACTTGCCGATGAACGAAGCGACAAAAGGATGACTCGGCGCTTTATATATCGATTCCGGAGTCCCTCGCTGCAGCACTTCCCCCTTGCGCATCACGACGATTTCATCGGACATGGACATCGCCTCGATCTGATCATGGGTAACATACAGCGCCGTTAAGCCCATGTCCTTCACCAGCGACATCATCTCCACCCGCATTTCCTCCCGCAGCACCGCATCAAGCGCGCTGAGCGGTTCATCAAACAGCACCAGCGCCGGGCGAATTGCGACCGCTCTGGCAAATGCGACCCGCTGCTGCTGTCCGCCGGACAGCTGATGGGGATAGCGGTCTTCCATTCCCTGCAGCCGGACCATGGCCAGCGCTTCGGTCACTTTCTCCTTGAGGCCGCTGTGCTGCTTTGCGGCTTTCAGGCCGAAGGCGACATTCTCGAAGACGGTCATATGCGGCCACAGTGCAAAATCCTGGAACACCATCCCGAATTGCCGCTTATGTGCAGGCACATCCGTTCGCTTGCTCGCGGAGTAAATGCACTTGCCGGCGGAATAAATCTCTCCGCCATCGGGCTGCTCCAGCCCTGCAATCATGCGCAGGAGGGTGGTCTTGCCGCAGCCGGAAGGCCCCAGCAAGGTTGTGAATTCGCCCTGCCGCAGTTTCAGATCTGTCGGCAGCAGCGCAGGCGTGCCTGCAAACGATTTATGGATCCCTTTGATTTCGATCTCCATTTTGATCCCCTGCCTGTTCTTTTTAAGCTGATTTCAGTGTAACGGTTCCGTTCAAGTATTGTATTAGACTTATGTAAACGCGGAATTAACTTTTTGTTTGAATTCTGTTGATATTCATAGAGTAAATCTATAGTGAGACATCTATTTAAGTTGAACAAAATGAATACCTGGTACTCCTGTCCAATTCGGCTTGCTCAACTACATATCTAGAACATGGGGAGAGTGGAAAGATGAATCTGATGAAACTGAAGATTGTGGAGCTGATCGACCGCCATCATAATATGACCAGTGTTGCGGACATTCTAGGGATTAAGCAGCCGACGGTGACATTTCATATGAAATCGCTCGAGGAGGAAATGCAGGTGAAGCTGTTCGAATCCCGTAATGGCAAAACCTTTCTGACCGAGGCGGGACAAGCTTTGCTGCATTATGCTGTCAAAATGAACGCCCTTGCCAAAGAATCCAAGCGTGTCGTCCGGGAATATGACAGCCTGTACCGCGGCACGCTGAACATCGGGGCCAGCTATGTGCCGGCGACCTACTTGCTTCCGCGTATCCTGAACGCTTTTTCCCAGGAGTTCCCCGGCATTCGCATCTCCTTGTCCGTCAAGCCCTCGCCCGTAATCCGCGATATGCTGATCCGCCATCAGATTGATCTGGGCATTATCTCGTCGGAACCCTTTACGGGTCAGAGCCTGCTGGCCGAATCGCTATGTTCCGATGATCTGGTGCTCGTCTGTGCGGCCGATCATCCATTAGCCAAAGCGGAAGCGCTGGAACCTGATCAGATTGCCCGCACCCCGTTCGCACTTCATGGAACGGAATCAAGCACCCGGCAGCTGACAGATCAATGGGTGGAGCGCCACGGCGTTCGGCTGCGCAGCACGGTTGAGCTCGATTCCCTGGAGGCCATTAAGCAGCTGGTGCTGTTAGGCCACCATATTTCCTTCATGTCAAGGATGGCCGTGCGGCGGGAAGAAGAACAAGGCTGGATGCATATCCTGCCGATCCCGGGGCATCAGGCGTTCCGGCATATCTACAGCGTGTATAATGCGGATCGGCTGCCTTCCGTACAGATGAGCCGTTTCCGCGAGGTGTTGAGAGAGGCAGGAGCGCAGGCAGAGCAGGGAATGCTGTAGCGAGAGGGGACAAGTCTACGGGGAGATGCCCATACGCTCTGAGCTTCCTGAAGTTCCCGAACTTCCCGGACTCCCCGAGCTCCCCGGACTTCCGGCAGCATCTTGGGCACCATTCCTGCCAAGTCCGAGATTAACAATAATTGGAGTATGCCATTCAAAAATTCTATGGAAATTTGATGCATTTCCCCCTTCCTTTTAACAGCGGTCTTGTACTTCACCTTTACAGTGAACATGTATTCAATAATTCAAAGGAGTGGTGGATAATGATGAAAACATGGAAACGCATGACGCTGGCAGCGATCGTTGGTGTCACGGCATGGGGAAGCGTGCTCGCAGGTACAGGACTCGAGTCTGTATCAGCCGCACCGAATGCGGTGCCTTCGTATGAGGTGAAATTCAGCGCAAGACCAGAAGCGGTATTAACCCCGGACCGGCAGGTTCGCCCGGAAGTCATTCAACAGCTGGGCGTCTCTTCAACGCCACTGGCAATTGGTGTTGCCTATTTCGATACCGATGATCTTGCCCTGAATGAACAAGGCTGGAATGTTCGTTTCCGCAAGAAAGCAGATAAGAACAACTACGAATTGACTTTCAAAAAGCGGTATCCGATCATCAACGGAGACATTGATGCTGCGCTGACTTTGGCGAACAAAGAGGGCTTTGATTCCTCCGATGACAATTACGAGGCTGAAATCGACTGGGGCTACAGCCGGCAAACTCTCAGCTTCTCCAACGAGAAGAAAGTCAGCGTCAATATGGCGGGTCCTCAGCTGCCATCCGAACAAGTGATGCTCTCCCATCTGTTGGACAAGCTGCCTGGCAAGCTCAATAAATGGTCTGCTCCAAACTGGGGCAAGCAAATGCTGTCTCAGTCCCGCTCTTATGGACCGGTGGTATTCGACCGTTACGAGGGGCAATGGCAAGGGGTGAAGATGACTCTCGAAGTATGGCCGATTCGCAACAGCAGCGGTACAGGTACCGAGGATTTCATCGAGGTTTCCTTTAAAACTGCTGATCGCAATGTAGCAACCCGTCTTCGTGCCGAGTTGCTGGAGCTGCTCGAGTCTAACGGCTGGCTGCTGCCTGGCGACGACTTGAAGACCCAACTGATCCTCGAGCGGTATTAATGATCGGCGAGGAATACTGACTTCGCGGTCATGTCTGCATGCAGTAAATCATAGAGGCTGTCCCTTAGCGGACAGCCTCTATATCATTTTGACAGAATTCATTTTTCAGTTGACATACATGGCCGCCAAAGGGAGTGAACACAGGCTGAACTTGCTTCATAGCAGCACGTTTTTTTGCCCCTCACTTGGATGCCTATCTTACACTCGTTCTAGCGGCCGAAATGGTTCAGGCGGGAGCTCAACTCGGATGGGATCCCCTGCTCGTATTTCTCCCCCAACTAGCACGATAGCCATGACGCCAGCCTTTCGAACAAGCTTCCCATCCGCGTCTTTATCTAAAACGGCACTCAACAGTCCTGGCTGAAAGTTGTCGATCTGAGCACAAGGATTGCGCAGTCCTGTGATTTCAATAACCGCGGATTCGCCAATATACAGCTTTGACCCTGTTGGCAAATCAAGCAAATGAATCCCGCGGGTCGTTATGTTCTCACCCATTTGCCCGGGCTCAACGTGAAAACCAGCCCTCCCTACTTCGTCGAATAACTCCGAATGAATTAAGTGCACTTGCCGCAGGTTCGGTTGATCCGGGTTTTGCGCCACTCGTGAACGATGCTTCACAGTCCCTCCCATGTGGGCATCACCTTCCACTCCCAGACCAGCAAGTAAGTGGATCGTCGTTACTACCTCTTTGCTAAAAGTATGTGTTGCACTTCGACTGACTGACATCACTTCTCCGACTTGAGAAACAAGGCTTGTCATCATGATATTGCACCTCCATTCCATGAAAAAGCACGTCCACCACTACAACCAAAGTCTTCTTTAACTCCATTATATGTGGATTCATAACAACCTTGCAGTCCCCGGCGTATATCTATGGTTGGACACTAAGTGCCCTTACCCGCAGCGGTGCTGCCATCAGCAAAAAAGGATGCCTGCAAATCAGGCATCCCTTGTTCTGCGTTGAGTTAAGCTAAACCCCTTGCCCACCCTCAACAATTTATAGCCAACACACGGTAGTTACATTTAAGAATACACTGTACTTACATGCTGAATCGCAATCTTGTTACAGTACCGGGCTAACTTTAATAGTGTCAGACATGGCCCTGCGTCCAACGATTCGGAGGTCCAATTTTCCCTATTGGTAGGGTTGTGTTCACCTCTATAAATTGTTTACCAGCTTAACTATTCAACCAGATTAACGGTCCAGTTCTTTTCCTGGATTTTAAAATCCAGCTCCCGGTATTCCTTCGATAAACGATCAATCTCGCTTTGGATTTTTGGAATGTCTACGGTGGCCTGGTACCTTACCTCAGAGCGGCTGTATCGATCCTGGCGGATGGACGCATGCTCCAGTAATTCATCGAGGATCTTTCGCTTTTGCATCACACTGTCCCGTTCCGCTAAGACGTCTGCAATGGTTCTGTTTTCATCAAATGGGGTGAGCGAATTTGTTTTGTTGATGGACATAATTAATACCGTTAATTGATTTATCGTCTCATTCAGCTCTTGAAGCAGCAATTCAGGCTTCTCGGCAGGCTCATCCCCTTCTTGGACTTTGACAACACGTGAAAGCCGCTCTCTCAGCTGCGAAATTTTCCGCTGACAATCCACACGCAACACTAAAGCTTCTGCAAGTTTCATCGAACTGTACCTCCTTAGGTATACCGATACTGATAACGAATAAGTTTAGGCGCCTCTCCCACGTCATGTTCACAGGCGCCGCTGCCGATTTCCCTGAAGCCTATTTTTTCAAACATTCGTCTGGATCTTATGTTCGTTTTCCGGAACTCGCCCACTGCTTCCTTACAAAAACCTTCATCGCTCCATCCGCCGCCCCTTCGCTCGTCTGTACACCCTAGAGCTAACCACCACCAGCACGAGCGCTGCCACATTACAAACGACCGTAACCATGCTCAAGCTCCCGATCTCAAAATAGCGAATCACATTGCTGATCAGAAACACGAGAAAAAGAAAGCTTGAGAGTATGAGCGTCAGCTTTTTATCTTGTTTATCCCTCATAGCTCCCCTTCCCTGCATCCGTCTATAATATGTACTTCTCCTTAATATACTTCATATGCTCTTCAAATTCCTGCCAAAATTGTCCATACTGTCCTTCAAACAGCTCCATGCCGCCCGCGTCCACATCCTTGCCGATATAAAAATCAGATGCCTGCTCGGCAAACGCATACACGATGGTGGCATATTCAGCGAGTGGCAGTGTAACGGCAAGATCTCTGTAATCCACATGATCATTTTTAACAAAGTGGCTCAACGTCACTTCATTCCCGTTCAGCGTCACATTCCACTTGATGTACGAAGAGCAGAAGAGCATGTACGCACCGCAGCAATTAATCAATGTTTCCTCTTTGATTCCTTCCGGATAGTACCTCGGCGGGGCCGCTAGAGGATTGGGGAATCCGTACCTTACCGTCCGCATTAGAGCAAGGGCGGCTTCATTAATGACCCAGTCACCGTCGTCCTCGCTTGAAATCATCACATCATTCACCTTTAAGTAAATCGGACCGTGGGAGCAGGGCTCCTCAAGTTCTTGAGTCAGGAAATGCTGATTCACAATTTTCAATTCAAAGTGGCCCATATCCATCTCCTTTGCTCATATCAACCCGGTCTCCTGTAAAGGTAAAGGGGCCCAGCCAAAGGGACCCAGCCGCAAGCTGTGATGCACCCTAACGCGCAATAAATTGGGACAACTATGAATTGGATAGATTTATCTCCGGTTCCTGTTGTCTCCTCTTATAAGAGTATAACGAACCGCGATGGATGAAAAGTGTAAAATAACACGTCTTCACTTCGGGAGTGACCGCGGCCTATATTGCAGCTTATTCCTTGCCGTTTCGCAAGTTGGAACAGCCCCACCTGATCAAGGTTGGGGCTGCTTGAGATCCAGGGCGGGGCGGGTTGAGCCGGATTCAGGTCAACCGCTCCTCTATTCACCACCGTCTATCGCTTGGCGATCGATTTTGTACTTGCGCCTGGCTTGGCACGGATTCACTTTACGGTTGCCCCGCTTCATCTTCAGCTTGCGTCTGGCTTTGCATATACTGCGTTTGCGCCGGACCCGGTACCGCTTACGTTTCCTTCTCCGCCGCAGGCGCCTCTGTAGCTCCGAATGTGCTGGCGGGCTAGCCGCAACTCCGGTTTCGGGTGATCGTGCTTCACCCGGACCTGGAATTTCGGGAGATTCCGGCGGTCCCGCGGGTCCAGGCGGGCCGGGAGGAATCACTGGCGGAGCGCCCGGCGGTCCTGGGGGAACAGGCGGGGCTGGGGGAACGGGCGGAAATATGCTGCATGTTTCGGGGATATACACAGATGCCGGCGGGAAGGATTGACTCATGACCAGTCCTGCCTCCGTCCAGATGGCAGCCGCATTCAGATTCGTCCTCATATCTGGAATCCCTATCCTATTATTCGAAATGACACCCTGGTTTGCCGCGAGTTGAAATTGCAGGATGCTTCTGTAGTATCTGCCTTCCCCCGCTGCCGCCGCTTCCGCTGACCACAGGTCCCCCACGGCAAAAGCAATGTCATAGCTGTTGGGTTGAAATGATACGGATACAACATCGCTGCTGTTAATATCGACAGGCTGATAGATGACCGGACTGGCGGGCGTTTGGACATAAGCGACCCGGAACGAGGTTAGATCCAGCTCGAAAGTCCCGTCATTTTGAATCGTGTATGGTGATGAACGACGAGGAACACGATCGGTGATGACTACATTTTCAGTAATGGTGTATATTTGTCTGGCGGACGCCACCATTTCATCGCGCAACGCAACCTGCGCGTTGCTAATATCACGCGGAACGATGTAAGCCTGGCCAGAGGAAGCCGTTTGGTCCAAATATTCGGGCAGCCGGACTGCCCCGCCGATCCCAATCGTATTGATGACAATGCCATTCGCACGTGCGGCATCCGCCGCAGCAATCATGAAGCGCTTCGCAGCATTGCTTGCGTACACGTTGCGGCTGGTTAACTCGTAATAATCGATCTGGCGGGTCTGAGGAATTTTTTGGTCCGTAGCAAAAATCATAAGTTCGGTCTCAGAGTTATCATACGTCACGGTATCCAGCGACTGGCCCACAATGCTCTGCGGAAAAAATGGATCCGTATATACAGGCTCAAGCGGCACCCCCGAGGCCGACTAGGAATACTGCCATATTCCGTTGACCTTGGCGAAAAAGGGGCTCTGCTCGTAGTAATAATAATTCGCAGCGAAGCCGATCCGCCCGTTGGACCAGTAATACCCATTCAGCGTCACATCATCCAGCATATTGGGAACGGAAGGTACGCGTGTGATATTGTCCGCATTTCTTCCGTCAAAGTTATGCCATTCCCCGGCAAAAGGATTGACCGTTAACTGGCCTGCAGTCGCTTCGAAAAATTCCACACTTCTGCTCAAGGCACGCAATTTCAGTCTGACGATTTGCAGCGGTGTAAATGTGGCAGGATCATAATTGTCCGGGTCGATCCCCTCCCGAACCAGGTCTTCACTCGTCACAAGCGCCTGAATCCCGTTATACACAGCGTACAAAAGCGCCCCTTCCTGAACAAGCGAAGCGGCATGGATGTGGGCCGGGATATTCGCTTCATTGTAATAAGCATAGAAAGTAGAAGATGCCGCGCTTTCCCCATCCGTGATGAAGATGATCAGCTTATGGGCATGCTCCGGAACACCCTCCAGCAGCTCGTTTGCGAGCAGCAGCCCCGATTGTGCATTGGTATTGCTGTAGCGGCTGATGTTGTTGACCATGGAAAGAATATCATTCTCATCCTGATAGAAAAATTCCGTTTTATCCGCCACGCTCTGGAAATTGGCGAGTGCGGTTGCTGCTTGTGAAGGGCTGTATGCATTGGCGCCGATATAATAATCCTCGACGGGCGCACCGCCGCCGGCCGGCAGCGTCGAAGGAGCGGGGTTGACCAAGCCGCTGAATTGGCCTTGGCCATCGGCTTGGGTGACATGCACACGGGCTCCGTTGCCGAAGGTGACGAGCGCGATATTTTTCTCAATGGCCGCATACTCCTCCGAGAATATGATATCCAGAAATCCTTGTATCGCTTGTGCCGTCACCTGAAAACGAGTGGCCGTGTTGTTGTTAATATCCTGTGTCCCCATGGAAGAGGTAGCATCGACGACAAACACGAGATAAAGAGGTATTCCGGTCAGGATCGAGCTGCCCTCAGCCGACAGCGTTACGGTAAAGGTACAGGGATTATTGGGATTGCTACTCGCTGTTTTTTCAATATTTAGCACGGCATGCAGTCCTCCTTTCTCTGATATTGTCCTTATTTGCCGGTCATTAGGCCTTATAATAGGCATCTTATGTAATAAGACATCTTCACGAGTTGGGTTACCTGCTCATTTTTACCATAAATATACACCCGCCTATGAAACACTCGAAAGAACGCCATCCGAACATGTATCAATTCTACACGGTTAACAAAAAAAAACCGCCCTTAACGGGCGGCTTATGCGCAATCTTCAAGTCATAACCACTTTCTCAATCTTGCCGCCACCAATCTGCATCCGGTCGATGCAGAGCTGGCGGTGACCCGGCTCGGTGTCCCCGATGATCCGGCGATGGTAGACGATCAGCCATTCGTCGGTATCCGGCAAATGCAAATAACCGTGGTGGCCAGGGCCTTCGGCAAGCGGCTCCTGTCTTTCCAGAATCGTGCCTTTATTCTCGAATGGGCCGAGGGGATTGTCACTTACGCCATAGGCTACACGATATGTTCCGTTCGTCCATCCGCCCATCGACCACATTAAGTAATACAAATCGTCCTTCTTAATCATACAAGGGCCTTCGACATACCCTTCCGGCGTGATCGACCGGAACACCTCATCGCTGTCCTCCGTAAGCGGAACAAATCCCGTCATATCCTCGTTCATGCGGGCGACATTGCAGTGCCCCCACCCTCCGTAGTACAGATAGATCGTTCCGTCCTCGTCCTTGAACAAATGCGCGTCGATCGGCTGCGCCTTGTGAATGAATCTATCCACCAGCGGTTTGCCCAGATAACCTTTGTACGGCCCTTCCGGACGGTCCGCCACCGCGATCTCCAGCCCGCCGATTTCATCATCGGACTGAATGTCGTTCGACGCAAAGACGAGATAATATTTACCGTTATGCTCGATGTGGGTCGGAGCCCATACAGCCCGCCATATCCACGGAAAATCCGCCATATCGATAATGCCTTCATGCTTCTCCCAGTGAATAAGATCATCTGAGCTGAACGCATCCAGATTCATCTGCTGCGTGTATTCCGTGTATGAGCGGGTCGCATAAATCCAATGCTTCCCCTCATACGTCCGGGCCTCAGGATCTGCATACCAGCCAGGTATGATCGGGTTCTTAATATTCAACTACACGTCCCCTTCCTTTCTTATCCCTTCAGCCCGGTCAACGTAATGCCTTCTAGGAAGTAGCGCTGCCCGACCAGAAATACGATCACGCAAGGAATCACCACCATCGCCGAAGCAGCCATCAGAAGATCCCACTGGGCCGTATACGTGCCCTGGAACATCTGCAGGCCCAGGGCCAGCGTGAACAGCCTGTCGCTCTTCAAATAAATGAGCGGTCCCATGAAATCATTCCAGGAACCCAGGAAGCTGAACAGTGCAACGACAATCAGCGCCGACCGGCTAAGAGGAAAAATAATTTTGCTGTAAATCTGGAAATAGGAAGCACCGTCCACAAAAGCCGCCTCGTCGAAATCTCTCGGAATCGTTAAATAGAACTGCCGCAGCAGAAAAATATTAAAGATGCCGCCGCCAAAATAGGCGGGCACTATCAGCGGATAGAACGTATCGTAGAAACCGAGCATTTGCCATCCGAGAAAGCTTGGAATCATCGTCACAGCAAATGGCAGCATCATGCTCGTCATCAAAATGGCGAACACCGTGTCCCGCCCCTTCCAGGAAATCCGCGAAAATCCGAAGGCGGCAATGCTGCTCGTGATGACCGTTCCCACGAGAACGCTTACGACGATGATCATCGTATTGGTGAAAAAGACGTCAAAAGGCAGCGCGGTAAGAGCTCTGTGAAAATTCCCCCACTGAAATGGCTTCGGAATCCATTCGGGCGGCATCGTAAAGATTTGCGATAAATCCATCAGCGAGCTGCGCACCAGCCATACAAAAGGAATAATAAACATAGCCGAAATGACGATAAGAGCCGCGTACCCTCCGGCAAGCGCTAGCTTCGATTGTCTCACGGGCGCTCCCCTCCTTCATAATACACCCAAGACTTGGAGGTTTTAAAGACGATATAAGTAAATATCATAATAATCACGAACAATACCCACGCCAGAGCGGATGCATACCCCATCTCGGTGTCCCTGAACCCGGTTCTCCACAGATAGAATACATAGAACAAGCTTTGGTTATTAGGCCCTCCCTGGGTTAAAATATAAGCCTCATTAAAGACCTGGAATGAGTTGATCAACGTCATGATCGCATTAAAGAACAGCGTTGGCGTAATCATCGGTATCGTAATTTGGCGCAGCTTGCTGAACCAACCTCCGCCGTCCACTTCAATCGCTTCATAGTACGACTGAGGAATGCCGGCAAGACCCGCCAGAAAAATAATAACCGTGCTTCCGATCCCCCACAGCGTTGTCAATACGACCGAAGGAATAACACTGCCCTCCGAGTACAGCCAGTTGCTTGTCGGCAGATTCAGCCACTCCAGCATCGAATTCAGCAGCCCCAGATCCGGGTTCATGAGCCACATCCAGATCATCGCTGACGCGACGGCCGGCACAATGCTCGGAAGGTATATAATCGTACGGAAGACCGCTCTTCCCTTCACGTTCATGTTGAGCAATAGCGCGACGGCGAACGAAATGATGATGACCGCCGGCACACGCAGAAGCACAAAATAGAACGTAACTCCTAAAGATTTATAGAACAGATCATCTTCTCCGGAGAACAGCTTTGCATAGTTGGCAAAGCCGACAAACGAAGTTTGATCTTTAAATACATTGTAGTCCGTTAAACTGAGCACTAGGCTGGCGACCATCGGCCCCAAGGTGAATATCAGAAAACCGAGTATGGCCGGTGCCGTGAACAGCAATCCGTACCAGAGTCCCTTGCGCATCTATGCCTCCTATCCCGAATGAGAAGAGGACGGTCTGTGAACAGAATGCCGTCCCCCCTAATCGTAACTCCCTAAGTCTCTTGGCTGCTTGCCTTACTCGCCTTACTTGACGTCCCGGCGTCCCTGCACTTGCTCCTGCGCTTTGGCGGCGATAGAATCCATCGCTTCCTGCGCGGTTTGCTGTCCAAGCCATACTTTATCCAAGGCAGGGTTCACAATGTCCATAATCTTGTTAAAGTTCTTCACGTAGCCGGTAGGCGTCTGATGGCCATGGGCCAAAATCACGTCAACGACAGCTTCTTTATACCCCGATGGCCGCGCATCCAGATTCTCTGTCCATCTGGCCAACAGTTCCGGCTCAGTGTACCAATCTTTATAAGACGGCATCCAGGTGCCGCTCGTAATCATCTCTAGCGAGGCTTCCGGATCGATCAGCGCTTTCATCAGCTCCCACGCCTCTTGCGGATGCTCGGTGGACTCGAATATCGAGAACATCGCACATACAACCGTGGTCACCGGTTCTTCCAGAACAGGCATCACCCCGACGTTAAAGTTGAATTTGGACTGTGCCAGCCCTGCGCTTGCCCATTGGCCGTCAATGACCATTGCAACCTTCTTCGTTTGCAGCGCTACGTTCGTAGCCGGAATGTTCTTGGCTTGCACCGGTGACGGCGCGACATGATGCACGTTCATCAGATCCGACATTTTCTGAAGCGCATCTACTGCAGCGGGTTCGTTCAGCGTGAAGCGCGTGCCGTCCTCAGACACAAAGTCCCCGCCGTTGGAGTAAATAAAGTTGCTGTATACGCCCCACCAGGTGGAGACACTTACGCCATATTGCTTGATATTCTTCGGATCGAAGTCCGGATCATTGGCTGTCCGGCCTTTCGTATCAATCGTCAGCTTCTTGGCCACTTCTACAAATTCATCCCATGTCCAGGCTTCCGATACCTTGGTTGGCGGAGGGGCAACGCCCGCTTCCTTGAAGATGTCCTCGTTATAGAACAGAACGAAGGACTCCGGCCCTGGCCCGATACCGATCACGTTGCCCGGTTCAAGCGAATACGTAATGTTCGGGACGAAGCTGTCCACGTTGATATCCGGATCATTATCCAGGAACTGTTGCAGATTCAGAAACTTGCCCTGCTCAGCAAGCGGATAGGCAATACTGCCTGATTCCATCATGGCGATATCAGGAACGTCGTTACCAGCAACCATCGTCGTCAGCTTGGTGTCATAGTCAGCGGCGATGTGCTGCAATTCGACCTTTATATGCGGATGTTTCTCTTCAAAACGCTGGATTCCGAACTTGTATGCGTCCACTTCTTCCGGTGCACCCCATACGGTCATGCGCAGCGTAATCTTATCTTTGGAACCGCTTCCGTCCGAATTCGAAGAAGACTGGCTGCTGCCTGAATCGGACCTCACGCAGGCTGACAATACGCTGACAAGCATAAGCATCATAGCGAAGAGAACCACGATCGATTTGTTGGACCTTTTCATTTTGCCGAACCCCTCTCGATTGCTTCTTTTTAGTTCATAGCTGCAGTCTATGATATAGTTTGATTATAGATGGCGGATAGCGCTTACATAACCCGAAACTCTTTGGAATGGTGGACTAATATTAGGAAAGCAGCGGCAGCTTGATCAGGACGCTCGTCCCCTTGCCGGGCATGGAACGGATCGTAATCCCGTACTCCTCGCCATACATGAGCCGGATACGGTCAATCGTATTTTTGATCCCCACGGAGGAAGATTCGCTGTACATAATCGCGTTGACCGTCTCAGGACTCATTCCCCGGCCATTGTCGGCAATCTCGTAATACCGTAAATCCCCTTCGATCCAGCCGCGAATGCTGATCAGCCCGCCAGTTTCGGTCTGGTCAAAGCCGTGCAGTATAGCATTTTCAACAAAGGGCTGAAACAGCAGCCGAGGCACTTTATAATCGTATAACCGCGGGTCGATCTCATATCTGACGGTGAAACGGTCTTCAAAACGAACAGCCATAATGTAAAAATAGTTGCTCATCCATTCGGTTTCCTCCGACAGCGACACGGCTCCCCAGTGCTTGCGCGACGTGTAGTGCAGCATGTTGGATAGACAAGCAAGCATTCGGCTCAGCTCATCCTGCCTGCTCTCGATGGCCATCCAGTTCATCACGTTCAAGGTGTTGTAGAGGAAGTGGGGATTGATCTGCATCGTAAGCGCCTGAATTTCCGCCTCCTGCTCCTTCAGCTTGATTTCATAATTCTCTGTGACAAGATAGCGGATTTGTTCATTCATGCGATTGAAGCGCTGCAGCAATATGCCGAACTCATCATTCGTGCGCATCGTAATCTGGGTCTGAAAGTCACCCTCCCCTACCGATCGCATGGCGCTCAGCAGCTTCTTCATCGGTTTCGTGATTCGATCCGCGATAAAATAAGCAAACACCATGGCCATAATGCCCATGATGACCGCAATCAGCAAGCTTGACGTCTGGATTACAGGCACGAGGCTGCTGACCAGCGCCGACTCCGGAATCCACACGACCGACAACCAGCCGGTGACAGCGGAGCGGTCGAAACATACGATGACAGCCTCTCCATCCAGCTTTATTCGCAGCGTTCCGCTGTTCTCCAGCTGCAGCTCCTCCAGCCAATCCTGTCTGTACACCGTCGTTACCAGATCCGGATTGCTGCCGGCTACCACTCGATAATGCTCGTCTACAACCAGATAGCTTGAGCTATCAGGAAAGCTCTCTTCATACAAGGCGTTCAGCGCATCCGACTTGAAGCTGATCGTAAGCACCGGGCGCTCCACATCCGCATCCATTTTCTCAAGCGTTGTATCATTCAGATGGGAGAAATCCAGCAGCCGCGTCGCCGAGAATAAATGACGAAACTCCAGCCGGCCATCCTGCAGATAAGGCTGATTGAACATGTCCACGAAATCATAGGTGGGATACCACACAATTTTGCCGCCGGCCTGCTGCGCCTTGTGGTATATATCCGACTGCGTAGGGTCGCCTTGCGGCAGCCTTTGCCCAAAATTGAAATAGGATGTCCAAAGCTGGTAAGCATAGACATCCTCATTTAAAGAGAAATATTTTCTAAGGACTGACGAGACCTGACGATCCGCTTCGAAAATATCCGCTTGGTTCTTCGGGTCCAATTGATTGAATATTTGAAATAAATCCTTATCCACGAACAGCGCCATGCTGTTCTGCTCGATCATGCCGAGCTTCATGTCCATAATCGCATTGTTCTTCTTCACGATCTCATACACATTCCGCTGCGCTTGCTCCGTAACAACCTGCAGACTTGTTCGGTAGTACAAGAGCCCCAGCACAATTAGCGGAATAGCAACCAGGAAAATATAACTTGCCAAAATTCGAGAGCGAAACGTTGTCATCGCTTGCTGTTCCTTTCCGGTAGAGATGTATGCTTATACGCTTCTGGCGATATGCCGTAATATTTCTTGAATACTCGGCAGAAGTATTTCGTATCCTGGTAGCCGCATTCCGCGGAGATATCGTAGATTCGAAGACGATGGTCAGCGAGCAGCTCCTTGGCGCGCCTCATCCGGACGGCCGTGACATGCTCGGAGAAGGTGCGTCCCGTCTTATTTTTAATGAAGGTGCTGAAATACGACGGATTAAAGAAAAAATGCGCAGCCGCCCGCTCAAGCGTCAGCTCCTCCTTCATATTGTCTTCTATCCATCGCAAGCAGTTGGCCACAACAATTTCGTGTTTGTCCTGCTGGGTCTGCGCAAGCGTGCTATGCGCTTCCTGGAGGCTCGCTTCGAGCAGCTCAAGCAGCTTCGCATACGAATCGCACTCCTGCACGAGCACGGCTGCCCCTTGCGCAAGCTGGCCGCTCACCTGCCGCTCACCCAGCTCGCGGAGGGTGCTTTTCATGCTCATGAGCAGCAGCAAGGCTTGCTCCTTCATTAGCGCCGGTGCGGCGTATCCATCATCGGCCAGCTGCTCGAAAGCGCTTTTACATTGATCCACCACAATCTGGATCTCTTGGCTCAGCAGCGCCTGAACGAGCTTATCCGTGTCGATCGGTACAGGGCGATGGGAAGAGCGGAGTTCATCATAAAAAAACACCCCCTCCCAGCGTTCGAAGAAGTTTTGCTCGTTGGCCTTTTGAGCTGCCCGATATGCCTGCGGGGCCCCGATAGCCAGCTGCTCGCAATATGGGCCAATCCCGTGTACAAGCCGGCCCGCCGCCGACATTTCCCTGGAAAGGGAATCGGCTAGCTGGCATATCTGTTGCTTCGCCTCCCGTGTAACCGGAGCCGTACTTACGACCGTTATCGCATGCATCCGGCGGTCCTGAATCCCGTTGTGGAGAACCGTCATCGCTTCCCCAAGCCGGGACCAGCTTTGCTCCAGACATTGGGCGAAGGCCAACCCGCTTGTTGTCTCTACATCCTTCCCTTCGTTGTTCAGTTCGGAATAAATAATGAGCCCCCCGCCCTGCAGCCACGCCTCCTTATCCATCTCTGCTTGCTCGGAGGGAGTCAGACTCCCGTTCAGCCAGGACAGGTACAGGCGGCTTCGGTATGCGGAAGAGGCGCGCACGAGCTGGTGCTTCATCTCTTCCTTTACCTTGCGCTGATGCGATTCACTGTTCAATTGAAGCTCAATCCGGTCTAGCAAATGCTTGACGTTCTCGATCCCGACCGGCTTCAGTAAATAATCGTAAGCGCCATGGCGAACCGCCGTCTGCGCATATTCGAACAGATTGTAAGCGGATACCATAATGACTTTGGTTGAAATGCCCTCTTCTTTCAGCTGCTCCAGGAATGCTAAACCGTCCATGCGGGGCATCCGGATATCCGTCAGCACCGCATCCGGGCAATCTGCCCGGATCTGCTCCAGCGCAGCGATCCCGTCCTTCGCGGCCATAACCTGGGCATTCGGTCGTAATTCACGAATCAGCCCAACCATACCCCGAAGATGTCTTGGCTCATCATCGACTACTATTATTTTCACTCGCCCACCCCCTGTTCACTTCTGCCTAACCACGACGAGGATTGTCCAGAGCCAATGGCCCATTTGACTTTCATTATATTATACGATCCCCGCTGATCAACAGGGCGCTTGTTTTGGATAGGTGGACTATTTTTAGATTTCATAAATCAAAAACCGAACCAGGCAAGAGGGAGGCCTCCGCCGGGTCCGGCTATGATGGGAAAGATGTGGATTGCTTTTATCTGACAACAGGTGGTTTACCCACTGTTACCTGAATTATCGTACAAATGTATTTTTGACTCGGACTGACTTCAGGAAATATGGAATCCAGATCAAGCTGGTAAATCCCGCTCTGATTAAAGCTTGAACAGTACTTCCATCTTCCGCTTCTCTGGCTAATGGGATCTGCATGACGAGAATATAGTCAAAGATGCCCAATAACAGGCTTCCTCCATAGAAAATGATCATGAGCTTGGGCACGATCGCTTTTCTGGCATAAAAGTCTATGAGAATAAAAACGCAAAAGGCACTGAGAATGATGCCATATGCTGTTTCATAAACGATAACAGGCCCCCACAAGTAATGATAATACTCGGATTCCTTGGAGGTAATCATATTCCATGTTTCAGGGCTGAATACAGGCATAGTCACCACCAATTCATATAATGCGATTATCAGTGTGGCATAGAGCCCGATCTGGACTAGAATAAGCCAGCCCCCGAGTCCTGATACCCCTGATCTTCCAGTCCCCGGTTGATTTCCTTGAAGCTTTGTTTCCAACAGGCAGCACTCCTTAAACGTCAATTTGTTCGATTTATACACTTTCAGTTATGTACTCATTTCTTATTTCGGTTGCTGCGCCCATTTTCGTTATCTTTCTCTAACTCTTCTTCTATTTCTTGGTTGGTGTTAGACATCCATTCTGAATCCTGATGTAACCTTCGATACGCTTGGATCCCTAGATCGGTCCTTTCCTCTTCACTCAGCAGTCCCAGCTTGCCTTTGATTTGCTTGATATCCTCACTCATTTGCCTGGTTTTTAGATATGTGCTAAAGACCAGTCCGAATAAAATAATGAAAAAGACAGGGATACTATAAGGCATTAAAAAAAAGGACAGTACAACAATCAATGTAGCGATTAACATCCCGGCGATCATTTGATTCTCTCCCTTGTCATTTCTGTTCATGTCATCACGCAAGCAGCGGATAACGTCAATATAGGCCTGATGCTGGAGAGCCTTCTCCCTCCCGCATACACGACGTGGCCCGCCTCAGATCGTTCTGATCTGCCACCCCCTATCCTCACAACGCCAATTAATTTCAAATCTGAAATCATATCACCATGCGCTGATAATTTCCCAGAGACATGAATATGAAGTTATGTACAGCATGAACGCAAATGAACCGATCAATGTCATGAAGGCGATAAACACATCTTCCAGTCCGTGGTGGCTACTTCGCCGATTTCAAACAAATCGTTCGTCAGGCTGGACAGTAAATGCCCTGTCTTATGGATGATGATAATCAGATCATTATCATATAGCAATAGGATATTTGCCATTCACACCACAAATGACTGCTGACTTCCTTCGACATTTGCTGAATTGTGTTCGTCTACTTGCCAATTCGGTTTCAGCAAATGCCCCTAATCTTCCGGTCTGATCAAGAAGAAAGACCGCGTCAATGGTATTCGATAACGACAATAATTCTTCTAGTTGACATTGGAGTTAACTCCAATGTTATTGTGAATGTATGGAAAAACAATATTCAATAACTGAGGTTTCACGGATGCTTGGTATTCCGAAGGATACGCTCCGGTATTATGACCGTATTGGAGTCGTATCGCCGTCCCGGGGACACAATTCTTATCGCAGGTATTCTAGGGACGACATCGTCGATTTGATGAATATTCAAATCATGCAGTATGCGGACTTTTCTCTCGAAGAAATCAAGGGGAAGTTTCAGTTTCACAGAATGCAGAGTGTTGATCCTGCTTATTTCCAGGAGGTCACTGAATTCCTTGATGCCAAGAAAGCAGAAACACGCAAGAAAATCACACATCTTGAAAAGGTCAGTCAGTTGCTCGACGTAGCAGTTAAAACGCTAAGGGACTTTAATCCTGAAAGTGACCAGCGGCTGGCAATGTTCGCTCGGGAGATTTACCGGGATCTTCACAAGAAGGAGCCTGAAATAACTAAGGAGGATTGTGATGGACATCAGATTTAAGAATTATTACTGTTTGATTGCCGGCGTTCTTGCAATACTTTTTGCTGTTACGCACGCATGGAACGGGCATTCCGCTGTATTGCCAACGCTCCTAGTGAATGATATCGCCTTGGATACACGGATAACATTTACGTATGTCTGGCACATTATCACCGCTGAGAATCTGGTTTTCGGCATAGTATTCATTATCCTGTCATTTCAAAGCGAGAAATCTAAGATCCGGTTTGCTGCGTGGATGATCGTGTCACTTCTGCTCATTCGTCTAGTGGTCATTCTCGGTGTAACCGCGTCTTATGATGTGTCGGCACTTACGAATACGTTAATCGATTCGATTGCCATCTTAATCTATTCCGTGTTCATTATACTTGGCACAAGAATAAAGAAAGAGAGTAAGGAGGTCAATCTAACGGGATACTAGTTCAGAAAAAACCGCCTAATGTGGCGGTTTTTCCTTTAGTTGCAAATCAACAATCAAAACGTGCACCTAGCACGATCTCAACCAGCCGCACGGTGTGGGATGAATGGATGTTTCCCGGCAATCATTTCTTCGACTTTTCCTCCGGGACCGAAGCGGTTTGTCCGCCGATCCGTGAACACATTGTTAGCTGGTGTCGACCCTTCTATCGATGATCATGCTTAATTATCCTTAATTTCATTCACATATATTCTTTAATAAGCTGACGGAGTGCGCTCTTCACATCTCCTTGAAATAGTCCCCCATGATAACAAACAATTCGCGCAATATCATAAGTTAACAAACGTTGAACAGATCTAACTGCTTCATCTAGATCCCATACATATTGGGGATTAGCAATATTCAGTTTTCCATCTTCGATTACGATGGCATCTCCAGCAATAAGTGTTTTGTTAGCAGGTAGATACAAAGATATATGCCCTTCTGTATGACCTGGCGTATGTATAACCTTAATGCCTCCACACCAAGGTAAATATTCATTAGTATGTAACTTTCGATCAACATGAACGGGTTCGACTGACCGGAGGAAGTGAATAAAATGTTCAGCATTTCGTTTTTCTTCTCCTGTCATTTCGTGAAGACTTGACTCTGCTTGTACTAACCTCAACGGTTTTTTAGTGCCGTTAATGTACTGAATTTCCGCGTCAAATGCACTAATCTCAATGTGTGGGTATTTTCTTATTAGTGCTGCAGCCGAACCGACATGATCCACATCATGATGTGTCAGAATCAATTTGGTAATCGTATCAAATGTGATATTATTCTGTGTAACAGCTTCTTCAAGAAAATGCAAAAAGTCAGGATACCCGCAATCAACAAGAATTACGTCCGATTCATCATGAATAATGATAGGCCACAATGTTTGTTCTTGACCATTAAATTTAAATTGAATATCTAGTAGACGATAATTATACATATGTTCTCTCCTCTATCACATACATCGAGTGCGTTGTGCCTGCCAGTCTTATTCTATCTTTACTCTCCCTTTAACGCTGCTGGTAATTGAAAAAGTCCATTCGCTAGTGGCTTGAAATCATACGTATTTATTACTGCCTCTAAATTGAGGACTCCATAGATGTGAGGATAAAGTTCATTCAAGTTATAAAGATCTTCCCATATCACTTTTGCGTTCACCTTATCTTCATCAATCAGAAGGAGCAGCAAATTGCCTTGTCCTTGATATAAGTTGTTCGCCACCTTTAATACCTGTTCCGGTGAAGAACAGTGAATAAACCCTTCACTGGCTATACTATCATGATCATAATGCCCTTTGTCTTTTGCTTCTTTCCATTTCTCTTGTGTTGTGATATGCAGTATTTTCATATGGTTTTCCCCTTTACCAATGATAATCCGTGTCTTTAGCCCAAAGGCAGCCTGACTGTAAAAATTGAACCTCGATGAAGCTCGCTTTCTACCTCAATCGATCCTTCACACAAATCGACGATGCGCTTTACAAGTGTTAGTCCGAGACCGTTCCCCGCCGTTGTCTCAACGTGCCAAGTGACTCGCCCATGCGAACCTTCTTGCCCGGAATCAAATCTCCGCGAAGAGTAAATGTGTGATCCTCGGTGAGAAGCACCACGGTGGAGCCGAATTCGAAATAAGCCAGTTCCTGGCCTTTCTCGACATCCTTATTCAGCGGCTCCACGTATTTGATGCTGCTGACGTTCATAGCGCCTACCTTGATGACGGCGATCTCGCCGCCGGAATGGCGGATATAGGTTGTCAGTCGCTCATTGCGGCTCAGCACCCGCTTCGCGTGTCGAAGACCAAACTCGTTCACCGGGTAAACCTTGCCTTGGATGTGCACACGCTCGACGATCGTGCCGTCGACAGGGATATGAATCCGGTGATAGTCAGTCGGACTCAAATAAAGAACGAGATAGAAGCCCCCGGTATATTGGGCTGCCCGGGGAGAACAGCCCAGCAATTCTTCGATGGCGTAGTCCTGCCCCTTGATGTTAAATATCATGCCTGATTTCACCGGGCCCGCGCCCATAATCAGTGCGTCTACGGGACTGACAAGCGCAGCGGGATCGTTGTCGATAAGGCGCGCTCCGGGCTTTAGCCGCCGCGTAAAAAAATCGTTCAGGGAGCGGTATTCGTCAATCGGCTTCTCCGCTTCCTGAATCTGGATTCCATATATTCGAGCGAATGAAGGTATAAACCCCCGACTGATCCTAGACTGAGCCAGCTTCCCCGTTATACGGGAAATCCATTTGCGCGAACCGAGCTCGGTCATGGATCGCATCAGCCATCTCATCATAAAGGTTGCTCCCCGTCCTTCCTGCATTGATTCCACCCGCTGATAAGCAGTTTGGCAGCAACAGCTGAGCGTTTGGAGATCTGATCCTTTGTCAAATTCAACTGAGAGAAATAACCTTGATAAAACATATCTGCGAATCCCTGAACGAGAGCGAGCAGCGCTTCCATAAGCTCGAGCAATTCATTCCATGTTGCTTCAGGTGCGGCTTCCTGCGTTATTGTAAAAAGAAAATTGATCATCTCGCGACTTTGTTCATGGAATGCGGGTAGCCGAGATTCTCTGGCTGCAGAAAACAATTGAAAACTGACATTATGGTCAAGTGCATATTGGACATAGGCGCCAGCTACAGAAGCCACACGCTCAATTGGATCATTACCTGCTTCGGTTGCGGCAGTCCGCATTCTCGACGTGAGTTCCGTAAGAAAAACGATGCCGGTTTCCGCAAGCAAACTTTCTCGATTGGGAAAATGACGATAGGGAGCGCTGATCGCAACTCCTGCTTTTTTGGCGACCTTGGCCACGGAAAAACCTTGAATGCCGTGTTCAGCAATCATTTCAAGGGAGGTTCGAATTAGCGTTTCCTTTAAGTTTCCATGATGATAATTTCGCTTGTCACTCTGCATGTTTACATCCCCTTTTTTCATCATTATATCACAACAACAAATAATGTGATAGACGTATCACATTCGTTGTGTTATTATGTGATAGGTATATCACATTAAAGACGAGGAGTTGGTTGAATTGACAGTTACATTAATTACAGGTGGAAACAAAGGTCTGGGCTTCGAAACCGCGCGACGATTGATCGCATATGGTCACATTGTGTATATTGGTGCTCGCAGTGTAGAACGCGGCAAAGAATCGGCTGACAAGCTTGGCGCAAAGTTTGTACGGCTTGATGTGACCGATCATGCATCTATACATGAAGCAGTTGCCGAAATTAAACAAAATGAAGGACACTTGGATGTCCTTATCAATAATGCGGGAATAACAAGGGGACTCCTAGGCGCTGATGATGTGACTGCAGATGACTTCCGCACCGTTTATGACACCAATGTCTTCGGTATTGTTCGTGTGACACAAGCCTTTCTTCCTCTGCTGCACAAGTCGACGATGCCTGTTATCGTTAATGTCAGCAGTGGATTAGGTTCCTTTGCTCGTGTGACGAATCCTGAAAAAATTGAATCCCGAGTAAACGATTTGATTTACTCTTCATCCAAAGCGGCAGTCACGATGCTGACTGTGCAATATGCCAAGGCTTTGCCCGAATTCCGTATTAATGCCGCAGATCCCGGCCCGACAGCAACCGACCTTAATGGACATCGCGGCTTCCAAACCGTCAGTGAGGGTACAGATGTCATTGTGAAGCTTGCAACTCTTGACGACAATGGACCTACGGGTACTTTTATGGATCGGAGTGGGATAGTTCCTTGGTAAATCATCATCCGATATGTATAGAAAAGGTGCCATGTATTTCGTATTAGGAGAGGAGACTATGTTGTGAGTAGCTTTATTGCGGCAATGCTCCTGATGCTCTTTATCCCGGCGTTCGGTAGAAGGCCGGACAGAGAAACGCAATTACGCATAAAAGGATCTGTTCATTATAAAAATAACAAGTTTGTGAATGATATCCCTACTTCAACCAGAATGTCTATGCTCAACCAACTATCGGTTCTTTGGGATTTTGCTCGCGGAAAGCCTGCCGATGGCAGGCCTTCCTCGCCAATTGAGCTGGTTATGACGGATATCGAGAATACGAAACCATTGTCTGATTTCAATCAGGCCATCTGGTTCGGTCATTCCAGTGTACTCATTGATTTAGACGGCGAACGCTTACTATTCGACCCGATGTTTGGACGGTCTCCATTCCCTTTTCCTAAGCTGGGAAGCAAACGATTTAACGACAACCTGCCGATTGATGTTAAAAATATGCCTGCCATTGATGCAGTATTTCTTTCCCATGATCACTATGATCACCTGGATTATTATTCAATACAACATTTAAAAGATAAGGTTGGTCATTTTTTTGTCCCGCTGGGAGTTGCGGGCCATCTTGAACGCTGGGGTGTCCCTCGCTCAAACATCACCCAGATGGACTGGTGGGAGGAACTAGAGTGGGAAGGGTTAAAGATCGTCTGCACGCCTGCACGTCACGTGTCGGGGCGAAGCTTCTTGCATAAAAATCGAACCTTGTGGTGTTCATGGTCAATCATCGGGTTATCGGGAAGCGTGTTTTTTAGCGGGGACAGCGGGTATGGCCCTCACTTTCGTCAAATCGGGGAAAAATACGGACCCTTTCAACTTACTCTTGTGGAGTGTGGACAATATGACGAACGTTGGCCGGATCTCCATATGTATCCAGAAGAATCAGTACAAGCCCATATGGACTTAAGAGGTGAATTAATGCTTCCGATTCATTGGGCTGCCTTTCAATTAGCACCCCACGGGTGGCTTGATCCAATCCATCGTGTAATGATTGCGGCTAAAAAACAATCGATCACAATTACAGTTCCTCGTATGGGGGAATCTGTATCGCTACAAGGAGACAACTATCCCGTTAATGAATGGTGGAGTAAATGAATACGTATCACGGCTTAAAACGGACTGGAAAGAGGTGAATGACTCATCACTAAAATCATACCGAGCCTACTTACTCTTGGTAATCTGAGCTTAGGTGTCATTTCTATCGTGCTAGCATTTAACAATAATACGGGCATGGCTACACTTCTAGTTTTTGTAGCGATATTACTTGATGGCGCAGATGGATGGGCGGCACGTAAATTGCATGTACAGAGTGAGTTTGGAAAGGTTTTGGATTCCTTGTCGGACATGATTACGTTCGGTGCAGCACCAGCCTTTATTCTATATGAGGCAGCATTTCATGAGCTAAGTCCAGCGTTAGGCTTGGGGATCACGATCCTGTTTCCTGTTTGCGGTGCTTTGCGCCTGGCAAGATTCAATGTTGAGAACGGAATTAAACAATACTTTGTTGGATTGCCGATTCCTACTGCGGGCGGGTTGCTGGCTTTACTGTCTTTTTTCAAAGATGATATTCCCGTCATTGTATTATTGGCCGCCTCACTTCTGTTATCACTGCTAATGGTCAGTTCAATTCGTTACCCAGGCTTTAGAAATTTTCATCCCTCCCGCAGAACGATTTGGGTTGTTCTTCTTATCCTGTTGATACTAGCGGGGGGAGGATTTTTATTCGAAAAACAATTATATGAACTCTTGTTTGCTCCACTTTTTTTGTATGTGGCGTATGGCTTTATGACTTATATGGTGCACGGGTTTTCTGATAATAGGAAAAATAAATAGATAAATAGATAAAAGACGTGGAATGCCGGCTTGCTAAAGTCAAGCCGGCACTTTACTGAAAGGTTATGATAATTTCCGGTGTTTTCCAGCCAAATATATAACCGCCCTGTTAAGGGGCGGTGTCGGAACCGAGGGCGAATGGCCCGATGCGTGAATCCTTTGTTATATAGATTCTAATCGATTTATTCAAATGCAAAAATATATGCCTTGTCACAGGCATTAGTATTAATCCAGCTATTGTCTTATTTCCCCAATATTCAAGCAACCAAGCAGCCTTTTTCTTAACTGCATTTTGCTCTCTAAGAATATTAACCCTTCTTGCATCTACTCTGTTCCTAAATTCTCCTGGTAATAAATGAGCTACAATTTCTCGAGTTTTCCGTCACTTAGCATGTTGAAATGTATCGATTGAGCAAACTCCCTGGAAATCCTTCTTAGCGATCAAGGGGGAATGCCCACTGTTAAACATGCTGTGTTATCGATTTTTTTTATTCACTGCTTTTCATTATTCCAATTTTTTTAATATTAATGATTATCGATAAAATACAATTGATAGCGGTAAGACCTATCCACATATATACTGAATATGACATCCATACCCCTATCATTACATAGTTATAGTTTAATAGATAAGGCCAGATCATGACCAATACCAAAAGCATAATGCTTAAGATTAGTGCGATCCTACTTCCTGTCATTATTTTTTTGAAACTTGTCTTTTCCTCTTTAATGTTTACTTGTATTCCTCTAAAGAGTTTAATTACTTGGGCACATAAGATCGCGACGGCTATGATTACTAAGAATGAAAATACCAAATCAATTAATAGATACACATCAGCATAATTAAATTTATGCATGTGATTTCCATTCATATTCTCATATAGGTTATTAGCAATTAGCGATGGTGCAGATGAATTCAAGTTAGCCAGAACAAATATGGCCTGCTGCTTTTCTAAATGAATCATAACGTGCGAGGAATAATTAGGATTACTTCCACTATGACTAACAACTCTTTTTTTCGTATCAATACTCCATCCGAAGGAATCGTATTGATTTTCATCTTCGTATCCCGCCGTTTTGATGTCGACTTGATGAGATTGTTGTATCGCTTTCCATAAATGATCTGGTATGTCGCCTATCCCCATTTGGGCATTAATCCAGCGTTCTAAATCTTTTGAATTCGTCACCAAATATCCTGCTGCGATATTCCCATAATATCTAGGGGCATCATATTCTAAGCTTCTTCCAAAAAACACACGATATCCTTTGGTAAGCTTATCAGATTCCTTCTCCTGACCTGTTGAAAAATAACTGTCCGTCATTTTTAATGGAACGAGTATATTTTCAGTTACATAATCCTGATAACTATCACCTGTAACTTGTTCAATAATCATCGCTAAAACATCATAATTCACGGTTGCATAATTATGTTCAGTCCCAGGGTATGTATCTAATGCTATGTTTGAAATATTAAGTATGGTCTTTTCAAGCATATTCTCTGTTGTGCCTTCAGGAATTAACCGAATACTCCATGACGGAATTCCACTTGTATGTGCTAACAACTGATGAATCGTAATATTAACCTTCTCACCCTTAAAGGTTGGCTCAAACCAAGGAATATAATCTGAAACATTGTCTGAGTAAGATAAGTACCCCTCATCTGCTAACAAAATGACGGCCAAAGCCGTAAACGCCTTAGTAGTCGATCCCAATTCAAACAATGATTCTTCAGTAACCATTTTATGATTATTAACATCTGCATATCCGTAGACGTTATATTCTGTCTCGCCCTGCTCTGATACTACTATAGCCACTCCTGGAGTCGCTGATTTGGCCATTATAGTTTCCACCATATGATCCTCATCATCATAATTTCCTGCTTTAATCAAAGTTCCGAGTTCATTCCAACACGCTATAGTAGTAATGATTGCGATAAGTAGGATGACACATACTGTTAATGTGCTTGTTGTACTTAGTATTTTCTTCAATGTGGTTCTCCCTAATTGTAATCTTTCCACTCATCAGATTTCATGCCATAAATCATTCTATCCAGATATTTACCATTGATATATTCATAATCCCTAAGAGTACCTTCATGTTTGAATCCTAGTTTCTCTGGAATGACCGAGGAGTGTATGCGACGACGCGTTTTACGATTCTTTTTTTATCATTTTTTCAACATTTTCACTTGTGATGTACAACCACCTAACTCCACTCATTCTATCCCTCCCTGTTTCTTCGAGAATTATCTTGTGCTGATTTCCGATAACGTTATTGTATTCACGAAACGATCCAGCCTTTAATAGATCTTATCTTAGGCTGGATCGTTTGTTGTCCTGAGCTTCTTCCATGATTATAGACCTGACAACCGAGGGGCATAGCCCAGATGCGTGAATACGGTGTTATACGAACCGGAAGGAGGTGACGCACACCCTCCGAAATGCCGATAAACCCTTATGTATCAAGGGATTATGGCGTTTGTAAAACAATCCCAATCAACTGCAAATATCCCGGTTTTTCGTGAAAGTTATACGAAACCGTATATCCCGTAGTTATACGAAACCCTCCCTCCTACTTCGTATATCCGTTTTGGTTCGCATAACTTCATAAGGAGGATATGCGAAGTGCAAAACCAAGATCACTTCATTATGAACGTCAATTGGAACGATGCTGTGCAGTTCTTTCTTCAGGATTGCAAATCTCGAAACTTAACCAAGGAGAGTATTCGTCGTTACCGCAACGGTTTGGAAAAGTTCCACCAGCATCTGGTTACTCAAAAATTGCAATGGTCTGATCTGGCACCCACAATCCTTACCCATTACATCATACCGAGCATGCTGGAAGAAGGTCTTTCGCTTCGGACAGTCAATTGCAATCTATGCATTTACAAGGAGTTTTTCAAGTTTCTCTACGAAGAAGGACTGGCAAAGGCCAATATTGGAATGGGGTTAAAGCCGTTTAAGCTTGAACCTTCTATGGCTCATACCTTTACGGATAAGCATTTGCATCGATTGCTTTCCCAACCGGATCGGGCTACCTTTACCGGCTTTCGCAATTATGTCATGATGCTGACGCTGCTTGACACCGGAATCCGACTGAAAGAATTGGCTGGTCTTCAAATCACGGATTTTTTACCGGAAGAAGGCGTACTCCGAGTCCAGCAAGCCAAAGGCAGGAAAGCTCGACTGGTCCCGATTCAACGTGTTGCCGCCGATGCCCTGCAACGCTATTTACTTGAGCGAGGGGCATTGAGTCACAATTATATTTGGGTCACCTTGGAGAATGAACCTTTTCGAGCTGGCGGCATCCGAATCATGATTTCCCGCTATTGCGATACGGCCAAGATTAAAGGCATTCAATGTTCTTGTCATACGTTCCGACATACGTTCGCCAAAAAATACATCTTGAATGGCGGCGACATGTTCACGCTAAAAAGCATCTTGGGGCACGAACGAATCGAAACCACTGAAATGTATGTGGAACTGTTTGCGCGTGACTTGAACATCCAGCACGAGAAGTTTAGCCCGATCGAACATTTGACCGATGAACTCTCCTTTTATATGGAGGAAAGCGAGGTGCAAGTTTAATGAGCACCAAGCGTCGGCAAAATATTCTCACCAGTGTAGAACACTCAAGCACCGTAAAGCAGCAATTGAGCTTCGACGATCTGCTTCAATCATTTATTCTCGACTGCAAGGCCAAAAACCTTTCGCCATTGACACTTCGTTTTTACCAGGACAGTGTCCGTCAAATGAAAGAAGCTTTTCAGGAGCAACAAGTCCCACTGGATATGTATACGATATCGGTCCGCGACATTAAGAATTATTTTATTGCTTACCTCTTCGATCAGGGGAAATCGGACAATACGGTGAACGGACGAATTAAAGCTGTGAAGCAGTTTTTGAAGTATTTGTACGAGGAAGGCTGGCTCAACCAAAACATCGCCGAAGAGCTTCATGTGGTCAAAGCTGAAAAACTTATGCTGCAAACCTTTACCAAAGAGCAAGTCGCCGCTTTGCTGGAACAACCGGATCGAAAAACGTTTACCGGCTACCGCGATTTTACGATGATGACGGTACTTCTGGAAACGGGTATGCGCATCAGTGAGCTTTGCCATTTAAAAATAAGTGATATTTTCTTCAGAGAAAAGGAAATTCGGATTACGAGAGGAAAGGGCGGCAGAGCGCGGAGAGTACCCTTTCAACAAACATGCGCCAAAATCATTCGCCGTTATTTGGACATCAGGGGCGATCTGGAGACGGACGCCTTGTTCGTCAACATCAATGATGAGTCGATCAGTACTCGCGCATTGCAAGATAAAATGAAAGCTTACGGTCACGCCGCAAACATTTCGGGAGTCAGGGTTTCTCCTCATACGTTCCGGCACACGATGGCGAAGTTTTACATTTTGAACGGAGGCGATCCGTTCACTCTGCGGCGCATTTTGGGACATGCCACCCTCGGTATGGTCGATTACTATGTCGAGTTATTCAGCAGCGATATCAAGCAGCAACATAAAAAATATAGCCCGGTGGAAAACATGAAACGCATCATCTAAAATGGCAATGAGAAGGCAAAAAAGGCACTTATACAAATCGTGCCTTCTCATTTCTTGATTACAACACTCTTCCCTTGTACAAATGCCGCATAGGAGAAGATTTCGTATGCTTGGACCGCATTTCTGGCCGCCACAGATTAACATAGCGTTTTACCATATCTTGTGACGTGTGGCCAAGTATGTCCTGTAAGCTATAAGGATCTCCGTCATTTAAAATATACATCTTGGCAAACGTATGCCTAAGCGTATGCGGACTCACGCGTACGCCCGTAATGCCTGCGTCTTCACCATATTTACGAAGTGAAGACTGAAACGCACGCACGCCCAGTGAACGCCCGTCTAATGTAACAAAGAAATACTGTGAGGACAAATTCCCTCTTGCTTTGATATACCGGATGAGCAACTTACGAACGTCATCACAGAACGGGATGTCCCTCGGCTTCTTGCTTTTTCCAATGACCCCGAGGAGCTGACTCTCCTTAATGTCCACCTGATTGATTTTCAGCTTGGTCAGTTCCCCGACGCGCAAGCCACAATCCAAAATGAGGGATAACATAACGAAATCTCGAAATCCCGTAAACGTGCTTTGATCTGGTTGCTTAAGCAATGCCACCACCTGCTCCTCAGTAAATGATGGTATAGTAGGTCGGTGGCCTTTTCGCAATTTTAAGTATTCCGCCGGATTATAAGGAATCCAACCTTCATCGAACAAAAACTGATAAAATCGCTTAATCGCTTTAATTCGGTTATTGATGGTGTTAAGTTTATAGCCTTTTTCCTCTACCATAACCATGATAAAATGATTCCGTAAAAAATCCGGCGTCACATCATAAATTTCTGCTTCAACTTCCTGCTCCTGCAAAATTCGCTGATAGCTTCTCAGACTGCTTTGCTCGAATTTGATGGTATCGTCACTTGATGTTTCCGCTCTACGAGCCTGAAGGAAAAGCTTGACCGCCTCTTCCCAAGTTAACCGGTAGCCAGAACTTGAGAATGACGCTACGTCATATAGCTCATTGCTGCGCCTCGTATTTCCAGAATCACTTTTGCGAAAAAGGCTGACAACATTTCCATTCATCCGTATCCCCTCCAATCTTGTATGGGTCAGCTTCCTAAAAAATGAACGAAGACAAAACACCCGTCTATTATCTATTTCATTTACAATAAAAAATCGGACCCTTTTGGGCGGAATACGGCTCCCCTTCGTCTTATTATCACGATCAGTGTAATAAGAGTTAAGCAGACCAACAATTGTGCGAATCAAGAAGTCAGGTCTGAAACGACATCCTATTCCTTCATGGTTTTGCTTTTGATAAGAGTAAACTCTTTTTCCGTAATCAGTGACCGAGCTAATTCGACTCATCATAAGCCCCCGTTTGGTTCATTACAACTAAAATAGAGATGCGACAAAGACCGATCACCTTATACGCATCTCTGTTCTTCCTTGTTTTGGTTGTATCGCATAAATCCAATTCCAACGGTCGGTGGTTAACGGCCTCATAGGTATACTCTCCCAGGATCGCTGCAAGCCGCCCTCATTGCGTGATCTGCCTAAAAGCAGAGCTGTGACAGGACGGAAGTATCATTATCCCCCCCGCATGGGTCATCGCCTTAAATGGAACCACCAATTATTATTGCACGGACAAACACTGCTCTTACCCTGCTACTTCAAACACAGATCGAAAGAACAAGCAGAGTGGTCTTGGCGTACCTGCAATTTGACTTTCCTAGACATGCGGGGAACGTACTGGAATGGATGATCTTTAATTTTCAAGGTACGGAAAAACAGCAGGGGACATACCCCTCTATCATTCGTTTCATTTTGAGGTCAAGATCGGCCTTACTGCGAAAAAATAAATAGGAGAGGATAGAAAGCTCTTGGTACAGAGATTAGTAATCTCCGGCAGCGTGAGCAATAATGATGGCGTGGTGATTACATTATGAAAAGAAATGGTCCAAACAAGAGAGGTGCTGAGCTTTGTCAGAAAGCTTGAAAAAATGATGAATCAATTTGAGGGAAAAGATCGTGAAGTATTTCGAGATATCATCATTCGCATACGCCGAAAGTTAATCTCGGTTACAGAAAAGATGGGATGTATCTGTTGCCGAAAAAAATCAAGAATAACCGCCCTTCTAGAGAGCAAATGCCATTCCTTCAATTAAAGACTTTACTCCCTATCTCCTCAAACATGTGGAGGTGACAGTTGAGTCTTGTATAAATCAAGAGAATCGCCGAAAAGCGAACGTGTACTGTTGAACAAAGGAAGTAAGGAACCTTCCTAATTTGGCATATGTGCTAGGATTCTGTTATGATCGCTATCTAGGCCTTGATTTATTTGTCCATGTACAGAAGCATTAAAACCAGTCTTGATTAACTTATAAATAAAAATACATCAATCACGATTAAAATACCGCTTACCATTATAATCATTGCAGAATAAAAATACATCTAGTTTGAATGGAAACCAGGCTCCACTTTCACATCTTACATCATCCTCTTCAAAATTAATAACCTGTTCGATCGTTCGTTGTGTTAAATACAAGTGCAGTATTATGAGCAAGCATTATTGATAGGTTGTATCGTCCTCTTTCCAACGAATAATCGTCTGCCGTGAAACGCAAAGGAGGTAAAGGGCATGCGGTATAGAAATTGATCGGAAGGCCCAATCCCCGATGATGGCGTGTTTCAGGGTCATTTAACGTTCTGACTGATGTATAATTTCGTGTTGTCGTCACTGCCGAGGGGCCGCCGGAGAGCAGCCCTTTTTCGCAGTAAATAATTAAAGTGACATCACGAATGAAGGTATCAGACATATCGAGATGTGTAAAACCTCTGCAGTCCTCTATTTATTTAACCCAGGAGACACCCTGCTGATTAAACTTTCCGTTTCTGAAATGAGCTCATGTAAGATATCAAGGGCTTGACTTGTACTGTCTTTCTTTGTCGAAAGGAATGAAAAAACTCGGTCTACTCTTTCCTTATATTTTGAAGGTTTCACACCAAAGCCATCAATCATGCGAACCGCCTTTTTTTCGTTAATACAATATTGTTTATTCACTGCAAACAATACCTGATTAAGACATGAAATCGTGCGAAAGACGTGACCCGCAACATAGGAAATGTCATCTTTATCTGCATTATCCTTCGCAAACATATAAGAAAAGGATGCTTCAAACATGAAAAAACGGGTCAAGGCATTTTGTAATGATTTCGGATAAGGCACCGTTTTTGCTTTAAGTTTAGCAATTTGATTTGTTGGATCAAACAATGGTCTACAAATGGATATTTCCCCCATATACATAACATTAAGGTAAGCGTGTGGATGCCCCGTATGATAATGAGACGAAATTTTACCTACTAAACAATCATCAATGACTTGTGAAACTCTTCTTATATCGCGATAAATTAAATCTACATGGAATCCTTGAACAACAATCCACCCACCACCATTGATCCAAGAACCCCAATCACCCAGGGCTGTAACCAAATTCTCTCTGTGGTCATCGTCCAATTTTGTTGCAGCTTTGTTAATTGCTGCGATATCCAGACTGGCAGCATCCTCATAATAGATCCCAATATCGATATCTGAATGAGAATGGTGGGTTCCCCTTGCTCTCGAACCGCCCAAAACGACTCCGACTATACCGTTTATCCCTTCGAGTTCTTGGCAGATTTGGTCAATAACGACTTGGACATTCATCAACATTCCCAACCCCTTTGTTAACTTTCTTCCTCCAAACTTCCATAAATCATTTCGTTATCGCTGTGTTGGATCATGTAACAAGTCCACAGTAAGAAATGAGCGCATGTCCGTAGCCGGAACAAATGAAATTAAAGCGTCACAGAGTCTATTATGAATAGGAACCTCATGGGACAACTGCAACATGATCCCAATGATTTCAATCCTATCTTGACCAACCTTTTAAGCAAATCCTTGCTCTGCCGCATAATTCCCCCAGTGAGGCTGGCTGCCATCCCGATCGGTGAAACCGTACTCTTCGGACAACGACCAGGTACTGAGTGCCTGTCCGGATTTTTGCGCCACCTGCGGATCTGAAGCCAAAGCCACAACCGCTCTGCCTATATATGTCGGAGTTTCGGACATGAGAAAATGTGGATCTTGCTTCCCGGCTTCCCTCCAATTGTTTTCGGTTACGCCGAAATGATCCAGCATAGCCTCCGAGCGCAGGAATCCTGGAGTTAGAGCCAATGCCGTCACGTTATGGGGACGCAGCTCAGCCGACATCGACTGGGCAAGATGGATGACCGAGCTTTTGGCCAGGCTGTAGTACAGATTGCCCCGATACCGGTAATCGGTCCCATCGGTTATCTCGATAAGCAAACCTTGTTTTCTTGCAACCATTAACGGCACTCCATAATAGCTTGTAATCATGTGGGAATGTACCGCTCGCCGCTGCATAAGCAAACCATTATCCAGTGAATGCTCCCAAAATGACGTGTTCCACTCGGTTAAAGGGTCTCCGCCCCATATATCATTGACCAGAATATCAAGTTGTCCATCCTGCTCACTCCGGATCCGTTCGAATAGCGCTTTGACCTCTTTCTCCACGGTGTGGTCAACCCGCACTGCTATCCCGTTGCCTCCCGCTTCGGTTACCAGTTCCGCCGTTTCATCGATCGTTTCCTTACGGTTCATGTTGGATAGTTGTCCTCTAGTACTGCGTCCTGTACAATAGACCGTTGCCCCTGCTTCTCCTAGTGAAACAGCAATGCCACGCCCGGCTCCCCGGGTTGCTCCAGCCACAACGGCCACTTTTCCCTGCAATGGTTTCAAAGAAATCAGCTCCTTACTATAGAGTCTCTCCAACTGTCTTCTGTTCTACTTAATCGTAACAAATTAATATGACATCTACTGTCATAATACTGAAGAGAAATCCTCTTTAACTTCCGCTCTTGCTCTTTCAAAGATCAAACGTAACCACTATCGATTTAAGCAACGTTCATTATGTTTGAAGCCCCAATCACACATGAACGATAACACAGTGCCCAAAGTTCGTCCGTAGTCTGTTAATGAATACTCAACCTTAGGAGGGATCTCTTGATAAATGACCCTTTTAATTAGGCCATCCCGTTCAAGCTCGCGCAATTGATTGGTCAGCATTCCCTGACTGACATCTTGAATCGTTCTCTTCAGTTCTCCGAATCGCATCGTTCCTTCATGAAACAATATAAACAAGATAAGGGGCTTCCACTTACCACCAATGACCTTTAAGGTTGTAACGATTCCCGTAATGTCTACCGGCAAATTATTCATACAGATAGGTCCACCTCCACTTCTACTTCATTATAATTATAAAAAGAAGTCTAGTGGAAAGTTTTTTCCTGTACCTGTTCATTCGCAATTTGCCGAGCATTCTGTTCCGGATTTCCCTCGATCATTTTTAATCCGACCATTCCTGCAAAAATTAAAGCTAAAAAGATAAACTTCTGCAAGGAAGGCTTCTCACCAAGAGCTATGATTCCCACTATCGCCACTCCGAGCGTACCTGTCCCGACCCATATCGCATACGCTGTGCCGACAGGTAACGATCTTAGTGCTAGAGTCAGCAAATAAAGACTGATACCTGCAGTCGAAATGCCAATGATACTGGGCCATAGTCTCGTGAGGCCAGATGATTGTTTTAATGCAATCGCCCATACGATTTCCAATAAGCCGGCGATAATCAGTAGTATCCAAGCCGTCATACTGCGTATCCACCATCAACGGCAAATGCCGAGCCTGTAATAAACCTCCCGGTTTGTCCGGCTAAATGCAGTGCCATGGAAGCAATATCGTCTGTGGTGCCGTAATGCCCTAGAGCAGTGAGACTTTTCTCTCCTTCCGAACCTTCGCCGTCCGCCGGATTCATATCCGTGTCAATCGGTCCCGGATGTATGACATTCACCGTAATGCCAAGCGGACCGAGGTCTCTTGCAAGGCCTTTCGTTAATCCGGTAAGAGCGGATTTGCTCATGGAGTAAAGACTAAATCCGGGACCTGGGACTCGATCCGCCAGACAGCTTCCAATACTGATGATACGCCCCCCAACACTCATATACGGAACAGCAGTCTGAATGGCGACAAACACCGCTTTGGCATGAATCGCCATCGTTCGATCGAATTCGTCTGCAGATACATGTTCAATGGGTCCAAAAGGAAATATGCCCGCATTATTTACCAAGATATCGAGCTTTCCGAATGTTTCAGCAACACGTTTCACGGCCTGCTCCACATCAGCAGATATTGCGCTGTCTGCTTGGATGGCAAGGCCGCGTCGACCGACTGACTCCATGTCCGCTAATACCTCGTCTGCCTTTGTCCGAGAATTTACGTAGGTTATGGCCACATCCGCCCCTGCCCTGACCAGCTTTCTGGCAATCGCTGCTCCAATTCCACGGCTGCCTCCCGTAACGAGTGCCACTTTACCAGCTAATGAGTTCATCATCCCTTACCCCTCCAAAAAATATGATGTAAATCTTGATTACGATTATCGTTGGTCTTTGCAATTTTGAAAAGTACGCTCTTTTTTCGTACTAGGTACGGTTTTTCGTACAATTAGGTGTTATAAGTGAGAGGAACGTGATTGTGAAATTTATTTCAATTACTTTTGGCAATTAGAGTCTGATTTTACCAAACGCTGTGTCACGACGTGTTCTTTGATCATAGCTAAATAACCATACCGCCAACAACAGGGCGGCCAATGCCATGAGTAGGCTGGACCAGCCTAGATCATCTACAGAGGAGCTATTAATTACCCATCCTCCAATTCCGGAGCCGAGCGCGAAGCCAAATTGAATAAACGACGTATTGATGCTGAGTGCAATATCCGGCGATTGTTTCACCTGGGTAACCAAATATAATTGCTGGGCCGGGGAAGTCATCCATGTTGCCGCCATCCATACCATGATCAAGGGGATGACAACATAGATCAAGCTATTGGTCCAGGCCAGCAGTAGCAGCGTTCCAGCCTGAAAGGAAAGTCCGGCATAGATGGTGAACTTGGGCCCCCTCCTATCCGCTACACCCCCTCCGAATCTTGAACCGATAAAACTGCAAATTCCTGCCAATAACAGAATGGTGGACAGCCCCGTCGCCGAGAGATCGAAATTTGATTGCAGGAATGGTGTTATATACGTAAATAGTGCGGAGTAACCACCGATATAAAAAAGCGTTATAAAAACCGCCAAAACAATCTTTTTATCCTTCAAAACAGACAGCTGCATGCCGAGCGTCACGGCTCGTTGCTCTGCAATGGTAGGAACTCTGGTGTAGACAGCAATCATAGGGATCGCAGCTAGCAGGCCAACGATGATGAATAGGCTTCTCCATCCTAGCGCTTCGCTTAAAAACGTGCCAACAGGTACGCCGAGAACGAGTGAACTGCTAAGTCCCATCAAGATCGTGCCAATCGCTCGCCCTCGATTCCGCTCATCGACCAGACGCGTAGCGACAGCCATGGCGATAACAGTGGCTGCACCTCCACTAAGCCCTTGGATCACCCGTGTCAACAGCATCAGCTCAATCGAAGGACTAAAATATACCAGGATACTGCTAAAAATAAAAATTCCGAGCATGACAATAAGCATTTTCTTACGGTCCACTCGGATCGTTGCTGCGATCAAGATGGGGGAACCGACCGCAGCTGAGAGGGCGAATGCCGTGACGAGCATCCCAGCAGCAGAAGTTGTAATTCCGAGATCACTCGCTACTAAGGGAAGAATGCCGCTGATGATGTATTCAACAGTACCGATAAGAAACACCGCCAGCGCAAGCAAATTAACGATCCACTTATTGCTCATGAGAGACCCTCTTGATCTACTATCGGAATTTGGATTTCGATCAGTTTAACCCCAGATTCCCCTGCCAAAGGTACATAGGTTTCTCTGCCAGGCAGATCGCCGCGAATAGTGCAGCCCCGCCGCTCAATCCATTCAGCAAGATATACACATGCCGTCTCCAAGTATACGGCATCAGAACGGAATAACAACGTGGTCAACGTCACCGGTGACAGGAAACGAAATTGTAGATGCTCAGGCAGCTTTAATGTTTCCGATCTCACGGCATATCCCACCTCGAGCTCAAACTCATGTGCCGCGCCACCGGATGCGTTCCACAACACTGTCTGCGGACCGGATAGAGCGGAACGGGTCCGGCTATCCAGCAGACGATCGAAAATCCCGAAAAGGTTTGGAATTTCGTCAACAGTTCCTACAGATGCGTAAGTGACCATTTGCATAGACTCAACCCGCTTCACAACGACCTCCAATTCTTTATCCATCTTCCCTTTATGTTCCAAAAGCTGCATACGCTCTTTGATCCGTGCAAGCCTAGATTGTTCCGTACTAAGCCGCTGCTCGATTTCGCTTTCTTTGAGCCTCAGCATACCACGAATCTGTTCAGCCGAAACGTCTTCTTGCAAAAGCTGTGCGATTTGCTGCAAACTAAATCCTAAATCCTTAAGAATGACGATTCGATTGACTCTTAATAATTGTTCCGCGTTGTAATACCGATACCCTGTCACCTCGTCCGTTGCGGCCGGCTTTAAAATGCCAATCTGATCGTAATAGCGCAGCGTTTGTAACGGTATACGACTCAGGTTGGAAAATTCGCTAATTTTAAACACTGTCCCACCTTCTTTCTTATTGATGAGTTAGAGTATACACCCTCAAGTCAGGTATAAAGTCAACGGTTTATCTGTTCCGAAGTGATGCGAATATGAAAGATTTCAGGATTACTTGACTGTGGAATGCTGTTGAAAAAGGTTCGAGCATTTATAAAAAATTCTCGGACTACCGTCTGCTTCAATCTTCAATACGATTCATTGAACTCGTTTTTTGGCATGTCTTCCGTCAAAGTGGATCGACCCCGATGTATGTGTAAACAAGCCTAGAGTAGTGTAAGGGAAGGTTTAACAGCCACGAATCGGTGCTGACTGGGGCATATTAGCATCTGCATGTTACTCCTGTTCCTGATCCTTATAAATATATCGAGACTGGTTTGATCAGAACAAAAGACAAGTATTTGAGCTATGCATATAAAGCTTTTGCAGAGTTAGTGAAATCAGTCGGTTCAAGCTCGCTGCAGGAAATTCAACTTTCAATCTGAAGATTCTAATCCAGTAGCCCAAGCTGTTCAATATAATGATAAAAACAAAGGTGACCCTCAAGGGAGTCAGATTTGAAGTATCCATCTTGCGGGTTATAGTCGGGTATTTTTCTAATGACAACACGGACGATTACCCATTGCCAACCTCTATACCGAATACAGTAATAAAGAAATCGCATCGACCTTCATGCTTTCCTTTGTTTTTAAGACTTATTCAAAACATGGCTGGCTACAGCAAGAAAAGCTTTTACGGCAGGAGAGGAAGCGGCAATCGAGGGGCAAGCAAGGGCGACAGTTCGCCAATGCTCCACATCCAAACGCCTGATTTGAAGGTTGGGTTGTGTCTTCAAAAACAGAGCAGGACCAATGGTAATACCAAGCCCTTCTTGTACCATATTGGCGATGGTATTGCAGTCCTTCACTTCGAAACGGATACAAGGCGCCACCTTCGCTTGCTGAAATATCTCTTGAACATGGGACTGGTACATTCCCGTCGGCATAATAAACGGTTCATCCTGCAAAGACCGAACCGGGACGACATCATCCTGGTTAAATTTATGTCCCTTGGAAAAAGCAACAACCATCTCGTCTTTCGCCAGCGGAATCCATTCGACGGCTGATTTCGCGTCTGGCTGTACGACGAACCCGATATCGATCACACCAGTAGATAACCATTCTATTATCTCTTCATACGTTCCCTCAAAAAAGCGAAACTCGATTTTAGGATGCTGCTTCTGAAAATTAGCCAGGATTTTGGGCAGCAAGCAGGCCGAAGCACTGGCAAACGTACCGATGCGGATCGTTCCAACCTCTAATTTCGCGGCTCGTGCGATCTCCTGCTGGATAATTTCCATTCGGTTTAGTATTTCCCTTATGTGAACAATCGTTCTTTGTCCTACCTCCGTAAGCAGTAGTCCATTCTTCCTATCCCGAATCAGCAACGTTGTAGACCATTCGGACTCCAAGTTAGCGATCGCATGGCTGACAGCTGATTGCGTCATATTCAATTGATCCGCGGCTTTTGTGAAACTCCCCAATTCAACCACTTTGGAAAACACTTCGAAACGGGCAATAGTCATGATCTTTTGCTCATCTCCTATATGAACAACATTAATTTTACTAATCTTAACACACTGTTTAAAATAAGGGCAGGATCATGAGAAGGGAAGAGAGATAATGAATCGATTCGCAATTTTTTTACTTGCATTAGGCGCGTTTGTAACGGGTACGGCCGAATTTGTCGTTTCCGGCATTTTAGAATTGATCGCGGAGGATCTGGATGTATCGATCGCCGCTGCCGGTCAATTAGTTACGTTTTTTTCGCTTTCTTATGCTTTCGGGGCTCTTTTTCTAGTCATGCTGACAGCCAAGTTTGAACGTAAACGAGTGTTACTATTCGCCATGCTTACATTTATAGCGGGCAACCTGATCGCATTCTTTAGCAGTTATTTCGGCCTCCTGATGTTTTCACGTATTGTCTTAGCGATGAGCGGCGGGCTGTATATCGTCATTGCCACACATTATGCAGCCAGGCTTGCACAACCGGATAAACGTGGTAACGCAATCGCCATCGTGATGACGGGCTTTTCGGTATCTTTGGTGCTCGGGGTGCCGTTCGGAACGCTGATGGCTGCCTATATGGACTGGCGATACATTTATTTAACGATTGCGGTCATAACGCTGGTCACCTTCCTTTTGCTTTATCGATTCATTCCGAAGCTGGATGGAACTGAACCTACGCCATGGAGACAGCAATTGCATTTGCTGCGAAGCAAACCTTTGATTACGGGTTTGTTGATCACTGTGTTCTGGATTCTCGGTTACACGATGATATTTGCCTATATTGGTCCATTTCTGGCCCGTTTGGCTGGCTTTTCTATCGAAGGGATCAGTACGGCGTTGTTCGTTCTAGGTGTGTTTGCCTTTATCGGGGCGCGGTTCGGCGGGTATGCCGTGGATAAGTGGGGGCCCGTTCGCACGATATTTATAAGTCTGCTGTTACATGCGGCAGCCTTGATTGCACTTTCGGTGATGCAGGGGACATCGCTCGGTGTCTTCGTGATCTTGATGATCTGGGGAGCAGCGGCATGGACGACCACGCCTGCCAGCCAGTTTTATTTGATCTCATTAAGGCCGCAAGCCTCGGAAACCGTCTTAAGCTTTAATACGGCATTGATGAATATCGGGATGACAGCAGGTGCCGCTCTGGGAGGTGTAGTGATTGACAACGTATCCGTGCTGCATCTGGGTTGGCTAAGCGGAATGGTTGTCCTCATTGCGTTAGCTACAGCGATATATTCATTTACTTCGCGTGAGAAACAGCCCTGCAACTATGATGACACGCTTACCCAGATAGCTTGCGATAAATGAGCGATTGACGTTATCGGTTCCATCGCTCATTTATTTAACGTTGCCACTGGTTAAGAAGATCTTACCTTGATAGTATTCGAAGCTTGAAGCAACACGCACCGCTTCTTTGATGTCCATTAGATTAAAGTGAGATGCGGGTTTCATAAGTGTCAGTTTTTTATCAGCGATCAACGAAATGAGATGCGATAATGTTTCTTGCCACGTCTGTACGGATACTTGTTGGTTCCAATGTCGCAAATGAAACATCTTAACGTTGACTTTGGCTTTACTTGTAATGTCTGCCCAGTTGACTTGCGCGCCTGATAAAAGTCCAATGCTTAAACAAATTCCGTTGGGCCGCACGCAAAAAGCCAGCTCTGTGCCCGATGACCCGCCGACGGAATCAATTGCAGCAGTTGCGCCAACCCCTTTCGTCAACTCCATCACAGTTTCATGCAAGGACATGACGGCTGTATTGATCACAAAAGAAGCGCCGAGCCGCAGCAATTCCTCGGTATAAATGCCGCTCCTCGTAACGGCAATCAGCTGAAAACCGATGATCTTGGACAGCTGTGCGAATATGCGGCCAATGGAGGATCCGCAGGCGTTGACTATCACCACATCATCCGGTTTTAACGCTAATATTTCTTGGCAGGCAAGCCACGCAGTTAATGGATTGATATATGACTGAGCCGCTAAGTGAATCTCCATCGAATCGGGTATTGGAACAGCAAACGCTGCCGGTGTCTTCACATATTCCTGCCAAGTACCTTCCCCTCGCAGCGCCAGAACACGCTGGCCAACAAGTTGTCTACTGACGAACGGACCTACCTCCACGATTAAACCCACCCCTTCATAACCGGGGATCATTGGCAACGAGGTTCGGTGAGCATATGCCCCGCTAATAGGGATCAAGTCTGATGGATTAATCGGACGGGTGATCATGCGCACCAAGACTTCTCCGTCCCTTGGATCTTCAATGGTTTTGTTCTCGACTTTCAGGACATCTTGAGGAATTCCAAACTTACAGAATTTAATACATTTTGCTTTCATACATCCTCCTGGTCCTTGTTTATTTGAAATTTTTCTCGTCAAATAGTACCGATGTAAAAAATTTGCAGCGGTATACGGTTTTGTCGTTTCGATAAGTCCTGTATGCATAGTGAACAATGGGAACGTGAGGGGGATTTAGCTTTGGAGCTGTCGGTTGTTTTCAACCTCTAGCCAATAAGAAAGCAGATGGCTTAATTTTGCTTCGGTTTCTTTCAATTTTTTGATTTGTTCCTGCGTGTTTCTTAATTTTTCACTATACATCGATATTGCTTTCGGTGCGCATTGAGCGGGTGCCATCTCAAATATCTCGGTCGGCGAAGGTGAATCCGATGAACAGTTTAATATCGGACTAATTTCGTCTGTGCTGAAGCCGATATCCAGTAACAGCTGAATAGTCTTCACCCGTTCGATGTCCGATTGTTGATATTCGCGATATCCATTTTCCAAACGTTGCGGTTTTATGAGTTCTTTTTCTTCGTAATAGCGTAACGATCGAATGCTCACTTCCGTTTTCTCCGATAACTCTCCGATTCTCATCGTCTTCAATTCCTTTCTTATCCTGCTCTTTCTCCAAAAGAATTGGTATCTTCATTAGATGGTAAAGCATGACATTACGTCAGGGTCAAGATTCTGCTTTCGGGGATTGACCCTAACACGGTGTCATGTTTTAAGGTGAGTTTATCACAATTTCGTAAAGGGATGAAGACGATGAACAACTTGAATAGGAACACGGACCGAGCGGGGATACGAGAGTGGATGGGGCTTGCAGTGCTCACGCTGCCCGTTTTGATTCTCGCCATGGACATGACCGTTCTGTATATGGCGCTTCCGCATATCACCCAGGATTTGAATCCGAGCAGTATCCAGTCGTTATGGATTGTCGATATTTATGGGTTTATGGTAGCCGGTTTTTTAATGATGATGGGAAATTTGTGCGACCGCGTTGGACATCGAAAAATGCTCGTATTTGGGGCAATTTCGTTTTGTATCGCTTCACTGCTTGCAGCCTATTCCAATAGCACGGAAATGCTGATTGCAACTCGTGCTTTTTTGGGAGTCGCCGGTGCAGCCCTCATGCCTTCCACCCTTTCTTTAATAGGACATATGTTCAAACTAGAGAGGCAAAGAGGCATTGCGATAGGTATATGGATGAGTTCTTTTGCAGTGGGGACTATCATTGGTCCGATGGCAGGCGGGATCATGCTTGAATTCTTCTGGTGGGGATCGGTATTTCTGTTAGCAGTTCCTGTTACCATACTGCTGCTGGTATCCGCTCCGTTCTTACTTCCTGAATATCGGGGGGCGCTGACGGTTCGGCTAGATCTACCTAGTGTGATCCTATCATTGGCTTTTATTATGGCGCTCATCTTCGGAATCAAAAACATAGCCCAATCCGGATTGAATGCGCTCCCTCTGGTTTCGATTGTGGTCGGATTGCTGCTCGGTCTGATATTCGTACTTCGACAGAGGCGTTTGCCGAATCCGTTGATGGATTTGCAGTTGTTCCGACAGCGGCCGTTCAGTACTGCATTAGCCGTTTTGTTATTATGCAATTTGGCTATAGGCGGGGTTTATCTCTTTGCCACACAGTTTCTGCAGTTGGTGTTGGAATTATCACCCCTACAAGCCGGCTTATGGCTTCTCCCTTCTGCATTCGCTGTTATTTGCGGCTCGATGCTCGCCCCGAATCTCGCTCAGAAAATGAATCCGGGTTTCGTAGTCGGATCCGGATTGCTGGTCTCCGTGGTCGGATTTCTGTTCTTAAACGGGGTTAAAACGGAAGCCGGGTTGCCGTTGCTCATCACAAGTCTGGTCATTTCGTTCTTAGGAGTAGGTATGGTTCAGTCGCTCGGTGTAAATCTGGTTGTCGGGTCGGCACCGGCTGAAAAATCGGGTACAGCCTCTGCCTTATCTGAAATGAGTACGGAGCTTGGAATGGCACTTGGAGTTGCGGTATTAGGAAGTGTGGGCTCTGCTGTCATGGGAAGCACCAACATGTTAAACGCAACCCATGATTCCTTTACTTTCGGACTGCACGTAGTCGGTGCGACCAGCGCAGCAATTACATTTGGAATAGCTGTTATCACCTTTGCCGTTTTTCGGTATAAACATTGACCAGGGCAGACTCACCAAAGATCATTCATCCGCTTGAATGGCTTGGCTCATTTATACTATAATTTAATGAAACCGCTGTGCGATTAGGGGAGCATGTGCATATGAAACGCGCAAACATGCCGGAGTTAATCAGCTGGCGGCGACTTTCGCCGCCAGATACATCCCCCCCTCCCGTGCATCGTGTCCGTCTCCAAGCAAGCGAGTATTACTGTATTCTGTTCGGTGGAACAGTGGGAAGAAGTTTCCCTGACTTAAATTCCGATCAAAGCACCGCATTAAATGCTGCATTGAAAATAAGCCCTAAACGAAAGGAGTAATAAATATGCCCCCAATTATTAAGTTTTTCGTCTTACTTGCTTGTGCAGGTTTTGTGTTATTTATCATGTATGCCAATCGAAATATGCGTTCAAAAAACTTAAATGGCGATGTTGGTCCGGTCGGCAGCAGTTCAGTTGGTGAAAAAAATCATACAGATCCTGGGGCCGACAGCGGTTCTGATGGTGGTGGCGGAGACTGATTAAATAGGCTTCTTCTGTAAACATTCCCCTGCAAGGCCCCCACGCTTTTGTGCTCCATCCAATATTTCAAACATGAGTCAGCTAACAGACTCTAAAATCTAAATCATTTCCGTCACCTGTATTTTTCGACCACAGCTTAAGTTCCTTGGCGCCATATTGTACAGCATGATAGCGAATTTTTGAAATGCAGAACCTTGATCCCTTTAATAGAATACATCATTTGTTAACGCTTATCGTTGACATACGCAAGCAATGTAACTAAAATGGTTTTATTGGGAGGGATTTCAATGGCAGTCGCTAGCAGATTTACGGTTGCACTTCATGCATTGACCTGGATTGCTGAAATGAGTAAAGAGAATACGGAGCATGTTCCTTCTGATCGGATAGCGGAGAGTGTGGGCACCAGTCCCGTATTTATCCGTCGAATTTTGGGAATGCTTGGCAGGGCGCATCTTGTCTCCGTAAAACACGGGGGGAAAGATACTGGGTGGAAGCTGGCAAGACGTCCAGAAGATATTACATTGTTACAGGTATATGAAGCGGTGGAGCAAAAGCCGTTGTTCGAGCTACATCACAGCACCCCGAGCAATACCTGTCTCATCGCCAAGGGAATACGTCCGGCATTAAATACGATTTATGGAAAAGCAGAGAATGCAATGAAGAATCAGTTGTCTGAATATTCGATAGCCGATTTATTAAAAGAAACGCTTACGCAAGCCTCATTATAGTGTGCGTGTTCAACGTGTTCAAAACGTAATGAATTTTCAATGCGATAAAGGATGGTTTGCTGTCGTTATGATCAAGCAGCCACCTTTTGAACACGTCTTTTTTTAATAAAAAAATGATTAGACAAAAAATTTTGACCATCAATGTAACTGGTTTAGTTGTATTGATAAAATGCGAAAGGGAGTTTTATAATGAATCGTTTGATTATTTTACTTTTGACCATCGGGGCTTTCCTGGCAGGAACGGCTGAATATATAATTGCAGGCGTAGTTGATATGGTAGCGTATGATCTCCAGGTTAGTATCGCGCTAGCCGGACAGTTAGTGACAGCCTACGCTCTGGCTTACGCCATTGGCGCACCATTAGTCGTTATGCTGACTGCGCGTATGGAACGAAAAAAAGTAATGGTTGCGGCTATAGGTCTATTTATTATCGGTAACCTGATTGCTTGGTGGAGTCCAAATTTTATCATGTTGTTCGTTTCGCGCTTATTATTAGGCGTAAGCGGTGGAGTGTACACCGTTGTTGCCATGAGCACGGTCTTCAAACTCGTCTCCCCGGAGAAGCTGGGCAATGCGATCGGCACACTGACAATGGGAATCAGCGGATCGCTTGTATTTGGCGTGCCGCTTGGAGTAGCGCTTAGCGGCTGGATCGGTTGGCAAGGTTCGTTTGCTGTATTGGCCACTGCAAGCTTTATAGTCATGCTTGGCATCGTACGCTTGATTCCTGCCATAGCCGGTGGTGAAGCCATACCTTTCAAGCAACAATTCGCGGTATTTAAGAACCGTAAGATTGTGAGTGGTTACTTTATCACGTTATTCTGGATTGCCGGTTATGCGATAACGTATACGTTTTTGATTCCTTTTCTTCGGGAAACAGTGAACATGGATACCGCTGCCGTAAGTCTTACGTTGTTCATACTAGGTATTTTCGCGATGGCAGGCTCACGCTTGGGAGGCTATGGTGCAGATCGGTGGGGTCTTGTCAAAACGGTTGTGATCAGTATGTCCATTCATGCGCTTGCTTTGCTGCTCCTTCCCATTATGAACATAGCGATGCTGTCCACAATCACAATTGTCGCGGTCTGGGTTGGCTCTGCTTGGATGACCTCCCCTACATTACAGACGTATTTCATACAACAAACACCAGCGTCTCCTGATTTGGCTTTAAGCTTAAATACTTCGGTGCTGCAGTTTGGCATTGCCGTGGGGGCCGGTTTTGGAGGAGTTGCTGTAAATGCCGCAGGCTCGGTAGCCGTCACCCCCTGGATTGGAGGGGGGCTGGTTATTCTAGGCATGATTGCCGCGTGGATTTCCTTTTCTATGCAACACACACCATCTGCTGGGCAGCATGAGAATAGGGAAACCGTTTAATTAGATTTCACGGATAGGTCCGGTGAGAGTCAGCTAGCCAGCGTCACTGCCATACCCTCCCTTATGAGTCTTGATCGCATTAACGGTGAGTGCAGGAGTATCACGATCGGTGTCTTCGTTATCTTATAAAAGTGTGAAGTCGTGGCACGGACGAACATGCCCGCCTATCAGCCCTTATTTGATCTATTTGATTGACATCGTATCCGTGCCCATCGGGCTTGATTAGTGAAAGGGTTGTTTTTAATTGCAGAACATTAAAGATGCTCTGAGCTGCACTTTGCAATCGGTAAAAGTATTGAGAAAACAAAACGCCCATCGTTGTGCTCGAATGCAATATATCCTCCATGCTGCTCAACGATATTCTGGACAATGGAAAGACCTAAGCCCGAACCTGCAGGAAGTTTTGGATCAAGATGACGACTGACTTGATAAAAACGATTAAACAGCTGTTGCTCGTCCTCTTTTGTAATCGGGGTTCCAAAGTTTTCAACCTCTAGAACAGCATAACCATCTTCGACCATGTACAATCTAATGTTGATGGTCCCGGGCCTATGTGAAAACTTCAATGCATTCAAAAGCAAATTGTCTATTGCTCTGACCAATTTTTCTGCATCAATGGACACAATCACGTTTTTCTTTTCCCATTTGGTTGTAACCGCTAACCCTTTTTCATTTGCCAGCGGCTCAAACTCATGCACGATTTGCTCGGCCAAGTGCTGAAAATCTAACGCCTGCAAGGAAAGGCGAAGATTCGGATTCATTAATCGGGTGTTCTCAAACAAATGATCAACAATTTTGTTTAACTGTTCAAGCTTGCGGCAAGCATGATCTACAAACCGCTGATATTCCTGCCGGTTTTTAAAAGATTCTGTCCGAATCAGATCGAGGTATGCATTAATACTTGTTAATGGTGTCCTGACATCGTGAGATAGACCTGTAATCAGTTCCATTTTGATCTGCTCCTGAAGGCGTTCCCGTTCAATTGTTTGTTGAAGCTGTTGCGCCATACGGTTCATTGCCAAGGCTACCTCGCCTAGCTCATCCTTTCTTGTGACCGGTATCCGGTAATCCAGTTTGGCATCGCCTATCTTTTTTAGTCCATCCGTTATTTCATGAAAATACATTCGAATCCGATAGGTGAACAAGGAAAAGCAGAGAAAAAAGGTGCCCAGAAAAGCGAATATCGGGACGTAAAAAAAAGTGAATCCATACGGCGTCGCATTCAGCAAGCTGCCAATCACTGACATGACTAGTAAAGCTAAAGCGGCACTGCCCAGAGCTGCCGCTAAAATTTGATAGCTGAGATTCTCCCTGAGGTTTAATTTGTGAAACCATTTATTGTTCAATTTTATATCCAACTCCCCAAACCGTCTTAATATACATCGGCTTTCTCGGGTCCTTCTCAATTTTTTCCCGCAAGTTGCGAATATGCGCCATGACCGTATTTTCGGTATATGACAAGGATGGGTCCTTCCAAACGCGTTCATATATTTTATCCGTATTGAAAACAATGTTGGGGTTTGAAGCCAGTAACTCCAAAATGGCAAATTCAGTCGGCGTCAGTTTAACGTCCCTTCCGTCAACCGTTACCTTGTGTCGGTCGGGATCAATGACGAGGCCCCCAATTTGAATGTTATCTTCTTCCTGTGCCGATTTCACATACATGCTATTTCTTCGCAGTTGTGCTTTCACTCGTGCCACTAATTCCAAAGGATTAAAAGGCTTCGTCATATAATCATCGGCTCCACTCGACAATCCTGTAATTTTATCCAAATCCTCTGTTCTGGCCGAAAGCATGATAATGGGCACGTTCGATTGTTGCCGGATATTCAAGCACGCTTGCACTCCATCCAAGTTTGGCATCATGATGTCCATAATAATGACATCAAATGCTTGTCGCTTCAAACATTCAACAGCCTCATGACCGTTTTCTGCCTCAATTACATCGTATCCTTCATTTCGCAGATATATATGAATGACATCCCGTATTTCCGGATCATCATCAACAACGAGTATATACGTGCTCATGCGGATTTACCTCCTTTCGACTCTTCCTTCAACATCAGTTGAATTTCTTTCTGCACACATACAAAAATGCTGGCGGTATATTTAAAGGGATAAACTTAATCTGCTGCAGATTGAACTTTTCACTTAACTCTTTTTTCATCTGAAGCGAGTACTGAAAAGCAACAAACCAGCCGCCGGGTTTAAGACAAGTTGAAATTTGCTCTAAAAGCGTCTCTCGGACGGATTTGGAAAAATTAAAAAAGGGAAGTCCGCTCCATATGCAATCCAATGCACCGATCCCTGACTGCTGAAGCATTGCCTTCATTTGAAGCGCATTGGGATAGCATCTGAAATCCGGATACGCTTTAGCCAAATTGTCTCGAAGCCGCTCGTCCTGTTCAAATAAGACCAGTTCCCGCAGTTGGATTTGCGAAAGATACTTCGTAATCGCACCGGTACCCGCACCCAGCTCTGCAGCATAATGAATTTCCTTCCACGGAACGCTATTCGCCATCTTTTGCCCTAAAAAGCTTGAACTTGGCACAATGCTTCCTATTAATTTGGGAGATTGCACAAATGTCTGAACAAATAACAATGCTTCTTTATATTCCATCGAAATCCCTCCTTGTCTTTAAGGATGATCATAGCGAATACACTTAAAGAAATATTAAGGGATTTTCTGAATAAATTCTGAAGGTAAGAAAGCACTTCGTCAATAACATTCCCACCCCTGTCGAGAGGTGTTCATTAATGCTGTTTAATGGTCAAGTTCTAGAATACTTCACACCATGTCTTCTTCACTTTACTTAAAAAATTCATTCAATCTTAGGGTTTATTATATGATTGACACAACGAAAGAGCTTTAAAATCAAAGCTTAAAACAATCGGATCAGCATACTACAAATGTCATTTTCATACTCAATATGATCACATCAGGACAGACCATTCCCTTATTTTCCTTGAAAAGATTATCTTTATTCAGTTGGAGAAAAAATCATATAGATCATGATACCGACAGCAGATCTGATGGCGGTGGCGGAGACTGATTCAGGAAAGGCTACTTCTGTCCATATCCCACTACTAATACCTCCAATTTTCATACGCTTGTAATGAATAACGGCAACAATGCTCAAAAATTATGTACTATGTAATTGTAGCAGGTAAATGTAGGTTGATCTGGTTGTTTGAATCATGGAATCACACTTGTTCCTCGGTAAGCGAGGATATTGCGGGCTGATGACCTCTACGCAGACTCAAGTGTTTCGAGAGATTGTGAGGAATCCAACTTGCATAATCGAACAGGTGTATCGTTAACTGAAAACAAGAGCATTCTGTAAAATTTGTATGTTACAATAAACGCTGCAGCCTGTGAACTGCAGCGCCGATAAGATGTTATCAAACGGGCCAAGTTTCAAATAGATTGTCCGCTCTCGGGTATAGTAGTCATCGCTCTGTAATTTAAAGCTAAAACAAAACAGGTAATTCTTCTAGACCACGCATCAGCATTCCAGGTTTCCACTTCAAATTCTCTACTTCTGTAGCTAGCCGTATTTCTGGCATTCGTTTCAACAATGCTGTAATGGCAATTTCTCCTTCTAATCTCGCTAAAGGAGCCCCAAGACAGTAGTGAATGCCTTTACCGAATGCAAGATGTTTATTTTGTCCACGAGTGATATCAAAAACTTCGGGATCTTGAAATTGCTCAGGATCATGATTCGCAGAATTTAAAGCAACAAGGACTTGATCTCCTTCATGAATTGTTTTATCTCCTAATCTAATTGTTTCAGTAGCCCATCGGTTTGTGCTGAATTGAACAGGCCCATTATAGCGTAGAATTTCCTCAAGGGCTGACTTTATTAAATTTGGTTCATTTTGCAACCTTACCTTTTGATCGGGATGTGTTAATAAAGCATAGACTCCATTAGTGATCAGATTAACGGTCGTTTCATGTCCTGCGATAATTAAAAGCGAGACAATTCCATACAGCTCTTCTTCTTTTAGACGATCACCATCTTCCTCAGCTTGAATTAGTTTACTAATTAAATCATTCTGAGGGTTTTCCCGACATTGCTCAAACCACTGCTGCAAGTATGCAACGAATTCCTCCAAATGAGTTTGTAATTCTTCTATTCGTTCTGGTTCTTGGGGTGGATCAACAAGTGTATTAGACCATTTACGAAATTCATTTCGATCTTTGCTTGGTACACCAAGCAGTTCACATATAACAATAATGGGCAATGGAAATGCAAAGTCATTGATTAAATTCATGTAACCTTTATTTTGAACTGCATCGAGTAACTCATGTGTGATTTCCTCAATACGCCCCCGTAAACTTTCAATCATACGCGGTGTAAAAGCCTGATGGACCAAGCCGCGTAGACGCGTATGATCGGGAGGATCAGAAAATAACATATTTTGTACTAAAAGATTTGCTGACCCCTTGTCCTGCTTGTCTTCAGTAGCGAAATAATTGAAGTTCTTTGTAAAACGAGGATCCTTTAATATTGCTACTGCATCTTCATACTTAGTAACAACCCATGTGTATTGACCATTATTCATCTTAGCGAGGTGAATAGGCTCATTTTCACGTAGGTTTTTAAATGTTGGGTAGGGATCTTGGCTAAACTCAAAAGAAAATAAATCTTTATTTCTGGAACTCAAAATACTCAATCCTTTCCTAATGTTTTTTTGGATACATCATTCAGTTCTGGCGGATACGTTACGCAGCAGAAAAACGGTTAACCCAGCCACTAGTAAAGCAAGCACGGCACTAGTGGCAGCAATCGTATTCAAGCCCACTGTGAATGCCTCGCGCGCCAATCCGACTACCTCTGCTGCCAGCTCTGCGGGCAAGGCTGCGCTCGCCTCCACAGCGCTTGGGAGAGAGTCCTTTACAGCCTGTACTGCGGAAACGGGAAGTTCCTCGGGCAGCGAACGGCTTATTTGGCGATCATAAACCGCTGTTGCAATACTTCCCATTATGGTAATTCCTAATGCTGCTCCCAATTCGGCACTTGTTTCCGATATCGCGGAGGCAGATCCGGCTTTTTCCGGCGGGGCTGCTCCGATAATGAGGTCGGTCCCCAGCACCGTTAACGGCGCTATGCCTATCGAAAAGACCACACTGCCAACAACCAGGACAGACAAAGCTGAAGCAGCCTCTACCTGGGTAATGGCAGCCAAGCCTGTACAGGAGATGAATAGACCCGTCCCGATCACATAAGCTGGGGGAAAGCGACGGACAAACCACGGGGCTGCCACTGAGCCCATAATAATTCCCCCTGCTGACGGGATCAGCCAAAGCCCTGCCATAAACGGGGACAGATGCTGCACAAGCTGCAAATATTGGGCAATATAAAAATTAAGGCCGCTTATGGTAAGCAAGCCAAGCAGCATCATGCACAGCGCGCCGCTAAAAACAGGAAGGCGAAACAGCCTAATATCCACTAAAGGATCCTTCACATCATTTTGTCGATACACAAACCCCCACCCAATGAGCAAACCGGCGGCTATGATCAAGATGGACAACACATCGAGCCCTTCTTTGGCCATACTCTTAATACCATAAACCACGCACAGGATGGCTGCCAGGGACATGATCGCGCTAAGCAAATCCAGACGTTCGTTTGTCGGCTCCCGATATTCAGGCAGCAAGGACGGAGCAGTAACAAGCAGCAACAGCATCACGGGTACGCCCAGTAGAAAAACAGAGCCCCACCAGAACCATTCCAGCATCAATCCCCCGACGACCGGACCAAGCACACTCCCCGCCACTAGGCACATCATCCATACGCCAATCGCACTACTGCGCTGCTGAGGGTCCAGGAACATATTTCTTAATAAGGATAATGTGGAAGGCATCAAGGTTGCACCTGCGATGCCCAGCAGTGCACGGGTTGCGATCAGCATTTCCGCACTGCTCGAATAGGCAACAAGCACGGAAGCCACACCGAATGTAGCTGCACCGATCATAAGCAGCTTTCTGCGTCCAATGCGGTCAGCCAGTTTTCCCATGATAATGAGGAAGCCAGCCAGTGTGAAGCCATAGATATCCACCATCCACAGCATTTGCGTGCTGCTCGGAGCAAGATCTGCCGCCAAATGCGGAAGCGCCAGATAAAGTACGCTAATATCCATAGACATGAGCAAGGTTGGCAGCGCAAGTACGCCTAATCCGAGCCACTCCCTGGCCCCGGCTTTAGCCGGAGCTTCTATAGCCGCAGCCTCCCCCGTCCTTTTCTGTTCACCTGTCGTTCTGTTTTCAATTTTGTCCATAGCGTTCCCCTCCTCTATAATTACTTTAAGTCACTTTTAACCAAAAAAAACTATTATTGTTTTTATAGTTTCGACAAAAAAAGAAAGGCGTGGAAGTACCCTTCTTTATTTTTCCTTGGAGATCAGCCCGAACAAGATAATATCCGTAATTTGCATGACAGCTTCTGTAGTGGAAATATTGTTTTGCATGTAGAATCTTTGATCATGCACGGATTGGATCGCTTCTCTTATCAACTTTACAATTAATGTGGCATTTTTGTTAATGATGACTCCTTCGTGTATCCCTTGCTCGATTAAGGCTTGCAGTTCGTTCCAGTCCTCCGTAAAAACTTTTGAGACCTTGCTCCACTGTTCTGGATAAGATCGCTTGATTTGCTCTAATAGGACTCGATCGTAAAGCTCTTTATGCGTTGGCAAGGCATTTATAACGCCTTTGATCTTCTCGACAAGCGTTAAATTAGAATTATTCAATATTTGCTCCGTTATATTGTCCACTTCGGAAAAGGTCTCTTCAATTAATGCATCTAATATCTCCGCCTTGGATGAAAAATGCTCGTAGAGCGTCCTTTTACTAATTCCTAGTCTGCGGGCCAAATCATCCATGGTTAACTTTATGCCACTTTCCTTCAATTCTTCAGCGAATGCCTCAATAATACGATGTTTGATTGTTACGCCTCCTTCGATACTAAAGAGCCAATAATGGTTTTATCAGTTTCGATTTATTATATAGTCTTGTATTATATTTTTGCAATGCAGCCACCGCCTCCTGATCCATCAAACATGAAATTTTAGCTTAATTTCTTCGCGAAAGCTGTTATCTGCGAGTAGCAGCATGCCGCCAAATGTTATCAACGAATGCAAGGCGGCCGCAACGGCAGTCCACAAAACTTGTGACAATTCTAATAAATATAACAGCAACGGAACAAAACTTAGGAAATGCAGGTTCAGTAAGCAACCTATAAGCCCTCGCCATTTTGACCTTCCCGTACAACAAATGAGAGTAACAAGCAGTGTTGCCGCTATCAGTACAAATGGAATCACATACTCTGTCGACCAGTAATGCGAACCCCCCACCACATCGATCCACAACAGCATAATCGACAGCCCAAACAACTGGACTAGGATTTTACGGCCGAGATGGGCGGACCCTACAATGGTATGCCTAATGGAAAGCCATATATACAGCAAACAAGGTAATAGATACAAACTCCACATGTTCTCCCTAGAACTCAGTATGTTAACAATAAGAAGAACGCTAATGACGGATACCACGATAAAAGAGAGCCACTTGGATATGTTCTCGCTAGACTTCTTATGTTGCCTATCCGACATCAAATAGAATGGGTACAATTGATTAGTTAAAGTAGAGATTCCAGCAGTCTCTCTGCCAAATTTCCTTCGACACAATGGGCATGTAGCATGCGAAGGATCTACGATAACGCCACAGCTTTCACACTTCATGTTTCCATCCCCCAATCATTGCTGACAATCTTCAACTCCAGTCCGCTTAGACCGCTAAGCAGTCGAAAAAAATGCATTATAACATCACTTTCTAAAATATTGCGTGCAAAGGTTATTGTGAGTGTTTCATTGACTGAGCACACGGCACAATTTATTGGAGTTTTAGAGGTTGGATACATCGTCGTCTCCATCGCTTCAACATATTGTGTCATACTGGACGGAATACTGATTCTGCCTAAATTCGTAAGCGTCATCGTCTTGACAGCCTCACTGTACCTATCAAAACCATACCGCATGGCTAGGTTTTTTAACTTGAGTGGTACAAACCTAGACAACCAGTTTTTCTCATATTTCATACTGTTTGCTATCGTCTCATATAAATACGGTTTCTTTGTTTTTTTCTTCATTTGCTCACTTACCGCTTCAAGCACTTGTTCAAATGTCAGTTCTTGCTTCATATATATTTCAATGTTGATTACAGTAAAAAAATTTCGCAAACTGATTGAAGGGAATAATTTCCTCAAATTGACGGGTAGGCTGATTACAATTGACTGTTGGCTCTCGCTGTTAATAGTCATAGTAGCGGCATGAACCGCCATGATCAGAATGGCCGTCAGGTAAGCTGTAACAGTTACTCCTTGTATCTTTGCTGCTGCATTTAACTGGTTAGCGTGAATAAAACCGTGCACGACATTATGTCCGTAAGGCATGAAGCGTGTGCCCGGAATTTTCAGTGCATTTGATACCTCGTCTTTCAAGTGTGATTGACTATTCGTGTAGTAAGCTCTAAAGCTATCCTGCGCTTCAGCATAGCGAGCAAATGAATCAGGAGGAAGAATTACCCCTTCCCTGTCATCTATCTGAACACCACTTGTATATAAATACTGGAATACTAATGTTTTGAGAAATTCAAGTGCCCCCCCACCATCCGTTATAGCATGAAAAACTTCAATGCTGATCTTGTTTTTGTAATACAGCACCCGTACTAAGCTTCCATATTGTTCTGACAGATTCACTGGCGCACAAGGATAGTTCGTTTCTTGCTCGACTATGAGCCTCGATTCTTTCTGGCGAAGAAATTTCCAGAACAAACCGTTTTGAAGTTCTACATTCAAATTCGGAAATCTAGAAATCACTTTGTCCAAGGCCTTTTGCAGTAGCTCAGGGTCGATCGGGCTAGTAAGAATCATCGACAATCGATAGGTAGAAGAATTTTCTTTCCCGGCTACTGCTGGAAACAGCTTACCTGCGTGATCAAGTTTACTCCAATCCTCCATTAATCTGTCTCCTTATACGCGACTTGAATTTGAAAACTAAAAAAACCTTAATAGTTTCCTCGTTTTAAATTATTATAAAGCGGCATACTTTTATTTGCAAGCTCAATATTTTTTCGAACCGATTTGACCAGAATTAAGGCTCAAAAAAATCTGTGACCATTGAATCAAATGTCGTTGATGCAACCTCTTCATACTCCACTTTGTCCCTCACTGAATTCGCTACAACGTTGGGAAAAAGACTGATCGATTTGCTGAATTCGATATGCTTTTTCGATGTCATTTTGTGAAAAGAAGCGAGACGGTACATAATCATTGTGAACCAAATCAAATGAATTCGGATAAGCGCCCGACTGCCTTTCCTTGCACCGATACTCGGTTAATTATAGAACTTTATGTCAAAGCTACGCCTTAATCACATTTAACATTTGGCGAAGAGTCCGAGATGGTATGCTGAATGGGCCAAAGTAGCTACTGCTGTGACAGATTGTTCATTCCAATCAATAGCGTCAATAGATTCCAAAAGTGTTAAGTATTCATTTTTCAATCCTTCTTGAATTCGGTTCCATTGCTGTTCATCTACTGAATGAATATCCCAATTCTTTCATTTGAAACGGCCGCCCATACAGCACCTGCTGATCGGCGTCAAACAAATTCCGGTAAACCACTTGTCCGCGAGTGGATGAAGCATCGACGACCTTGCCGTTTCCGGCATAGATGCCAACATGGGTAATGTCCATAAACCGACCATTGCTGGCATAGCTCCAAAAGACCAAATCGCCCGGAGCCAAATCTTCAAAACGGATTGTCCACCCGTTATCGACACAATGTCTGGCTTGTTCAGCCGCCGTCCGCGGCAACTGAATGCTCAACTGCCGGTACACCCATTGAACAAGATAACTGCAATCTGTATAGCGGTCTTGCCCGGCCAAAACTTGACTGTATGGATCGCCCAAGCGAGTCAATGCCAAGCGGACAGCTTCACCGCCCCATTCCCCTTCCGGCAGATCGTGATAAACGATTTCAAGCTGCTCAGGCGTTAACCCTACATCCATATCTTTACCGAGAAGCGCGAACATAAGCGGTCGGAACTCCGCCGACAACATTTCATGCATGATCTCTCTTTGTTCGATTGCAAAGTCGTAGATGTCGGCCTGCTGCCCAGCAGTGTGACTGGCAACTGTAATGTGCAACACCGACTCATACCAGGTAATCGTTTCCTCACTCGTGCTCCCATCTTCATGTTCCACCGTAATCGTTTCCCTGTGTTCAATCGTTTCCACGTAAGAGTCCAGTTCATTCATGTCCCAAAAGACGGAGCGAATCACATCCACCCGAGTGGCGTCCAGTGTGGCTACGTCCATGCCGTTTTCGCTGTCCATTACGGTACGAACCGCAAAGACCGCGATGACGTCCATCCAGTTATCGATGCGAGTATTATCAGCGCTTCCGAGATAATGGATTTCTACACGATCCACTGAGCCTGCATCCCGACGTATGTCCTCCAGTCGGACAGCAAATTCGTTGTCCATGTCTTGTACGATGTCAGAAAGCGGTAATACATCGCTATCCGTATTATCACTGGAGACAAAGATGCCAAAAGGAGATGATACAACCGCAGTAACAGCCATCATGATGCATAGCAAGATGATCACCGTACCGCTAACACCTAAAAGAGCGATCATGCCTTTGGCGAGTACCGCAGTCATTTTGGCCGCTACACGAATCATGCGAATGTTCCATCTGGCAACAGCTTGCAGCCGCTGCTTTGAACGGTGCATGGTCATCAATCGAAAGGCTGCTCTTTGCGCTTCCCTGGCTTTATGTTTCATCCTATCTGTTGGATTATGGACCTGTCCTTTTTCTTGGTTAGACTGATGAATCGGCTTTACTGAATGGGAAAGCACCTTGGTGACTTTACCGCCCGTTTTGGCACGCCTGGATACACCTGCATGCGGCTTCACCAGCTTATGAGCGGAAGAACAAACGGGGGCGGGAATTCGTTTCCTCCCGATTGTCATTTCACGGGGTTGTAGACTCGAACGTTTGTCACGAGAACGCACGGTAGTCTTGAATAGGGTGTTCGTGGTCGTGACACGCTTCTCGACAGGTTTTGACATCGGGTTTAACTGTGTTTCACTTTTAGCTTGAGCCTGGGGTTGTTGAGCTAGTCTCCGACTAACAATCCTGGCCCGTACCATTTGATGAATATGCCGCTGTTTTCCTGTCACTGTCATGGAAAACAAAGGATATTTCCCGCCAACAGGCTTCCGCAAACGCAATGGTCGCTTGGTTTGGGAAGATGAATGTATAGCCTGACGATTATCTCTTCCTTGTATGACACCTGTTGAATGAGCGGACAGCGTTTGCTGTTTATCAGAAACAACCGAACGTTTGCTTGCTTGAATGCCGCTTTGCTTACCTGAACGCCGACCGCTTGACGTTTCCCCCGATTGCTGAGGCATGGTTTCTTTCTCTTTCTCCGTCCCTATCAAGCGCTCCCGTTTTTTCCAAAGAAGACGAATTGCTCCTTTGCTCACACCTGCACTGATGCGCATCCCCTTGCGCAGCGTGGTTTTTGCCGCCCTCACGGATTGGTTTTGCGCGTGTACCACAGAGGAACCTGTAGATTCCAATTCATGACGATTAGATGACCTATGTTTAGAACGCAAATCTACAGGCTTTGCTTTTGCCATCAAGTTGGAGAATCGATCCAGCTTTTTTATGGTTTTCACACGTGTCCTTGTCTTTATGTCCTTCATCAAGGTTGCCCTCCTGGCATATCCACTAGCGGGTTGGACCGTTCATTCGTTGGGGAACCCGGTCGTGACTCCTGCAATATTCCGGATAACGCAAGCGAATCGCCTCAAAGAAATAAGGCGCATAACGACAATCAAACAACTCGTGCGGCGTGGAATCCCGTTCCTGCTGTTCTTCTGCCCATCCGTTCCACAGATTAAAGGCCAAGCGGCTTGCTCGAAGGGAAGTACCTGTTTGCCAGAAGGCCTTTAAACCTTTCGGTCGGATGCTGTCGTTTGAAAAGTCAAACAAGTCCTGAACATGCGTCCTCGTTTCTCGCGTCAAGCCTAACGTGTAAAACAACGCACGATGATAGGCATCTTGGCGATGAAAACGGCTCAGCATATCACTGTAAAACTTTTCGTGTTCCACATCACAAAACATACCGGGAAACATAACTCTAGCACTCCTTTCATAGTGGCGACGATTAGTCATATAACCGCCAATCGTCGCCTTGAACATCACCCTCTAATAGCCCTTTCATTTTGGGAATAAAATCGGACCCTATGATTCAAAATCACTTATTCCCGAGAATTTGCTTCAACTTCTTCAGCCCGCTTTCGATGGACTTGCGTACAGCCTTTTCATCCACCTGCTCTACACGAGCGATAGCGACCTTACTCATCCCTAAAAAATAATGTGCGTAAATACGTCGAAACGACTTTTTCGGTAATCGACACATCGCTGCGTAAAGCTCTCTTCGAAAGGCCATCTCTTCATACTCCGTTTCAGTTGACCGAGAAGGAAACAGAATATCGTTTTCGATGCCATCGTTCCGATCCAGAGAATAATATGCCCGATGACGATAAGCACGTAATTTATAAGCGCTTTCAAGCAACTCAAAACGTCGCATCTCCTGTACGATTTCCTCATCCACCTCAACCCAGAAATCCGTTTGATAGAAAGGATACATGTCGCGAAGATTGATTTTTTTCTCATCCCTCTCCCTTGTTTTGATTGCCAAGCAAACCAAAACAAGGAGGAGGTGAACGGCAGCCTGTGCCGCCTTTAAACTTGATGCGTAATAAAGAAAAACAAAAAAGACCCTTCGAAAGTACACACGAAGGGTTCGAACTTTGATCCACTGAACGTGTAACACCATTCTGCAAGCATGGCAAACGCGTCAGCGGCACATCTTCAATGAGCCTGATAGCGAATTCAGTTAGGGCCTGTTCTCTGGCAGCACGAGCTGCACGCGACTTGATATTAACCAACAATATCAACTCCCGCTCTCATGGCAACACCATGATGAGAAGCAAGCCCTGTTGTTCAGTTATGTATGCAGATTAGGTGCTACCATCCGTATTTTGAAAGACCGATAATGAAACAACTCCTCTCAATGGAAAACAGATTAACCCGACAGTCGTAGAACTAGAGTAATTTAAATAGTCTTGTAATCGAGTACTAGAATAGTAAAATATACCCTCACTCTTCATATCGCCTGAAATGCCAAAAATCACGTTCTATCTCCAAATTTCATTCAAAATGTCACAATTCACACCTACATCCCTATTGCCATCTGTAGAGTAAAGGTCTATTGGAATGGTAAGATATTGATAATCAGGACATATTTCCTGAGTCTCATATCTCAGTAGAGGAGGGGATGAAAAAAAGAGGTTTGACAAGGGATCAAAACGTGTCGATTGATAAGAAGCCCTGGTCACTCTTAATCAAGGAAGGAGGATGAAAGGATGTACAAAGGTAATCAGGAATTCTTGGAAGACATTTTTCGCAGATACTTTGAGAAAATCTATACTTATTGCAGAAGGCTGCTCAAAGGACACCCTGCCGATCTGGCAGAAGATTGTACGCAAATTACATTTCTGCACGCTGGCAAGCAAGCTGCCAAATTGAAATCACACCCGAACATTGAAGGCTGGCTCTATCGAACATCTCGAAATCAGGTCAACTCCACATTCCGAAAACAGTACACCAAAAGAAAGTATGAGATCATCCTTCACGGAAATCTGGCCGAACGATTGACAGCCGTGAGCTACGATTTGGATGAAGCCTTTCTCGCCACGGTTGACATTGAGTCCTTGGTGGAGTACGTATTAAGTCAGCTTGATCCGCGTGAGCATCAGTTATATACCGATTACTTCCAGCGCCAATTAACCATCACTCAATTAGCCAGCAAGTACCACTTGTCTCAGACGGCTGTGACCAGTCGAATCTACAGACTAAAGAAAAAAATCAAAGTCATTGTGTATGAGAACATTGGTACATAGCTCGTGATTCCAAATAGATATGATCGGCAAGCAGCTGATGAAGCATCCCATCAGCCGCTTGCCAAGGGTTTACAGTGATTCTCCCGGCTTCGTGGTCATCAAACGGTAAAGTTTTGTATGCCTTGGAAAGCTATCTGTAAATGGCACGAGAGAACTGCCGACCTTTAACAGCCCATTCCCGGCATCGACGTTTGTAATATAAGAAAGCTGGAGATCCGAAATATTAAGCAGTTCCGCCAACTCCTTGCGATCCGTACTGGCCTGATTCAGCATCACGATAAATTCGCTATTGGCCAGCATCGTTCGGGCCGTATGACTTTGCAACAAATCATCCACGTTTTGCGTAATCCCCGTACAAAAAGCGCCATACTTTCGGACACGTTTCCATAACGTGAACAAAAAGTTGGCGCTGTACTCGTGTTGGAAAAGCAGATAAATTTCATCGATGAAGATAAACGTGTTTTTCCCCTTGGCGCGATTTTGTGTAATCCGGTTCAGAATGCTGTCCAATACAACCAGCATGCCAATCGGCAACAGTTGCTTGCCCAAATCCAAAATATCATAGCAGATCAGCCGGTTATGAACGTTGACGTTAGTCGGCTGGGCGAACGTATTCAAACTGCCAGCGGTAAACAGTTCAATCGCCAGCGCGATGTCCTGCGCCTCCGGCTCGGATTGCTTGAGCAGTTCCGCTCGAAAATCCTGTAAGGTAGGCGGTTGCCCTTTGTAATTGCTTTGCAGATATTTTCGATACACACTGGCCGTGCAACGGTCGATAATCGACTTTTCCTTCGCTCCCAACTGATAACCGCCAATGAGTTGCTCGCATAACGAAAGAACAAATTCGGATTTTAAAATGATCGGATTTGCTCCGTCACCGTATTGCCGGTTTATATCCATCGCATTGATATGATTGGGTGACGTGGCCGAGATATGAATCGTCTCGCCTCTCAGTGCTTCTACCAAGGCGGAATATTCACGTTCCGGGTCAATCAGAATAATGTCATCACCACTGGCCAGTATTTGATTGACGATTTCTCTTTTTGCCGTAAAGCTTTTTCCGGAGCCCGATACCCCCAAAATAAAGCTGTTTCCATTGAGCAACTGCTTGCGATTGGCAATGAGCATATTTTTACTGATGACGTTTTGTCCGTAGTAAATACCGCCTTCATGCATGATTTCCTGCGCCCGAAACGGGATAAACACCGCTGTGCTTTCTGTCGTCAACGTTCTCAAGGCATGTACTTTCCGTAAACCATAAGGCAACACGGTATTCAGACCGTCCATCTGCTGGTACGTAAGGGGCGAGAACTGACACAAATGTTTGCGGGCTGTCGTCAATATCGCTTCGGTATCGTTGTCGAGCTGCTCCTTGCTTTCGGCCACATGCACCATCGTCAATAAGCCAAACAGCATGCGTTGGTCGCGAGTCGTTAGGTCATCCAGAAATTCCTTGCTCTCTTTTCGCTGCTGCTCCATGTCATATGGGATAACAGCGGAGAAGTTGTTGTTATTGTTTTGCCGCCGCTGCCAGTTTGTAATGTTCGTTTCCACGCCCAACAAACGGTTTTCGATTTCGCGAACCGCCTCATCCGTTGGTATCGGAATGATGTCAAGGGACAGAAATAAGTTGCGGTGCAGGTCGCAAAGCTCGGATATCATGCTGTCCTTGATATAGCTGGCATACTCACGCAGGAAGATGACCCGGCCATAAAGCTTCCCCATCCGAAAATGATCCTTTTCAAACTCAAACGTATCCGGACAAATATAATCTTTGAAATCATGTCCTTTGCGCATCGTTTCCGATAAGTCGAAACGAAAGTCCGTTTCCTCTCCCTGGCGGAAGAAATGGTGAAAAATACGCAACCGCTCAGTGGCGTCCAGTTCCGTACATTTGGAGCCGAGACGGGAAAAATGGGCGATCAGATCGGTCCCAACTCGAGAAAAATAATGCCGGGCTTCTTCGATATTGGGTTTGGCAATGGATATCGTTATATACTTCTCTTGAATCGTACCGTTGGCCCCAACGGATTTTTCCAGCAGCATCTGATTATACTCTTGTCGATATTCGTCCAGTTCATCTTGCTGCAGCGGAATGAAGACCGAGCTTTCAAAATCCGCTCGATTCAGCCTCCGGTTATGAATGGTGATTTTCGTTGTCGCCCCGCTGTCAAAGGAATTGAGCAATTCGGAATACGACAGGAACATCGCTTCCTTATCTTCGCGGGAGGCGACGGAATAATTGATGTCCTCGAATCGATACGTCTTGGAAAACTTATTGCCAACTAAAAAAATCCCGTCCGCCCAAATTGAGCGAATCGGGATCACTTGTTGTACGCCTTTCGGTATGACAAACCGTTCCTTATCCTGCTTGATGATACGACTTAACGTCTTAATCATGGCGTTTCATTCCTTTTTCATACTGCTCTATGGTCTTGCTTAACGCCGCCGCATACGTGTTCGTCGAGTGGAAGACCAAGCGCCGCGGCATTAAAAATTCCGATTTGATATACGCCCATAGCAATTGCTCGGCATTCATACCGTGGTACCGGATAAAGCCCAGGGCGGCGAATGGGGCCGCACCCAAGACGCATACCCAACTGAGTGTCTCGATGCCGAAACGACTGCGCAGCATAAAGTACAGCGCTATCGCCACACCTACGGCCAAAACAGAAAAAAAGAACTGTCGCAAGGACAGTCCAAAAAAGATGCTTTCCGTATATTCCCGGATCTCCCGGTTGATTTTCACTTCCACATGTCATCCCTCCCTTAGCCTTTAAAATTTGATATACGTGTTAGAACAGAAAGGAATCTTCATTCCCTATATCTTTTGTACTTTTAGCTTCTGTCTTCAGGTTATATATAATTTCCACTTCACAACTGACAACTTCAACAATTCGTATTTCATTGTTCTTTTCAAAATTAAACAATGCATAGTTTGTATATTTTCTATCGCTTACACCTTGATAAGCCACACCATGAAATCCAATTTCAGCACAACAATTACCAATATAATTGGTTAGTAGATAAGCCTTTTTTAAGGGCTTATTCTCTTCGTTTATCTCATTAAAAAAACCCTGGAAACTATGATCAAACAACCCGATGTTAAACAACTTCAATTTTTTTCTCGTTTTAAAAAGAGCAATGTCAATATTTTCATCGTTTAACGGATGAATTTCATACGGGATGGCTTTCATTCGATTACTCAGATATAAAACGGATATGCCAACAGCATTATAACGTCCGTGCTGAGGCAACCCCTCAGGCGGATTCCAGATTTCATCTTCTCCAAATACATGTTTCCTATCTTTTTTTCGTGCCCTTCCTCTAAAAAGCTGAGTCCCACTTCTTAATTCTATATAGTCTCTCTTTTCATAATGTTTTTGTAGAAGATCATAGACTTTTTTTCCCGTTTCATGCTTATATGCCAGAAGAGGATATTTCAAAAGATGCTGTTTAAACTCATGGAGTTCCTGCCAACTAAGATCAATATTATATTTTTGGGCAAACTGAGAAAACTCAATAAAGTCAAAGTCATCTAATCCAAATACCGAATTTGTTTCATGTTCATCATAAACTTGATCATAAGATTCAAAAGTACCTCCATCGGGATTATGGGAGTAATCAATTGGATCTTCACCGTAGTGGCAAGTTTGACAACGTAGATGTTTAAGTATTAGCTTATGGAACTTATCGTCTATTCCTTTCTCCCACAAAAAGCTTTCAACAGTTTGTCCTGCGTTGTTCTCAATAAAATTACTTGGGTCTTCTTCATCTTTATTCCAACGATAAACATCATAATCAAGTTGCGCGCCGACACATTTAAAACACCCATAAATTTTTTTTGAAAGTTCGCCTCCAATTAACACGAAGATGGGTATTATCTTCTCTTCAAAATACTCTTCAGAGTAATACTCAACGTAAGCTTTAAGCTTTAAATTACACAGTAAACAATTATATTTAGTTTTTTCTTTCTCTCTTATGGTTCGAGGTCTTCTGTTAATACCTACTTTTATATTTAGCCTATTAATGACTTCAATTAGATCGTCAAAACAACTCCTGCAAATGACGGAGCACTCGTTCATATCTTCCACTCGCCCATTTAGTAAAATTTAACACGGTTCATTATTTTTCATAATTCGACATATCTGATCAAAATCCTTTTATTCCGCCTCATTCTTGTCTTTGAGATCGCACCGATAATTCGACGAATCTGGTGCGGGTCCCCCCCGAACTACCCACTCTACTTTTTTCGTCGTAACAGTGTCTATAAAATACACAGTCGTGTCTCCATGGCGGCACAGAGGATCTCGTAACATCTTGCTTGAACTTGACTGAGGATTTAACACGAGGTATGCTCTATTTATCAGCTTCGTATATCACGTAAAAATCAGGTGCGTATATCTTTTTCTGCGTATAACCCATTAGCGCCTGGTTCGTATATCTTGGCTGACAAAATCAAAGTTATGCGAATTCGAAGCGAGAAAAGCGAAGTAGTGGTATGGCGAAAAGCCTTATGGTACAAGGGATTCCGGCATTTTTGAAGGGTCAAGAAATGGTTCGCATAATGTTGTGTTAGGTGAAGTACCTTGACTTCCTCGAATTACTTACAACTTGTCATAAAGAGGAAGGCTTCTAAGTCTTGAATCCAAAAGCCTATTAATACTGTTCTTATCAGTTCTTTCATTCTCTTGCTCTACCAACTCAGCACAGTGTAGGCATGTTATATACGAAAAGCCTGTTAACTTCTTTATTTGTCCTAATGGTATGCCCGTCTTAATCTGTTGCATGATGACAAATTTCGCAACACTTTCAGCTTCTCTTGATTGTAAAATTGCACTAAGAACTTCAAACATTGATGCATTCGAAGTTAATTCTTTACCTTGATTAGTTATAAATAATGCTCCTTTGGGGTCATTACCCGCAATTGAATCTCGGATCACTAGATAATTTCTAATTTGGCTAGATAATTCGTCAGGTAGGTGAATACGATAATTATTTATATTAAGTGTGTTTACAATTTCATTTATATCGCTACGAACTAGGGCTTTAATACTTTTTATCTTCAAACCAGCATACATAACAAGTTTAGTTATAATCGCAGAAACATAATCAGTGAATGCCTTATTATATCCAGTTGTTTTCAATAAATCGGACTTAGGGTTATTAATGCATTCATTACAATACTCCAATAACTCATTGTACACATCATCACTAATAGGCGACTTTTGTTTCTTCGTTATCAGATTGTAATCTTTAGTTTTCGCATGTATTAATTTCTTTAAGCTCTTTAGCTTCTCTTCACTATCTATCGTATTATTAGAAATTCCGAGGAAATCACGAATGTACCTGAAATAGGAATAGATTACGGAAAAATAATTGTCTAGAGTAGAGTAAAATTGAATATTATAGTTTTCAATATAATAAATTGCACTATCAGCAAATTTCTTCTCGTTCATTCCACGCAAAATGTCTTCCCAATTGTTATCCGACAGATTACCTATTACAATTAGATACTCACAAAAAACCTCTAATTTTCTTCTATAAGTAACCGTTGAACTTTCAAAATATTTCCCTTCAGTTTCTGTCTCTAAAAAAGAATTAAATGTCTCTTTTAATTTCATAGTTTTCTCCTCTTTACAAGGTATTTCACCTAACTCCATATCTACGAACTTCACTAATACCACCATCATATGACGATTACCGTATTTCGTAAACACCTATATACTTGTGGAGTTAGCGAAGCTCAATGCTTGGTTTAAATTTGGAGTGGTTTGTCGTTTCCAAATCCTAGTCCTGCCCCTCCTATAAATCCAGGGGACTTCGTATTCTCCGTGCATCTTTTAAAGTAACGTGGGTGTATCGTTCTGTTGTGCGACTGCTTTCGTGACCTAGCAGCTCCTGAATGTAACGCAAGTCGGTTCCTGCTTCCAGCAAATGTGTTGCAAACGAATGACGTAATGTGTGCAGACTGGCCTTTTTTTGCAAGTTGGATTGTAGCAGTGCTTGTTCGAACACCTTTTGTACCGTTCTTTCCGTGATATGCTTGCCTGTGGCTTGGCCGGGAAACAACCATTTCTGAGGAGTGTGTTGTTTTATGTATTCCCGAAGAACATCAAGTGCGGATTGCGAAAGAATCGTATAACGGTCCTTTCTTCCTTTTGCCTGCCTGACCTTGACTAAATACCGTTCCGCATCGATCTCTTCTAGTCTTAACCGAACCACCTCACTTACCCGTAGGCCGGAGGAATATGTCAGATATAATATGGCCTTATGTTTCAGGTTATGTACATGTTCCAACACCCTCCGTATTTCCTCTAGAGTTAGCACGTTCGGTAATTTCTCCTCCTTCTTTGGTCTGATATATGCGTCCAATGCCAAGGATTCGTTAAAGACATGTTATGTATAGAATTTCAATGCGCTCACAGCCTGATTCACATACGCATGCGAATAATGATGACCTAGAAGAGACAGCAGATATTGTTGAATACGTATTTCATTTCCTATAGACGTCCCATTATCCTGTGTAAATTGAACATAGCGACGAACATGCCCCACATAGGTTTTGATGGTTCGCCTGCTGTAGCCTTTCAGTATTAATATATCCTTCATTCTCCGTTGTTCTTTCGAATCCCAACGTACATGCCGTTCTCGCCTTGCGGTTCAGGTTCGGCTTCGGATTGAATCTAGTTCCCAATCACCATTTCATTTGTATGGCCGCTAGCGATCAGGGCTCTTTCCGTATAATTCTTGAATATCTGTGAGGTCTGGATCGATCGAAAATTGACCTTCAGGAAATCTTGTAACCAATGAGTGGACTACCTCTTTACGGAAAGGAATCCTCCATACCTTCTCATCAGGCAACCACCTTCTGCCCGGAATACGTTTGATGAATGCAATATCTTCTGCAATAAACCCTTTTAGCGATACCGCCAAGTGACGATCATCCCATCGGGTTATGACCACTTCCATTCTGATCTCCTCCTTCATAATCTCCTCAAATCCACTCCTACACAAAAAAGACCCACAGTCCGTCATATCCATGACCGGGCTGCAGGTCTTCGTACTTCGAAGCCTATTGTTACGCTGGAATCCTATCGCATGATGTTCTTATCCGTCTTCCTTCTTATTACATCTTTCCAACGGCCTGGGGACCAAATATAAGAACAAATTTGATAATGATCACTCCCTGACTCTCTTCTGCTTTTATAAATATCGATGTCGTTGTTCTATATGTCTTTAATGAACGCAACGATCCGATTCACTTCTCTATATCCTATCCTTTTATGAAATGCCTGACTTCCGTCATTATGCAATTCAGCATCTGAGGCCACCTGGGCACATCCTAACGACTTTGACCATTGTTCTCCTGCTTCAACTAGCTGTCTGGAAATGCCCTTATTCCTGTATTCTTCTTCTACATATATTCCTTCAATATACCCTACGGGACTTGATTCGGATCCTTCCACATAATCATATCGCAACGACATATGGATGAAACCCACAACCTTATCTCCAATAACCGCTAGATAGAAAATGTCCCTTTCTGAATACAATAATTCTTCATATTCAGCTCTTAAATGTTCCACCGTATTGTCCGGCCATAATTTCAAGGCTAAGGATACTAATGCTATGAGTTCCGATTCACTCGCCTTTACAATTATCATGAGCTTCACCACGCTTATATCATTTTTCGTAACGTTGGCAGGATTGACTTAACACACATCCATGGCTCTCATACGCTTCATATACTCATAAACATCATACATGGCTGTTATACCTGGTCTTGTGCCTAATAATGATGTGGTATTTTCTTCATGTAAGTTCACCTGGGATCAGAATACGAAGATGATGAGTACAAAGGCCATGATCCAAATGGAAGGAACGAGATTGATCGCTACGATAGAAAGAGGACGCATCTTCTTCACATAGATCCAGGATAATAAGGAGCATACCGCAACCGCTATTGGATATAATGTGACCATGATCATAATGCCTACTCCCCAAAGCGACAAACCGCTATCAAACACCATGAACGATACACCCCACACGATAAGCCAAGGCACTAACATCAACGCGTAGATGGACTGACTGATAAACAGAAATAATTTCATGATCTGGGCTCCGGCTTAACAAAAATAAAATGGTCGTAAGGATTCCAGACATGCAGATGATCAGCGCGATATCCTCTTAGCCACAGCGCATCATTCATCCGCCGAAGATAGAAGCCTTTCGGGAAATCATCATCATCCGTCAGCCTCCTTGAGGCTATCGTAATGGAGCCCGATGGCGCTTGATTTCGCTGTACACCGTCTCCTGAATCCCCTTCTGGCTGGTCGGCGTACTGCAATCTTATATATGGGCCCAGCTCAAGCGGGCATAATGCCAGGCCGAATTCGGCTGCTCTTTGGTATATCTGATCCGTCGTCGCTCCATCGCGAAAACCAAGATCGCCAACCGTGACTTCAACGGTTTGCAGGCTGTATCTAGTATCTGAGGTGGTAAATCGATCATCCGTTAATAATCGCTCGGCGTACTCATTCATCCTAATATCACTTTGTTTCAGCTTCTGAATGAGCTGTGCTTTCGTAAGCCCACCTATTTCTACTGTTCTTGTAGTTACTAGACGATTCGGGTACACTTCTTCGTTGTCGACATGCATTCCTCTTCCTCCTGTCAGGTGTCTATTAGATAGGCTAAAGCATATTCTTGCTCAGCCTGCAAATTTGGGATTTCATCCGGATTTGAAGCGTACATGATGCACATTCCATAATTCACTTAGAAAAAGCAGCTCCGAAAGGATCTCTTCTTTACTTAATTCGTCCGAGTGGATGCGAAGCAAATAGGAATCGCTGGAATCGGTTTCGATTTTATAAGTAATCGTGTCCGAAACTTGAATAAATTGAATACAGCTCCAATCCAGATCATAATATTGAAGCGCATTTAGTGCGACTTTCCTTGCACGGGAAAGCAAGTCTTTCCTTCCTTCGTCTGTGTCATAGTGAAAGAAAGATTTCATAGTGGGTTCTCCTTTATGGGAGTAATTTTGTATCGATGATGAGCCGCCTGTCCATTTCCCGTGCTATGCTGTCAACACCACGGAGCGCATGGAGCGAGATTTAAACTGTGCTACGTGTTTCCACTTCTTCGCATACTCCCGACCCACATATCGCCTGTTTTCATAAAATAGGATCGTTCGATCCTTCCATCCACCTCGGTTTCAAAGATTTTGAAGGCTTTATTCTGTATTTCATTCACTTCTTGAGCAGTTTCTAAATCACTTTCCCACACATCGTATCCATTCACACATCTTTTCCAGACAAAACGATCCATTAACGGGTGGTGAATCTTCAACGGAAATTCCTTATGTTCTTCGTGATCCATAAAGATATGGTTGTAATAATCAATTTCATCGTTAATAGCCGCGACAATCTGAGAGTCCATGAATTCCGGATCGCCTAACCATATTTTTAAATAATAGGGTTGATTCAGCTGTTCAAGCTGTTCTTGCCAAGCTACATAGATTTCAATCAATTGATAGAAAATTTGTCTTCTGAATTTATACGGGGGATTTTTCCTTCCTATGAGGTTGGGGTTTATTTGATATAAGTTATAGAATGGGCTAATCCACAGCTTTACATATTCCTTATTATATTGAAGTAAAGAATCAACGTGGAGTTGTTTATGATAATCGGCCCAGGTTTCAAGCTTCCTCGCTTTCTTCCTCATACCGCGTATCTTTTTATGTATGGATGTTAATTTCATCGATGTACTCCTTCAAGTAGTTCGGCAAATTCACCTAATGTCCTGGTATTTTCATACACCCGGGCTTCGGCTGCCGGCATCTTCAAATACTCACATGACGATCTCATTTACGCTTTACTAATGTCATGGCTTGACTGGCAGCGGATTCATATACGGCATCCATGACCAATTGTACGCGATGACCGTCTGCAAAGGTAGGTACGTTTAAATCCACCTTCTGATTAACGATGGAATGATAAATCTGATCGACCATCGGATATAATCCTCTATAATATTGATTCGCTGGAGCTGGCAAATGACTTGGAAGGCTTTGATCTTCTATTTGCAAATTATGAAATTCTCCTCCTGAACTTATCATTAAATCCCTATCATTGTTCATGACCAGCGTTCCCTTAGTCCCGAAAATCTCCAATTTCCATCCATTTCCTCGTACTGCAGGATAGAATACATCTACCATAAAGGGCGTCCCATTCTCAAAATGTCCCATTATAGTAAAAGCATCGTCAGAGTCTCTCTGCTCAATCCCAGCGGATCCATGAAATACTGGAACTAACGTTTTTAATTCTGCATATACATCCGAAATGGGCTGATCCATCCACCACATCAATGAATCCAGCATATGTGATCCCACCGCAGATAAAAACCCACCTCCATCCTGTCTTCTTCCCTCCCAGCCTCTGTACTGTGATAATAAGTTGTTATAACCCGAGAAACTTCCTATATATTTAATGTATTGAATCTCCCCTAATTCGTTATTGCTAACCATTTCTTTGATTTTCATTCTCTCTGGAGTAAGTCTCCATTGAAAATTAACAAACCCCATCACATTGGAGTTTTGTTGTGCTTCGAGCATGCTCGAAGTTTGACATGCGCTTATTCCTAAAGGCTTCTCGCATAACACATGAACATTTTTGTTTATCGATTCCATGGTCATCTCATAGTGGTGACTGGGAACGGAGCATATGGTTATGAGGTCCAGTTCTTCTTTATCCAGCATCTCTTTCCAGTTGGTATAAATATGATTGACTTCAATTTCTTTGAACGCGTCATTGGATCTCCCTCTATAGACACTGGCAATAGCCTTAACTTCAAACCCCTCATGTAGTCCCAAGATAGGAGCATGAACCGTAGCACCGAATCCAGTGCCAATGATTCCAACTTGAATTTTCTTCATAGACAAATTCGCCCCTTAATATTTATAGTTTCGACCAGCTGGTTCGTAATAACGCTCCTGTATTCCCGCGTGCACCCGATTTTATACGATATCGACGGTATTCTCGAATAATTAAATGCATAGTTACTATCCTCTACGTAAATCCTTCATACGATTTCTACAGATTGACTGTTCCCTTGGGTGCTGGTTTACAATATTCTCGAGGTGATCATGATGCGGATTCAAGAAGTATGCGCAGCGCTAGGATTAACCAAAAAAGCGGTAGAATACTACATCCAGCAGGAGCTGCTCTCGCCTAAGGCGCTTGATAACGGCTATCGCCAATTTAGCAAACAGGATATAGAACGGTTGCGGAAAATTAGTGTTTTACGCAAGCTTGGATTAACAATAAAGGAGATTAAGCAGACGCTTGCCGATCATGGGGATGCCATGCTCCAGCAGAAATTAATGCATAACGAACAGCGCTTGATGCATGAGCATATGAGGCATTCGCTGCTGGCTGAATTAAGTGCGGACGGTGACTGGCTTGAGATCGAAAACAAACCGCGTGCCTTGGAGCAGCAGGAGACATTAAGCAGCAAGCTGCTTAACGCCTTTCCAGGAGAATATGGCCGCTTTATCGCTGTCCATTTCGCTCATTTTCTTCCGGATGCAATAGAAAGTTCAGATCAGCAAGCAGCGTTCGAGGAAATCATCAGCTTTCTGGATGACACCGCCACCTTGTCATATCCGGCGCAGGGGCAGTCAACGCTGGACGATCTGCAGTCCGGTCTGGATGACCAGCAAGCGATGCTAACGCTATCGGACTGGCATCAGCTGTCGGCAGACATGATTGAGCATGTGCGCCAGGCGGAGCATTTTCTAGAGGAGCATGAGGAGAGCATCCAGGCATATCTGGCCTTCAAACAGTCTGAGCAGTATTTGACTTCCCCTGCTTATCAGATGCACAAGCGGCTGCGTGAATTTCAGCAAGCCAGCGGCTATTACGAACGCTTTATCCCTGCAATGAAACGACTAAGTCCGGCTTATCGCGAATACACCGAGATGCTTGAACAAGCTTCCAATGCGCTGCGTGCCAAATATAATGATCAGCGTTAAGCCAGCTACTACCCGTTATTGGGCTGAGAACGCTTGATTACCCCATCATAGTAATACTCCATAGCCAATAGAATTTGTTTCTTATAATTGACCGTGTAACCGTCCAACTTATGGTCGTTAAAAACTTGATGTATGAATACACGCAAGCTTGCCGTATTGGCATAACCCAATCATAATAGCATTTTGTGATTGAAGCAATTCACAGTAGGGTTTCCGCTGTAAGGAATGGCCGTCTATTCGTCAGCCTGTATGATGTCCCCAACCGCTTTCAATCCCATAGCTGCTCTTTAAGACGACTATGGCTCGGATCCTCAGTCTCGTATATCTCGTCATGATAATCAGGTGTGAATAGCATGCAGGAAAAAGCCTTGCAGCGCCCTTCGTTACGTTATGCGTTGACAGTTTACCTTGTCGATTTTATAATGAATAATAATTCATTCATTAAAAGGAGTAACTAAATTGCCCCGTACACCTGAACAATACGAAGCTATGCGCCTTGCAACCCGCACCAAAATCCAGACAGCGGCGATGCGGCTGTTCGTTCGTCAAGGATACGGCTCCACCAATGTGCAGCATATTGCCGATCAGGCTGGCATCAGCACCGGTCTGCTGTACCGCCATTACAGTACTAAGGAGCAGCTATTCGAGGAACTGGTGCAGTTCGCCATGACCGGACTTGAGGCGCTAATCGCCAAATTTCAGACCAGCGATGAGCCCGTTGAGGAACTGGCACGGTTCGCTGACGAAGTGTATCACGATCTGTCCGCCGGCGATGACTTTGGGCACCTCTTACTGCTGATGACGCAATCCTTCTTCTCCACGGAGACGGACGATCGGAAAGAGGCTCTCAGGCAGCTCAATACCAATCTACTCCAAGCGACTGCAGCGCTCATCCACCAAGGGCAGCGGCAAGGCAAGCTCCGAGAAGGGAACGCTTTTGAGATGGCGCAATATTTCTTTGCCTCCATTCAGGGACTGGCGATGATGAAGGTGATGCTTGAGGGTGAATTTTCCATGCCATCGAGATCGCTCTTGACCATAATATTCGATAAGGAAGGTGAAACGTTGTGAAGCACTCAGGCTCATTTAAGGTTGTCCGGGCAGATCGCGCGGGTGTAGAGGTCAGAAACCAGATGGCGGAGATTTTCGCCGACGGCTTCTCGCAGTGGCTCACGTATTTCTCTAAGGACCGGGATATCACCGCGAAGGCATTCGCTCATATGTTCGTTCTGGACCAATTTTATGTGGCGCTCGCTGGTGATCGCGTGGCGGCCTTTGGCGCATGCACGGACTGTCAGAAATTCTCCACGGAGCTTCAAAGCGCACCGCTCCGCCGGCATCTGGGCTGGTTCAAGGGCACGATGGCAGCGCTCATTCTGAAGAGGGAATTCCAAAAGCCGTTTATCAACCCGCCAGCCGAAACGGGCTCCATCGAGTTTATTGGTACTGCCTTATCTTTCCGCGGCCAAGGAGCGGCCTCGGCAGTTATTCAACATATGCTGGATCATTTGCCGTACCGTAACTATCTTATCGAAGAGGTCGCAGATACCAATGTCCCGGCCATACGCTTATATGAGAAGCTGGGGTTCACCGAATACAGACGCAAGCCCCTATCGTCAATGCAGGCCCGAAGATCTGGCATCAATCACATGATCTCGCTGCGTTTGGAGAAGGCCTGAGCCACAACAAAGCCTGCCCGGTACTCGGGCAGGCTTCCAGATCAGCTCTTCTTTGAACAATTTGAGCCAATAACATTTATAAGATTTGTATATCTCTAGATAACTTTCATCTACATCAAGATCAATATGACTTTTCCGTCCACAAAAGAAACGACATTAAAATTGGAGTACCCCCAAGTTTCAATGGTTTTTCCGCCACCGGAGGTAATGTCCTTAGCAGCTGGATCTCCCCATGACAGCTGTACCTGCTCCTTCGTCATGCCTAGAGAAACCTGTCCCGCCTTAATCTGTTTCCAGATGGAGGCGGACCATTTGTATTTTTGATAAGGGTCGTACGTTAATAACGAAGACCGGTCTGCAAACAGCTGCGTCACTTCCGAAGAGCGCATAGAGTAACTTTTCACCGTTTTCCCTGATGCCGTTTTGAAAATCACGTTGAATTGACCCTTGTCGTCAGGCACAATGTCAGTTACCGTCAATTTCGAGAAGCGTTCCAGGTTCTCGAAATCATTCACCCAATACGTCCGGCCGATAAACTTAACCAAATTGCCTTGCATCGCTTTTTTGATCAATCCAGCCGTTTCGGTGGAGACCACAGTCATGGTCGCATCCGTGCCGAGGGAGATATGCGCTTGCTTCCACTTGGCATCCCAGCTGGTTGTAGCCCCTAATGCATCAGATAATAGAGAGGCCGGAATGAGCATTTCGCCCTTATCGTTCATTGGCGCAGCCTTGAGACGGATGGAGCGTTCATTCAGCTTGGCTTGGTTACTGCCTGCTTTGAACCAGAGCACACTCTGTCCGAATTTCGCCTCCACGCCTCCGTTTTTAGCCGAATAGGTACCTCCCAGTGCTTGGATAACGGACTTCGCCGGAACCATGACATTGCCTTTGACCTGTTTGGCGTATTTCAAATTGTTGCGCAGGCTGGACGATACCGTTACCGATTTGGATTGTCCGCCCGATGTCACCGTCATTTGCGTCTTTCCGACACCCGTAGATTTCAACGTGCCGTTCTTCTGGACAGTCAATAAATAAGGTTTTTCGATCTCGATGCTTGCATCTTTAACGGGCACCTTGATCTTGGCTCCGTTCGTGTAGTTCTCCTGGATACTCACTTCCAAGGAATCTCCTACATAAGGCGTCGTATTGGATATCGCAACGGATAAGCTTTTAACTACCGGGACATCCACATTCTTGTTCTGTCCATCCTTGTGATGTATCCAGCTTCCGTCACCTCGCTGCGCATAGAAGCCCTCCGACAAATCCTTTGCATTCCCGTAAATGGATGTCCTTACAATCCCGCTAAGTCCCGTGATCTGCTCCTTGAGCTTCCAGCGGTCTTTGTACGTTCCGGTTGTCCACACGGTTCCGTCCTGGAGTGTCACGATCAGAAGATCCGTCGGCTCATTGGATACATAAACGATATGAGCTGCATGTTGAGCCACGGTAACCGGGATGATCCGCCCGTTATCGTCGAAGTTCGACGTCTCGTACACTACCACGTCGCCGTTATCATGCAGCAGAGCGACGCGTCCACTGTGTACCGTCATGGATTTGACAGATGCCGGACTGTCCACGATCCCGAGCTTTTTAAACTGTCCCTTCTTGTAGTTATCCTCCAGTAGCAGTTCTCCGCTTGAGGACAATGCAGCGAATTCCTGATCCGCATTGGCAATCAGCAGAATGCCGCTGAGATTGTTTACTTTTACATTGCCGCTCCATACGGTACCATCCGACTTCAGCCAGTAGTAACCCGAAATCTGCTTCACGCCGCTTGTGCCCGGAACAACCTCGGGGCCCTTGCCAACGCCCCACTCCACTAAGCGGCCCTCCTGCGTCATCCCGATGCCCCTGTACTCATAACCACTAATGGCTACGAGGTTGCCTGGGGTTCGAATGCTATGGCGTCCGTCAATCAAGGACCACATGGAGCCGTCGCTCATCAGATAGGTATTCTTTCCCGCAATGTCCCGGATCTTGAGCTCGGCCCCTTCGGCAGAAGTACTGTCGGGGCTGCCCCCCGCCAAACCGAGTCCCACCAGCATGCTAAACAAAACGAGAACATACAACGATCTTTTCACTTATGACCTCTCCTCATCGTCCAAGTAGGAATATTTTTCTAACAGCCTCGATTGATTTCGACAAGATAGGCTGTATTTCCTGCATATGTAGTGAGACGCTGATCAATAAGGAACTAAAGAGCACTCACCGATGGATAACAATCTTCTACACTCAGTTCTTGTTGATAAACGGTGTCCCCCATAACCACAAAAAAGCCTATTGATCAGTAATTGATCAATAGGCTTTTATTATTGCC
>NZ_NQLZ01000023.1:0-173668 GCF_002276395.1 Paenibacillus sp. 7541 | reverse complement strand
CTGCTTCGTATGTCACCAACATGTTATCGCGTTAGCAACTTTTATAATATATCACATTCTGTCGAACTATGCAAGCTTTTTATCAAAACCATTTTTTTCTTCAATCGCTTGCTTTGTTCATTCGATATGTCCGCCTTTTTATCGGCCGGAATTAGAATATAACACATACGTTGTTCTATATGCAAGACATTTATTAAAAATAATTTCTGCGAATGCCTCGAGCCTTCATAAACTCCTCGTCGACGATAACATCCACATCTCTGACGTGCTTTTTCCTTCATATATAAGAACCAAAGTGTCCGCCTCATTTCCGTACAATGCCCACAGCAGCCTCCCTCCGCTTCAACGTACTTCACGATTTAAAGGACAGCAATAGCCCTGCAAGACAGCGTACGAACGAACCTCGAACCTCTACAACAAGAAGAAATCCGCCAGCGTAAACACGACAATGATCATGCTGATCACCTGATTCAAATTATAGGACGCCAGCTTCATCCGCTTCCGGCTGGATGGCTTCACAATCTGATGCTCGGCAGCAAGAAGCACCGCAGCTAATACGATCCCGATCACATACAGCCAGCCCAATCCTTCAATAAAAAACAGCAGCATGAGCAGCATCACCATGATCCCATGCAGACCCTTCGCCCAGCGCAATGCCCGCTCCACCCCAAATATACTGGGAACACTCCACAGCCTCGCCTTTCGATCGAACTCCACATCCTGTGTCGCATAGATGATATCGAAGCCCGCAATCCATAACATCACTACCGTGCCGAGCACGAATGGCGTGAACGCGACCGTACCTGTAACCGCAAACCAGGCTCCGACCGGCGCCGAAGCAATTGTAAACCCAAGAAACAGATGACACAGCCACGTAAACCGTTTGGTATAGGAATAAGAGCAGACCAGCAATATTGCAACCGGCGATAGCGCAAGACATAACGGATTCAGCATTCCGGCAGCGATAATGAACAGTACAAAATTCCCGATCACAAACCCATACACCTCGCGAGGGAGAAGGAGTTTTCTTGGCATGTGCCGCTCCGCGGTTCTCGGATTGGCCGCATCATACGGCAGATCCACGATCCGATTAAACGCATTGGCCCCGTTTCGGGCGGCCACGAGCGCAATGAGTGACCATAACATCACCCGTCCGGACGGGATGCCGCCAGCAGCCCAGATTAGCGAAATCAGCGCAAAGGGCAATGAAAATAACGTATGCGAGAACATCACCAGCTCCCCAAACAACCGAACCTTGGCCACCACCCGCTGAATTGATTGCACATATACCTGCATAGCCACTCCATCCCCTTTTGAAGTCTTTCATCGTTCTCTCGGTCATTCCATCGTAAACCCATTCCTTGAGGTCCAACCTGCATCAGTCCGAACCTCTCTAGCGCTCACGAAACCTTCTGAATCGCCCAAAACAAAAACAGCTCATAAAAAATGCAACCCCTATCCCACATTACAGGGACTGGTAAGATTCAGCCGATACGTCAGCCAGTACACCATCAAGCGCTCCCAGCATGCCGTCAATATCGTCCGCAGAAATGATCAGCGCTGGTTGAAAAGCAAGCACATTCCGCTTCACACCATTTTTGCCGATAATATAGCCGCGGTCCTTCATCTGTTCCAACACGATATCCGTCATCTCCGCGTCTGTTCGTTCGCCGCATCCCTTCAGCTCAGCGCCAACCATCAGCCCTTTGCCCCGCACCTCAGCCACGATGTCTGGGTATTTCTTCTGCACAATGCACAGTCCGTTCATTAGCCGTTCCCCCAACACCATCGCCTGATCCACCAGCCCATGCCGCTCAATATAGTCCAGTACAGCCAGGGCAGTAGCAGAGGACACCGGATTGCCTCCAAACGTCGAAGCCGAAGGCCGGTTATAACTGGCCGCAATCTCATCCGTCATCGAAAAAGCGCCTATCGGCACCCCATTGCCAAGTGCCTTTGCCATCGTTATGATATCGGGCGTCACCTCATAATGCTCCATCGCAAACATCCGCCCAGTGCGCCCCATCCCGGTCTGGATTTCATCGGCAATGAGCAGAATGCCATGCGCCTCGAGCATCTTCTTCAGCTCCCGGTAATACCAGTCAGGCGGCTTGATGATGCCCCCATTGCCCTGAATCGGCTCCACGATCATCGCGGCGAATGTCTCCCCCTTGTCCGCCAGCACAGCGGCCAGCGCTTCAAGCGAGCGCCGGGCAGCCGCATTCGGCTCGAGCCCGTCGCACCACGGGCGGGGGATGAAGGTCGCCGTATCAGAATCAAGCCAGTCGTCAGCACGCCACATCGGAATGCCGGTTACGTTCATCGTCAGAAACGTGCGCCCATGCAGGCCGTACTCCAACGCCAGGAAATTTCGCCGTCCGGTATGCAGCCTTGCCGCCAGGAGCGCCCCTTCATTCGCCTCCGATCCGCTGTTGCAGAAGAATGTCCGACGCACTGCCCCGGGCAGAACATCCGCAAGTCGCTCGGCAAGCTCAACCATCGGCTGGGTCAAATAAATCGTAGACGTATGCTGCAGCCTCCGCAGCTGTTCGACCGTTCGCTCCGTAATCGCCTCATTGCAGTGACCGCAGGCCACAACCGATACCCCGGTGAAAAAATCAACATACCTGCGTCCCTCCTGATCGTACAAATACTGCATGCTGCCCCGAACAATATGCGGAGGATTGCTGTAGAAATGGGCGGTGCAAGGCAGCCCATACTTCTTCCGCCGCTCCACAATCGCCTCTGGTCCCATCATGGCTCCTGTAGGATCAAGCATGGCTTTCATCTCCTTTTTTCTCTATGTTGATCCATCTCTTCAACCATCCAACAATCACCCGGATCCCTACCATTTCATCATTCCGTCTGCTGGCGCCGGGCTTACCCGAACTGAAGCGCCCCCAGCGTATATCCGGCATACACCGGCTTCATCACCGCAAACTTGTCACCGCACAGCTCCAACTGCTCCAGTGCCTCACGGTACGTCCGCACCAATTCCCTCAGCTGATCTGTTGTATACGACTTGCCCTCAATTCGGAAATGACGCACACCTGCTTCATACAGTTCCTTCAAGAACGGCATGCCGCACAGCTCCTTCGACAACGCCAGATGATTGCGCCCGTCCTGATCACGGTATACCGGGTTTTCGCCCTTGTCGGTCATCAGAACGAGGTGCTTGTTGTCGACATATCGGTTGTCTTCCTGACCGATCGGCTCCATATACTCTGCGTTGGCATACAGGTCCAGGTCCAAATACATCACAATCGGGGAGCCATGAACAATCGCCTCGACCGGCAGCGGAGCGTGTTGAATCAGCTTAGCATAATCCTGCAGCGGCAGCTCCAGCGACGGCGTCATCCGAGCAGCACCAAATTGCTTTTGATATAACGAAGCCGCCATATAATTGTAGATATTCAGATTAAAGTCGGCGATCATCGGCAGTCCCAAATACCGCAGCCGCCGAAACGCGCCCAGATTCGATACCAGCAGACCATCGATGCCGTAGAAGCTGGACACCTTCCCCATCTCGAGAAAATGCTGATATCGGTCCAGCTGCAGCTCATTCATCATGCGAGGCATGCCGAGCACCAGTTCCGCATCACCTTTGATGGCCGCAAGCTCCTCAATCTCTTCTCTGCCAAAAGGCTGATCCGGCTGGAACACATCCCCCGCCAGATACACCACCTTCGCCCCTTCCTCCATAGCGGCACGCGCCTGCTGCACATTGTTCACATGAACCGTAAGGGCTGGAGATATTCCGGCCACGCCAGAATCCCGCTTGACCTGTCGCAGCGCTTCCTTCACTTCCTCCACTCTGTCGGCTTTTATCTCCCGTTCCGCTGTCGGCGTGCTGAACACCTTGCCTGTGCTGTAGAACTTCCCGGTTCCTTCATAACGGCGATTGACGAAATCAAGCCCCGGATTGCCAAACGCATAGGCCGTTGAGAAATCCCGCTTCCGGTTCTGGTGCAGCAGCTCCGCATCCTTGCGGCGGTCGAACCCAAGCGGATCGGCGATATAACGATCAATCCCATCCCCATAGCTGTTCACCAGCATCAGCAGAAAATCTTTGTCGCGCATGCGCCCTTCGATTTTGAAAGAGGTGATGCCCGCCTGAATCAGCTCGGGAATATGCTCGTACATATACATATCTTTAGCGGCCAGAGGGTATTCCGTCGGATAGACCTCTCCATCCTTCTTCACCCGATAGTCCCAGCGGCATGGCTTCATGCAGCGTCCGCGGCTCGAGCTGTTTCCGAACAGCAGCGCGCTGTAATAACAGTTGGCCCCATGAACCGTACACATATCACCATGGATAAAATATTCAAATTCCATCCCGCTCTTCGCCTGCAGCACCTCGCATGTTTTCAGATCCATCTCCCGCGAGGCCACGATCCGGCTGACGCCCATATCCCGAACCGCCTTGATCATATCCAGATTGTGAACGTTCATCATGACCGAGGAATGCACCGGGATCTTGGCATCATTCAACTGCTGAATCAGCGGAAACACGGCCATGTCCTGTGCGATGATCGCATCGGGCTGAACCTCGTTCAGAAAGGCAAAATACCGTTTCGCCTCGTCCAGATCCTCCTCGTTCAGCAGATTGTTAACGGTGATGTAAGCCCGCTTTCCCCGATCATGCGCCATCTGAACCGCCCTCGCGACCTCCTCATAAGTGAGATTGTAGCCTTTTCGCATCATGCGCATATTCAAGGACGGTCCGCCAAAATACACCGCATCACAATTGGCATCAATCACCTCGGTAAAAATGTCATAGGTGCCAGCAGGAGCCAACAATTCAACCTCTTTGCCGTTAAAATATCTTGCCATACGCCAATCCCCCTGTACTTATGCGTGAATTTGTTAATGATTGCCGACATCTCTTTGATTGTGAAATTAATCACATTAAAGTGGGCATGATTGCACTTGTGCCAGTCCATGCTCATCTGGCTGTCTCTACCGGTTCATACCACGGTTAACGCAACGCTCCTTGACGGCTTTACGATGGCGTCCCTTGCACCGTACGTTTGCCTCTCGTTCCCTCTCGTTCGCCACCCACTACGCTTGCGTCATATTTCGACATGCTTCCGCTAAATCCGTCAGCAATCCTCCCTCACGTCTACTCTACCAAATCTGCTCGGCTTCAAATGCAATATTCATCACACCTAGCCCTGGCCCTCGACCCTTACCACACCCTCGTTCAAAACCCGTTTCTTCTATAATAAGAAGTACGCCAATAAGAAAGATCTGCACGCTCCCGCTCACACGGGAAATAGAAAAAGCCCGCTGCAGTCTGTGCCGCCCTATTCGGCGAACAGCAATTGCAGCGGGCTTTGCTTTGTGAACCCTTAATAATGAACCCTTAATAACTCCATACTCGGAGGGCGCAAACGCGAGTTTTGTGTATGTTACTCTGCGCCCATGAAGGCATACCGTATGAGGATAATTACGAATAATATCCACATCAGCCAATGCACCTTCGCATTGATGCGTCCGGTCGCCTTACCGATTGCCGCCAGAATGACAAAGGAGATAATCCCTGCCGAGATCCCGTTCGCAATGCCGCCGGTGAACGGCATCAGCACGATTGTCAGGAATGCCGGGAACGCCTGGAAGAAATCGTCCCAATCGATTTTGCGAACCTGATTCATCATCAGCACGCCCACAACGACCAGCGCCGGAGCAGTCGCCGCCGATGGAACCACCAGCGCGATCGGAGCCAGGAACAGCGCCAGAATGAACAGTATACCGGTCGTTACTGCCGTCAGACCTGTGCGTCCGCCTTCAGCGACGCCCGCAGTACTTTCAACATAAGCTGTGATCGTACTTGTACCAAGGAATGCACCGGCGCTGACGCCGCCTGCATCAACGAGCATCGCTTTTCCAAGCTTCTTCTCGCCTTCTTCCTTGTTCTTCAGCAGCCCTGCGCGTCCCGCCGTTCCGACGAGCGTGCCAAATGTATCAAACAGCTCTACAAACGTAAAGATAAAGATCACTTCAAGAAGTCCAATGCCAATGGCACCCTTCAGATCCATCTGACCTACAGCCAGGTTCTCAAAAGAAGGGAACCAGCTTGCACCGTTCAGGCTGGACAGATCCGTAACGCCCATCGGAATCCCGATCAGCGTAGTCAGTACGATACCGATCAGCAAAGCGCCTTTCAGCTTCAGCACCATCATGACCGCAATCAAGAGCAGACCGATCAGGGCCAGCAGCGTATCCTTATGATCGATAAAATTGCCCATCCCCAGATTGAAAGCTCCGCCCGCAACAGGCTGGCTCACATCTGTCCCCGGATTGATCGAGACCGTCACCAGATTACCGAGCTTCAAACCGATGATCGTAATGAACAGACCAATACCGACCGTAATTGCAATTTTCAGGTTGTCCGGCACGGCTGTTAACAAGATCTGACGAATCTTCGTAACGGTCAGAATCAGGAATACGATACCGGATAGAAATACCGCACCAAGTGCAGCCTGCCACGTAATCGCCCCGTTCGAGCTTAGAACCACCGTCATGAAGTATGCGTTCAGACCCATACCAGGAGCCAGCGCGACCGGAATGTTAACAAACAGACCCATCACAATCGTCACCAGACCTGCGCCGACAGCGGTGGCGAAGAATACGCCTTCTGCCGGAATTCCTGCGCCCTCAGGGCCGAGGAACAGGTTGTTGACCAAGAGGATGTAGGCCATCGTCATGAAAGTCGTCAGGCCTGCAATCATCTCGGTTCTGACATTGGTCCCGTGTTCCTTTAACTTAAAGAAACGTTCCATTGTAGAGATATCCCCCTTAAAAGTATGTACGAATGAACACGATGTGAACGACAAACAACCCGGGTATATCCTAATTCCCCGGGTCCTCGCTGTAAGCACGGAAAAGGTACAGGTCGCCTGAACAAGATTGCTCTTCTCCAAAGCACAACCCTCTATCCTCATCCCTCTTCGTAGCCAGATCATTTACGGTGACCTCGTAGAAACTTCCGGGCCAATTCCCGGAATTATACGAATTGCTATTCCTATTGTCAGGCGTTCCCGCCATCATGTTCCATCAGTTTCACAAATCATATTGTAGGCATGTCCGTTCAGGTTGTCAATGAAAAAAACGAATATTAAATCTCTTTTTACATTTTAACGTTCGTGATTTTTACAAAAGCTATTACTTCCAGTATTTCCAGCCTCCTGAGGAATATAAGCAGCCAACGCAAAAAGTGCGGCAGCGAAGGACTCGCTGCCGCACTACATCGGATTCAGATCAAACGTTCAAACCTTCGTTTTTCGTGGTCTTATTCCCACTCAATCGTTGCTGGTGGCTTGGACGTCACGTCATACACGATCCGGTTGACGTTCTCCACTTCGTTGACGATACGCACCGAAATCTTCTCCAGCACGTCCCACGGAATACGCGCCCAGTCGGCGGTCATGCCGTCGATGGAGGTTACGGCGCGGATGCCGACGGTGTAGGAATAGGTACGGGCATCCCCCATAACACCAACACTCTTCATGTTCGGCAGGGCGGTGAAGTACTGCCAGATCTCACGGTCAAGGCCAGCCTTTGCAATCTCTTCACGCAGGATGTAATCGGAGTCGCGCACAATTTGCAGCTTCTCCTCGGTAACCTCGCCCAGCACCCGAATCGCCAGACCCGGACCCGGGAATGGCTGACGGTGTACGATTTCGTCCGGCAAGCCGAGCTCTGCACCGACCTTGCGAACCTCATCCTTAAAGAGAGCCTTCAGCGGCTCGATCAGCTTAAACTTCATGTCCTCCGGCAGTCCGCCGACATTATGATGCGACTTGATCGTATGTGCCGTGTCCGTGCCGCTCTCCACAATGTCGGTGTACAGCGTGCCTTGTGCAAGGAAAGCAAAATCATCGAACTTGCTGGATTCCTCGTCAAACACATAAATGAACTCGTTACCGATGATTTTCCGTTTTTTCTCCGGATCCTCCACGCCCTTAAGCTTGGACATAAAACGATCGCGCGCATCGATCTTAACGACCTTCATGTCGAACTTGCCGACAAAAGTGTCCATGACGCTCTCCGCCTCGCCTTTGCGGAGCAAACCGTGGTCGATAAACATACAGGTGAGCTGATCGCCAATCGCTTTATGAATCAGCATCGCCACGACGGAAGAATCGACACCGCCGCTAAGCGCACACAGCACCTTTTGCTCCCCGACCACTTCACGGATCTCGCGGACCTGGTCCTCGATGAAGGTTTCCATGCTCCAGTTGCCTTCGCATTGACACACTTCATACAGGAAGTTCTTGATCATCTCGTTACCTTGAACGGAATGGCGTACTTCCGGATGGAATTGCACCGCGTACATCTTCTTCTCTTCATTGCTCATCGCCGCGATTGGAGCAGATTCCGTACCGGCATCCAGCTTGAACCCTGTTGGCAGCGTGACGACATGGTCGCCGTGGCTCATCCATACTGTCTGCTTCAGCTCCAGCCCTTTGATCAGCGTTGTATCCGGCTTGAACTCCAGCTCGGCCTTGCCGTACTCGCGCTTGGACGCGCGCTCTACCTTGCCGTCCAGCTGCTGGGCCATCAGCTGCATACCATAGCAAATGCCGAAGATCGGCACGCCCAGATCATAGATCGCAGGATCGACATGCGGAGCATTCTCCGAATATACGCTGGATGGTCCGCCAGAGAATACGATTCCGCGAGGCGACATCGCTTTAATCTTCTCGACAGGCGTATTATATGGCAGCAGTTCGCTATATACGCCCAGATCACGAATGCGTCGTGCTATAAGTTGGTTGTACTGTCCACCGAAGTCCATAACTACGATGATTTCATTAGGCTTGTTCATTACCGGGCCTCCCTTGATTAATGAAATTAATTATACGCAACCTGAATTCATACCGTCAAGAAAGAGGCCCCGACGTTTTCATACCAGTTTTTTGACAATCCGGATACATTGCCGCAAAAAGGCTGTCTTTTCCGTGCGCGACCACCGCAAATCCACATAGGCCGCCCGCTCCCAGCGGGATGCAAACAGCGCGATCTCCGCTTTCAGCTCATCGTCAGCAATCGGCAAGGCATCCATATATTGACGCATGGTCTGTCCCTTTCCAAGCGGGCCGAAGGACTTCTGCAGCCTGTCCAGCACCAGCTGGGCGGCAGACAGCAAGCCATCCCGTCCGGTGACAGCCATATGCCGGGCAAGCCGCGCAAACGCCAGCGCCAATCTGAGCTTCGGCAGCAGCATAACTGCGGCAGCGGCCGCCGGAATGACCAGCAGCAGAACAACCGCGAGCAGCAAGGGACGCACCCCGGTTAACCACAACTGCACAGCCAGAGCCGTCTTCCGCGCGAAGCCGATCAGGCTCTCCATCATATCAGGAGTTGTCTCCACAACAGGCTGTTCCGCCTCTGTGACAGGCACCTGTCCCGGTTCAAAGCCAGGCGTAGGATCGAACGCTACCCAGCCATGCTCGGGAAAATAAACCTCCACCCAAGCATGGGCATCCTTATATGCAATCTGATAGAATCCGCTCTTTCCCTGAACCGGCTCTCCCGGGGCAAAACCTGTCACATACCGCGCAGGAATGCCCTCGCTTCGGAGCAGCACCGTCATCGCCGTAGCAAAATGAGAGCAGTACCCCTTCCTCGATTCAAACAGGAAATCATCGACAAAATCACTGCCCGCCGGAGGCACACTGGTGTCCAGCGAATAGGCGTAGTTCCGCTCCAGATAGGCTTCGACCGCTGAGACCCTCTCATACCGTCCCTCGGCTTCTGACGTTATTTCTGCAGCAAGCTCCCTGACCCGCTCCGGAATATGCGCAGGCAGCTGCAAATACAAGTCTTGAATCGCCGCAGGGTCTCCCCCTGCTGACCGGCGCAGCTCCTGCTCCTTCGGGCGGTTCAGCTCGGCCTTGACCGTATAGCCGCTGATCGGGATCGCCGCTCCGCCCTGGATAGCTATCGTCTGTGCCATACGGTCCACGGACAGCCTCTCCACCTCGCGCCGGACAGTTTCCAGCTCGGTTACCTCCACGATGCTGCCGCCGGACAGCAGCGTGCTTAGACCCGTTTCCGCCTTGGCAAACGTAATCCCCTGAACGACAGTCTCCCGGCCCGCTCCCCCCCAATCCGGCAGGACCGATCTCAGATCAACGCCGGTCTTCACCGAGGACAAAGCAGGCCGGTGCGGCAGCCACTTCCGCCCGTCATATCGGCTGTACACATCACCGCGCCAATACGTCGGCACCGGTGTGGACGCCGTGAACAGCAGCGCATCGTTCATTTCAAGCGGCCCGCCCAATTCCGCATCGGAAGCATCATAGCCAGTCATGGTTACGGTTGGCACCAGCTCGATCTCATGGCGCAGGCTGGCAGCCCAATCCGCGACCGTCATTGCCATTTGCTGCGGAGTCACTCCGGTCCCGGCAGCGGGCTCCGCGATGCCTCCGGCTAAATGACCCGCGCCCAGCATAATGGCAACGGCCACCGGCACAACCGTACACCAGCGCAGCAGCGGGACTCGCCCCGGCTGATGCCGGATGGCGCGGCCGCCCCCAGCACGCACCACAGGGCGAGCGGGATCCAGCCAGAACCTCTGCTCCTGCCCCTGTTGCGAACCCTCGCTCCGTTGCTCGCGCAGCTCTGCCTCCTGCCCCTGTCTTAGTCGGAGCAGCTGCATCATTCCCTGCGCCAGCAGCATAAGCCCTAGCGTATAGGCGATATAGCGATAAGCGCTCTCAATGACAAACAGCTCCAGCAGCAGCAAATACACCAGCGTCGAGACCGAAAACAACCATATCGTCCGGCGATACACCGCCATCATCTGGACTGCCGATACGAGAATGGCCCAGCCTGTAAGCAGGATCAGCGTCCTGCTCTCCCTGCTCAGCTCCGTAAACCGAAGCGTTTGCCTGAATTGCCCGACATCCGTTGGCACGATATCAGCAGCATAGGATACTACCCAGTCTAAAGCCGGCCCGCTCCCGGACAACTGGCCACACAACAGGATAAGGATCACAAGATTGAGCGGCAGCCAGACACATCCGCTTACCGTGAACACCCCTTGGATGATCAGCACCGCCGCCCATAAGGCAAGCGTGTCAACGACCCGTCCGCTGTCACCGCCCAGTTCCAGCAGCGGCAGCAGCCACTGGGAGAGCAGCCCTGCTACAGGCAGCGTAATCAATATACGATAGATCAGCGGCCCTGGGGAAATGCGCAAGAATAGGCTGCTGTGAGGCGGCTCACTTCCTGCAGCAGAATCGTAGGACCCCGAAGAATTCCTTGAAGCTTCAGGCTCCTTGGGCAACACCATTCCCCCAGGCATAACACTGCCGCCAGGAACCGCCTGATCAATAGGCAAACTTTTGCCGCTTGTCTGCATCCTGATCACCTCCATAGTCGGGACCCAGGCGAACCGCAGCGGCCCGCTCGAATCGTCCCTCCGCAACGTTCAGCACGAACAGCCTGCCGCCGAGCGCAAGGAACCGCTGGATCCATTCCTCACTCCCCTTGTCACCGAAACGGTGTGGCTCCGCTGCAGAAGCGCCTGATCCCATACAGCCTGTGCAACAGATCGTAACGCTTCGTCCGGCTGACTGGATGGCGTGCGCCGTCTGCGCCAGCGATCTGCTGACCGTACCGGTAACAATGATCCACGAGGAACGGTCATGCCCCGGTCCTGCATAAGCCGACTTGTAAACCGAACCCGCATGAACCTCTCCAGCGGCAAATAGGCCAGCATCAGGCTGGTTAGCAGCTGACCGCCCAGCGGTATATTGAGCTGCGTCCGAGTGGTTTACAGCAGTTCCTCCAGCGTTATATGAAGCTGCGTTTGACTGGTTTACAGCAGATCGTCCAGCAGCATATCGGGATGCGTCTGACTCGTGTGCAGCAGCTCCTCCGGCGCCATGCTGGCTAACGTCATATTGGTTTGCATCGAGATGACCAGCCGCAGACTGAGCGTCATATCCCAGCTCCGTCTCCCCCTTCTTCCCTGCTGCACCCGTTGCCGCCGCAGGTTCATAGAGTCGGGCGCCGGCCAGCATCTTCAGTGCATGAGCATAGCGCTGCCTCCCGGTCTGTATGCGGCTTGGTTCCTGCGAGCGGCTTGCCTGCATCTGGCTCATCTCTCCATCTATCCGCGCAGGGATCGTCTGTGCATGATAGGTTGTCTGTGTATGGCTTGTCTGCGTAAGGCTCGTCCGTGTGTGGCTCGTCTGCGTATGGCTTGTCCGTGTGTGGCTCGTCTGTGTATGGCTTGTCTGCATGCTTGGCCGCGTGTGGCCGTCCGGCACATCCCTTAAACTCTTGCTGCCTAAGTTCATAGGAGCGATTGGATAGGCTGGACCCTTCGTACCCTGGATAGCAGCAGTGCTTAGCGTATACATGATGCCAATGGACTCCAGGTACTCGGCCAGACCCGCCGCGGCCGAAACCGCCAATTCATATGCCGCCTGCTGCTCGGAAGCTGTAAGAGCGGGATAACCGTCGCTGCCGCTGTATAGCCAAATGTTTGTATTCGAACTCCACCCGCTGCTCGGAAGCATCGTTTGCAATTTTCCGGAGCGTGCAGAATTTTTCCAATGGATGCGGTTCAGCGGATCACCGGGCATATAATTCCGAACCCCGCCCCCTGGATATTCGGCTCTCCTCACAGATGCGGCCATCTCGGCCTCCAGGCGCACATCACCGCCATGACCTGCATAATCCGGTATCGTCACACGCATAGGCCGGGGGTGAACCGTCAATGCCGACTGACCCGGCAGACGGCGCCGGACCCGATACCACCCGAACAGGTCCCCCCATAGGATTTCACTGTCGATATCGGTCCATTCCCCGCGCGGAATATCTGTCAGAATGCAGGTAAAGCTTGCTTTTTGCCGCCAGCCGGGAAACAGCACCTTCGTTGTTCTCTGCTCCCCCACCCGATGCACCACGATCATCCACGGAATCGGAAGCCAGCTTCTCCAACTCAACTCCACCTGCAGTTCAGCCCGATCCCCGGCCTGTACAACAGAGGGAGTGAACATGCGGCGGACCTGGATTCGGGAAATGCCGAACAGCCGAAGCAATACGCCATAGGCCAGCATAATGGTACTGATGTACCATATCATCCTCAGGGAAGCTCCCCCAAGCCATAGATAAGCCCCTAGAGAAAGACCCCATAAACCAACGGCACGCAGAAGCTCCAGTCCGTTCTTGCCAAGCCAGTTCATGCTCGACCACCCCGGCGGCTGCGCTGTCGCGGCAGTTCAAATTGGGTCAGCAGCGACGCTATCACTTGGCCTTGAGCCCCGGCCACGGACCTCACGCCGCGATGCAGTTGAATCCGGTGAGCCAGCACCGGCACAGCCGTCCGCAAGCAATCGTCCGGTATAACATACATGCGTCCGTCCAGAAAGGCTGCCGCCTGGGAAGCTCTCATCCATGCCAGCGTCCCTCTCGGGCTTATGCCCAGCGCCACATCCTCCCGGCTTCTCGACGCATCAGCTACCGTAGCCATATAACGCTTAATGCTCTCATCCACATAAACGCGCCGCACCGCCTGCTGCATCGATACCATCTCCGTTCCCGTGAGCATCGGCTTCACCTGCTGGCTTAAGCGAGCGCCGTCGAGCCCCCTCTCCAGCAGCACCATCTCCTCCTCAATCCCCGGATACCCAAGGGATAAGCGCATTATGAACCGGTCGACCTGCGCTTCGGGCAGCGGGCTGGTTCCCTCGAACTCATACGGGTTCTGTGTCGCCATAATGAAGAAAGGCGCCGGCAACGGATGCGTGTTGCCATCCACTGTCACATGTCCCTCCTCCATCGCCTCGAGCAGCGCTGACTGGGCCCTTGGCGTCGCCCGGTTAATTTCATCGGCCAGCAAGATGTTGGACATCACAGGACCCGGCCGAAACACAAACTCCCCTGTATGCGGATAGTAGACCGAAGTGCCGGTAATGTCCCCCGGCATCAGGTCATAGGTAAACTGAATTCTGTTGAAATCACAGCCCAGACAAGCCGCAATCGTCTTTACCATCATCGTCTTTCCGACACCGGGCACATCCTCCAGCAGCACATGTCCGCCAGCCAGCATCGATATGAACACGAGCGATATTTGCTCCCGATGGCCAACCACGACACCTCCCACCCGCTGAATAACCCGGTTCAGCAGTTCAGGCGCCCAATCCGGCACATTCGGTTCTTCTGAATAAACGGACGAGCCTAACAATAACATCCCCTCCATACCTCGAATAACGTCACAAGATCCGTCATAATATTAAATCTATGAATAGGTTTTCCAAGAATTGAGAGAGTTAGACCTTCAAGAAGAGAAAAGAGGGAATAGACGCAGAAGGGAACGTGAAAGAGGCGCAGGATCAGGATAAAGATAAAGATAAAGATAAGGATCAGATCAGAACAGAAACGAAACAGAAACAGATGCAGGAATAGGAATGGTAGCAGGGAAGAAGAGCAGAAAAGCAACAGGGATCCGAAGCCATTAAGAGATTCCGGCGGTCGAGCGGGTGTTTGTTTCCGCTGGGAAGGTCGTTCCGCAAGTTCATTCGATTTGTAAATTCATTGGTTCCGCAGATTTGAATGCCGTCATACTGTCCGCCCTAAATCCAATCGTAAGCGACAATAACGCCGAGAAATGGGCTTGCAAAATAAAAAAACGGACCCGGCCGGATAACTCCAACCAGATCCGTGTTTATAAAGTCAAGGGCAGGCTGTGAAACAACTGCGTGTGGACAGCCTCTGTCCCCTGCATATCAAGCGGCTGACGCCGGTCTTAGTATGCCAGAGTGAACAAACCGTTGATGTGGGACAGGTAGCGCCAGTTGCTCGCTTCCTTCATCAAGGTTGCAGGCAGACCCTTCAGCTGGGTTTTGTTGGCGCCGATCGTACCGATCGCGTCCTTGCGGCCCAGACTTCCAAGCGTACCGGAGAATACCGGCGTGAACTCGGCTTGCGCACCGCCGTTCAGGTAGGCGAACATGTTGTAGCCGATCAGCTCGCCCATCTGCCAAGCCAGCTGAGCTGTTGGCGGGTATGGACGTCCTTCAGGACCCATAACGACTGCGCTGTCACCAGCAACATAGACGTCAGGATGGGAAGTCGATTGCAGGAATTCGTTAACCACGGCGCGTCCGCGGTTCACTTCGATGCCGCAGTTGGCAACAACGGAGTTGCCTTGTACGCCGCCCGTCCATACGAGCGTGCTTGTCTCGATGGTGCTGCCGTCTTTCAGTTCTACTGTCGAACCTTCCATCTTCGTGATCGGAAGACCGGTCAGGAAGTTAACGCCGCGTTTTTGCAGGCTTGTCGTCGCACGGTCAACCAGCTCCGCAGGGAAGCCCGGCAGAATCGAAGGCGCTGCTTCTACACAGTACAGCGTGATTTCTTCCGGATCAATGCCGTACTTGCGAGCAAGCTCGGTTTTCATGTCCGCATACTCGCCGACAAGCTCGACGCCAGTCAGGCCGCCGCCGCCGACAACGATCGTAGCGTCCTTTTTGTTTTTCGTTTTGCTGTATTCCGCAATGCGGCTTTCCACATGCTCGCGAAGACGGTTGGCGTCGCTCACGGATTTCAGGATGAAGCTGTTCTCCTGAAGTCCAGGAATGCCGAAAAATGCTGTCTCACTGCCCAGGGCAACAACCAGCACATCGTAAGTAAATTTACCGCCATCATCCAGAGATACCGAACGCTCGTCAGGTTTGATCTCCTTCACATTGCCGATGCGAAGATCCACATTGGCGTTGCGCAGCAGCTTATCCAATGGAAGAGCAACCGCCTTCTCGGCGATATTGCCTGCAGCCAGACGATGAAGCTCTGTAATAATCTGATGGGTCGGGAAACGGTTGACCAGGGTGATTTTTGCGCCATCGACGCCAAAATGCTCGCGCGCAGAAAGTGCGCTCAGCAGGCCGCCATAGCCACCGCCCAAAATTAAAATATGTTTAGACATGACCATCCTCCGTTCTTCTAGTGGTTAGTGGAATTAACGTTTGCCTTGCTTCTCACGTTCGTTCAATACATCCATGAATGCTTGCGTGAAACGAAGCGCCTTTTGAACCTGCGGGTCCTTCAGCATCTTCATCAAACCGAACAGGCCGATCTGACCTTGGTCGCCTTGCTCATGAATGCGGTCACCTGCTTCAATGGCTGCGGATGCAACATTTTTCACTTTGTCGGTTACAGGTTTGGTAAACCCGGTCAGGGAAGCCATCGTGTCTTCTGCAAGCACAGGGTCAGTCGCAACGGATTTGCCAAAATCATAAGCTTTCGTCATGAATGTCAGCATTTCAGTCAGCTTAGGAAGGTTATCCACAAGGACGGTCAGCGACTCCTGAACCTCCGGCTTCAGCAATTGTTCAAGCACGTCAAGACGGCCCGCCGACGCTCCCTGATTTCCGGCAAGGTTCTCCGGCGTTTCGGACGGTTGCGGGGAAGATGTTTCAGTCATAAAGAATTGCCTCCTTTTCTCTAAGTAGGTTCCCAAGATGAACTTGGCGACGATCGAACCGGTTAGCTATAATTTTCGGTTAACCGGTATCTATTATTCATCCCTTGCCGAAGGGATGCACAGGTGATCTCACTCGCGCCAAAATAAAGCAGGGGGAAGTCTCCCCCTCCTTTACGGAACACACATTCTTTGGGATTGTGATATTTATCTCTAAGTACAGTCTATAACTTGTTCCGTATAATTACAAACACAAATTACAATTTTCGACTAAAAACTTATGCTAAAAAATGGATGTCCCAAACGCGATCACGCGCAGCTCCGTATCCGACGCGGTCAGCGACCTTACCGGATGGCTCGAGAAGGCCAGCGCGTCCCGCAGCGGCACCCACACTGCACCTCCCCGAAGATGAACGCCCGAGGGGACCGGCGGCTCGCCCGGTTTGCTCAACAGGCCGTTTAGCGGGTCTGCCTGCCACGCTGCGCCTCCGAGGCGCACCTGTACCGTTTTGCTATGCTGATTCCAGGCCACTTCCCCTCCGAGCCGCTCCACCAGCGCCCGCAGCGGAACATACAGGCTGCCGTTTACATTATCGTATTCCCCCGGTTCGAACGCGGTTTCCATCCCGCCGAATTCAATCGCCAGCGTTTTGCCCGGTGCGAACAACGCGGCATTGCCCGCAATATGATCCTTAATCCACTGCTGCGATGGCGCAGGACGATCCGGCAGTTTGCCACTGACCCTGAACTGTACCGGGGCGGTCTCCGGTTCAAGCGCCTTGAAGCGATAGCCGTGCTGCTTGTAATACGCAATAATGTGCGGCAGAGCCTGAACCGTCTCTTCATGTCCGATCCCGTCGTGCAGCAGCACGATCGCTTCATTGCCGGCTACGGGCGTCGTTGCCCCTTGGACAATTTCACTTGCCGGCACCCCTCTTCGCCTGGAATCGCCGCTGTCCACATTCCAATCGAACACCCGATAGCCCGCCTGGTGAAGCAAGCGGAAATACATTTCGTCGAAATGACCAGCCGTTCCGCCCGGCGCACGGACAAGCTGCGGCCTTTCGCCCGTAATGAGCCGAATGATTTCCTCCGTCTGCTTGATCTGCTTCCAGAAATCCTGGAAGTTCCCGTATAACTTGTCATAACGGTGATCATACGTATGATTTCCAATCGCGTGGCCTTCATCATAAATGCGGTTTATCACCTCTGGACGCTGCTCCGCATACTGTCCCAACACGAAGAAGGTAGCGGGCACCTCATGCTCCCTCAATATCGCCAGCACCTCATCCGTCAGGTCGGACGGTCCGTCATCAAAAGTCAGGTACACCGTCTTGCCAGATTGTTCCGTCCCGGCCTCAGGCTCCGGTACCGCTGCTGCGGCCTCGACGGACGCCGTTTTCTTCACAAGCTGCTTATATGATAAAGCCGGTGAGGTGTGAGCTGATGAACTGGACGCCTGTACATCCTGATCGGTCGCTCTTGTCACCCGCCCCTCCAATACCGGCGCTTCGCCGGACATTGTCGATTCAGATTCTGCGTTCATGCCAGCCATCACTCCTCTCCATCCTTCCGGCCCTGCCATCAACAATAACGCCAACATGCTAAAAAAGATAAGCGCTGCGCACGCATGACCCGCTCTTCTCATCACAAAACTCTACCTCCACCGTTTCTATGAGTTCGGCTTTCTGGTAGATTATATGGAGATGCTTCTAAAAAAAGACTAGGCGCTGATGATGTTTTACGAAAATATCCGGGTCAGCTGCCAGCGAACCCGGCACACGCTTGCCGCTAGGGAAGGCACAGCCAAAGGCATAAACAAAGGCATAGACAAAAGGCCCGCCCTGCATGCAGGCATGCGGACGGACCTTATCATCATATAGCTATGACATCACGGCATCCAATACGGACTGCACATGACCCTTCACCTTAACTTTGCGCCATTCCCGAACGAGCACACCCTCTTCGTCAATCAGGAAGGTGGATCGGACGATGCCCATGTACTGGCGGCCAAACATCGATTTCTGCTGCCAGACGCCAAACATTTCGCTTACCTTGTGCTCCTCATCAGCAAGCAGTGTATAGGGTAAACTATGCTTGTCGATGAATTTGGCATGGGACGTGAGCGGATCGGGACTGATTCCAAGCACGACGGCACCGGCTTCCTTCAATGCCGAATAATGATCGCGGAAGTCGCAAGCCTCCTGCGTACATGTCGGGGTCATATCTTTCGGATAAAAAAACAGCACGACCTTCCGTCCGCGAAAATCGCTCAAGGAAACATGGTTTCCGCCTGAGGACGGTAGGGTGAAATCCGGAACCGTGCTGCCGGTCGTAATGGGTGATGATGGTTCCATGGATAGCTTCAACTCCCTGCTACACGGGCGTTTATGCCCGCAAAATTGATTGTATTGCCAAAAAAAATTATAATAGAGTGAATGTCGAATATTCAAATCTTCTATCGAAATTATTCATCAGCGTTATCCGAAAGGAAAGAACCCAATGACTAAAAAAACGAAGAAAACCTTAATATGGAGCGTGAGCATCTTTTTTGCAGCAATCCTCGGGTATGGCACTTATTACGGAGTCTCCTTTTACGATGGATTGCAAAGTCTCCAAAAGGAAGGCGAAGCTTCCCCTTTCAAGGATCTTGAAAAGGTGGATGCGAAAGTTCCCGGCCCGCCGGAATGGGAGGGCACCGAGCCTGTCAACATTCTGATGATGGGCGTTGACGCCCGAGGCTTTGAGGAAGGCGAGATTCCTCGCTCGGACAGCATGATGGTTGCCTCCATTGATCCTGTCAACAAGAACATGTATCTGTTCTCTATTCTGCGCGATACATACACCGATATACCAGGACATGGAAAAAATCGGATCAACACCGCCATTACCCACGGCCCGAATACGGCGATGAAAGCGGTCAGCGATCTGCTAGGCATTCCGATCCAGTATTATGTGTATACGGACTTCCAGGGCTTCATCAAGCTGGTTGACTCCGTTGGCGGCGTCGACTTCTATGTGGAGAAGGACATGTCCTATTCCAGTATTGCCGATAAGAACGAATATGACATCGACCTGAAGGAAGGCATGCAGCATCTCGATGGCGATGCAGCGCTCCAGTACGTTCGCTTTCGCTATGACAAGATGGGTGACTACACCCGGACCGAGCGGCAGCGCGAGTTAATCAAGGCGGTAGCCAAGAAAATGCAAACCACCACTTCCATCATGAAGCTGCCTGATATTCTGAAATCGGTCAGCCCATACATCGATACCAACATGGATGTTGAGGACATGTGGAAGCTTGCCAACGTCGCATACAAGAGCAATATGAGCGGCAGCGAACAGGTTCCTCCGATGAAGCTGCTGCGAGAGGAAACGATTGGCGGCGCGGCCGTATTGACCGTTCCGAACGAGGATAACCTGAAAGCGTACATCCAGGAAGTGATGAATCCGCAGGCTGAAGAAGAACCGGCCGAGGGGGACTCTTCAACAGACGATGGTCAAGACTCCTCTGGAGACAGTCCGGACTCCAAATCCAATTCAGCTTCGCTATCCGCCGGAGCAGATAACTAACTTGATTCCATACAACAGTCAGGACAGGCCGCGTTCAAGCAGCCTGTCCTGCTTCATTGAAGAAAGGATGTTTAAAATTTATGACAAAATCCAAACCACGTTCAGAAGCTTTGTATCAGGAAGCCCTTCAGCATATCGTCGGCGGGGTCAACAGTCCCTCCCGCTCGTTCAAGGCAGTAGGAGGAGGCGCTCCCGTATTCATGAAACGGGCGAGCGGCGCCTATTTCTGGGATGAAGACGGAAACCGTTACATCGATTATCTCGCGGCATACGGACCGATTATTACCGGTCATGCCCATCCGCATATTGCCAAGGCCATCAGCACGGCCGCCCAGAACGGCACGCTGTATGGAACCCCGACCGAGCTTGAGATTACACTGGCCAAAATGCTGAAAGCCGCTATTCCGTCTATGGACAAGGTCCGCTTCGTCAATTCCGGAACCGAAGCGGTCATGACGACGATCCGCGTCGCTCGCGCTTATACTAAGCGGAATAAAATCGTCAAGTTCGCCGGCTGCTACCACGGCCACTCCGATCTCGTGCTCGTTGCCGCCGGCTCCGGCCCGTCCACGCTTGGCATTCCGGACAGCGCCGGCATTCCGGGCAGCATCGCCCAGGAGGTCATTACCGTGCCGTTTAATGACCTGGACGGTCTGCGCGCTGCCCTGGAGCGCTGGGGCGATGACGTTGCCGCCGTGATGGTCGAGCCGATCGTGGGCAACTTCGGCATGGTGATGCCGAAGCCGGGATTCCTGGAGGGCCTGTGCCAAATGGCGCATGACAACGGCTCCCTCGTCATCTATGACGAGGTGATCAGCGCCTTCCGCTTCCACTATGGCTCTGCCCAGACGTATCCCGGCCTTGAGAACCACGAGGCTATTCAACCGGACTTGACCGCGCTTGGCAAAATTATCGGCGGCGGTCTTCCAATCGGAGCCTACGGCGGCCGCAAGCATATTATGGAGCAGGTCGCCCCGCTCGGCCCTGCATATCAGGCCGGCACGATGGCAGGCAATCCCGCTTCCATCGCAGCGGGGATCGCCTGCCTTGAAGTTCTGCAGGGCGAAGGCGTATACGAAGAGATGGAGCGGCTGACGATCAAGCTGACCGAAGGGCTGCAAGCATCAGCCGAACGCTGGGATGTCCCGCTGACCATCAACCGCATCCGCGGCTCCTTCTCCACTCATTTCTGCGATCATCCGGTTACGAATTATGACGAAGCGCAGGATACCGATGGGGAAGCGTTCGCTGCCTTCTTCCGCCATATGCTGGATCGCGGCATCAATCTCGCGCCGTCCAAGTATGAAGCCTGGTTCTTAACGACCGCCCATACCGAAGCGGATATTGAGACAACCATTAAGGCCGCGGAGGAATCCTTTAAGGCCATGAAGAATGAATAACATGAACGATTCCATAACGACCATCACAAGTTCACTTAAAGCAAGTTTCTGAGGGATTTCTGAACGAAAGGAGATGCCGTTGAATGAAAAAGCTGCTCGATAAATTATAACGCTCGTGCCTCTCGGCCTGGCTGCCCTCCCATGCTCTATGTCCATCCGGAGGATCGACCGCAATTCGAGCATGCCATTGCCAGGGATTTCTCCGGTCCCGTCCGGTTACGGGAGGCCTGCAGCCTGCTCGCATACGGGCCCCTCCTGGCACCTATTCGCTTCATGCCGCTTACGTCCAAACCGATAATGGAGGGATTTCGCCATGATGAGAAGTGAAGAACAGATGATGGAACTGGTGCTGGAGGTTGCAAGACGGGATGAACGGGTGCGTGCGGTGACACTCGAAGGCTCGCGGACGAACCCGAACGTGCCGAGGGATATTTTTCAGGATTACGATATCAGCTACCATGTCACCGAGATGGACAGCTTTCTGAAGGATCCCGGCTGGGTCGATGTGTTCGGCGAGCGGGTGATCATGCAGAATCCTGAGGATATGGCTATGTTTCCTCCCGAGCTTGGAAACCGGTTCTCGTATCTGATGCTGTTTACAGATGGCAACCGGATTGACATGACCCTGATTCCGATTGAAGAGAAAGAAGCCTATTGCCAGGAAGACAAGCTGCTCAAGGTTCTGCTCGACAAGGACGGCACCTTTCCTGTTATCTCCCCGCCGACAGATGTGGATTATTGGGTCAAGCGCCCCTCGGCGGCCTACTATGCCGATTGCTGCAATGAGTTTTGGTGGGTATCCACCTATGTGGCCAAAGGGCTGTGGAGACAGGAAATCTTGTACGCCCAGGAGCATCTCAACAACTATGTCCGGGCGATGCTCATGAAAATGCTGGAATGGGAGGTCGGCACCCGGACCGACTTCTCGCTCAGTGTCGGCAAATGCAGCAAATATATAAAGAACCATTTGCCGGAAGACAGGTGGCAGCTGCTTATGGATACCTATGCCGGGGGATCATACGAAGCGGTGTGGAATGCACTATTCGCAAGCGGACGTCTATTCCGTCTAACAGCCAAGGATGTGGCAGCCCGTCTCGACTATACGTATCCACTCGAAGAGGATCAGCGGGTGACGGACTATCTGGAGCGCGTCCGACAGCTTCCGAAGGGAGCAACGCAGTTTAGATAACAAGAGCGGCCGCTCGCACAGACAGAGATTCTGTCGGTGCGGGGCCGCTTTTTTTCATACGGGGCGGAACATGACAATCCATTACTTACTGAAGTGAATTACAGATTAATAAAGGCGGTTCGCAGTTTGGCGACATATTGAACGTCAAGGCCGAGCCCTGTTGCAATCGCCGCTAGCGGAACATAGGTTTTGTCTTCTTTACCTACCTTGTGCAGAAACGCCGGGGCTTCAATCGGAACGTCCGCACCGTTCACCTTGATCGTGTTAGCGCCGATCTTGACCACAACCGTCTGATCTCCGTACGTGATGGTCGCGCTGGAGGTTTTGTTGTCCCACTTCGTCGCGGCTCCAATCGCGTTCACGATATCCTGGATAGCCACATAATTTCGATTGCTCCGCATAATCGGCTGGTACGGTGTGATCAAGTCCTCGCCTTTGACCACAATCCGCATCGGCTGCCCGGATTCCGGGACCGGTGACAGCTTGTAGCTTCCCCATATCGTTCGGGCGAATGCCTTGGCAATCGTTTCATACCCGTACTGGTTCGGATGAATGTCCTTTTTCAGAATATGGGTCATCGTCAGCTCGGAGCCGACGAACTCCTGTGCCACATGCGCCACCTTGATCTTAACGCCCCGCTCGCCGAATTCCGCAGCCAGCTCGTCAATCATGCGGGTGAACTCCCGCGTAGCTTCAACAAGCTGAACATAGGTCGCTTCGCCGGCAATTTTCGGAACCGGATTATACTGGTCGGCCAGTACGATAAGCGCATCCGGGTTGAGGGCATGAAGCTGGGTAAGCACAGCGGTTACGTTCTCTCTGTACAGCCGGAACATCTCCTGCAGGCGCGCTGTCAGCTCTGCCTCGCTAAGATCGCTGGCGGTATGAACAAGCTCGATCAGGTCATTGCCGCCAATCGTTACGGTGATCAGATCCGCTTGGACCAATACCGGCTTCAGCTGGGCTGCCCCTGCGCCAATCTGCTGAGCGCGTGGATCAATCTGGGCCAGTCCAGGCTGAATCTCTTCCGCCCGAATAGTGCGGCCTTCGGATATCGCCCGGACGTAGTTTCTCAGTCCGCCGGTTTTCAATCCGCCGATGCCCAAGTTGACGACCTCGGTCCGTCCATGGTAGAGCGCCTGCTCGTGCACTCGCTCCACGAAGCCGTAAGGTCTGCTGCCTGGCTGCATGCCGGGCTCATAACCTACGGTCAGCGAATCGCCAAGCGCGACGATCCGGTATGTATGCTGCTGTGCCAGCTGCGTATTCGCGGATACCGATGCCGCCCCGGGACCGAGCCAGGTTGCTGCGAGCAGCATTGCGCCTGCGGCGACAGCAACGCATTTTTTCCAAACTTTTCGCATATCCTCACTCCCATAACGATAAAATCTATGAACATCCTTATTTTACCACTCCCATTGATAGAAAGTACATTGCCAGCTTGATCGCTTTTGTCTGTAAAAGCATAAAAAAATGGACAGCCCCTTGCTCGCTGCCCATTCCTGAATAAAACCGATAACTTCACTAACCATCAAACATTGTCTTTGTCATCCTTCGGCTTCGCTTGATCCTTATGGCCCGCCTGCTTCATGTACTTGTCATACCGACCGTCCACTTCCTTGGCCATGCTGCGGAATTTAAGCGTTTCTTCCACAATCGGATCAAGCTGGGTTTGAATCCGGATTTCATATTTCGGGGAGACGAGACGACGCTGCTCCTTTTCCCGGTCCTTGTCCTGCATCTCGCCTTCCGTCAACATCTCACTAAGCTGGCGCTCCAAATCTTGTTCCGATGAATCATGCATCGTGTACAAACCCTCCTTTTGCCTTAGTGTTCCGGCTGGATGGCGACATTATCCGCTGTTGATCCCGGTTTTGGCCTCTATTTCCGGCTTCAGCTCCCGGTGCTTGCTTCCTTCATCACATCCAGGATCGCATTGTGAATGCGCCCATTGGTTGCGACGACATTGCGCACGGATAGCTCGTACGGACGGCCATTCAGATCAGTTACCGTGCCGCCGGATTCCTGAATGAGCAAGGAGCCTGCCGCAATATCCCATGCATTCAGGCCGACCTCCCAGAATCCGCTCAGACGCCCTGCAGCGACATAGGCCATATGAAGGGCTGCCGATCCTCCGGCTCTGACATTGCGAACCTTCGGCACCAGCGCCTGAAGCGCGGCCATATTTTGCGGCAGGAGCGTTGACGTTTCCACCGGAAAGCCTGTGGCAATCAAGCTGCTTGACAGCTTCTCTTCCTTCGATACCTCGGTCGGATTGCCATGAACATAAGCGCCCTTGCCCTTCTCCGCCACGAACAGCTCATCCCGGGAAGGATCATAGATGACACCGACGATCACTTCACCCCGATGCACAAGCGCAATGGATACGGAGAAGAACGGAAAGCCGTGCACGAAATTCGTCGTTCCGTCCACCGGGTCAATGATCCATAAATACTCTTCCTGACGGGCGGCCTCCAGCGCTTGGGCCGAAGCCTCCGGCCCCGGCTCTACCCCTTCCTCTCCCAGGATCGCATGATCAGGGAAATGGGTCAGGATCAGTTTACGGATCATCTGCTCTGCGCCCTTATCGACCTCTGTCACCAAATCTTGAGCGGATGTCTTGGTGCTGAGCTGCGCAACCGTGCCAAGTCTGCTTTTGATCCACTCGCCCGCCTTCGCGGCGCAATTGATCGCCACAGCCGTGTAACTCTTGCTGCTGACTACATAAGGTACTTTATCCTTCTCGTTCAAATGGCTCACTCTACTTTCTATATCAATCTATGATATTACATCGTATTCACTTCATCCCCCGTAGGTAAGGGCTACATTCTATTCGGATACAAAATGGTAGATAGACCGTCAGGCCTTTACACAAACGTACCTTAATTTCCATAATTTTGCAACCCATAGTTTTACTTGACTAGACCTAATCCAGCGCTCACGGTTCAATCCGAACCGAAGCCCCATTTACGATTTCAACGCCCTCTTCGCGATAGCCTGCCAGATCCTCCATCAGCTTAAACAGCGCTCCGTCCTTCCTCTTGGCCTCTATCATGACATCCAGCCTGGAGGTTGTTCCGGCGATGCTCCGAAGGAAGCCCAGAAGCGGTGCCACCTCCACCTCATCCGCATGACTGCGGGGATCTGACGGACTTTTGGGACTGGACACGTGAATCTTGGGCGGAAGCGGGTGGTCAGGCTGTGAGCCAGCCTGAGCAAGCGGGGTGGTCCATGTCTGCACAATGTGCGGCCACAGATCCGCCGGCGACTCCCCATCATGATTTACCCATTGGTGATGAAGGTCCAACACCATCGGCAATCCGGTTGCTTCACATACCGCCAGCGTCTCCTTGGCCGTGAAGGTTTTATCATCATTTTCGAGCGTCAGGCGCTCCTTGATCTCCTGGTCAAGTTCGTGAAAATGCTCCACAAATCTCGCCGCAGCGGAAGGCTTGTCTCCATATGCTCCACCGATATGTATATTATTCTTCATGTTGGCGTCCAGCCCCATCGCCTTCAGCATGCGCACATGCTGCTTCAGGTCGCGGATCGAACTTCGCAACACTTCGGGTCTAGGCGTGCTGAGCACCGTGAAATGATCCGGATGAAAGGACACCCGCATCTTCTGTCGCTTAACGTAGCTGCCTATCTCCAAGAATCCTGCCGACAGGGCCGGGAACGGATCCCAATCCTGCATGTCCTGATGTGTCGCCAGTGGAATCAGCTTGGAGGAAAAGCGGTAGACCTTGATGTCATGGGCCTCGTTATGCTTGAGCAGACGGAGCGTATTGTGGAGGTTCTCATTCGCGATCCGTTCAAGCTTTCGCAGGCCTGCCTCCCTGTCCTCAAGCTTTGAGAAACTTTTCATGGTCATCGTCCTGGAAGGCGATGCATTCTCAATAACGGTTGACATAGCCACATAGCCGAAGCGGACAATCACGCATGGTCTCCGAAGAACATTTCATGGGCGAGCGCGGTCTGCATCTTGGACTCTTCTTCCGTCAGCCTGCGCACAAGCTGCAGCTCCACTGACGTCACTTCCTGTCCCTGAAAATTAATCTCGGCAACACATGCCGTAATCCGCACGATCGCCACCGCAACATTGTCCGGAGAGTAAGCGATCACTTTCTGTCCGGTTGGAAACACCCGAAGGCCCTGCTTCAGCATCTTCCCCCGTCCATACTCCAACAGCTCGTACAGCTCCTGCTCATTCTTGAACTTGCAAACGGAATTGAACTCGGTTTGAAATCCCATGTGCCAGCTTCCTTTCGTTATAAATTTATATTCAAGGGGAGCCGCTGCAATAGACGGACTCCCCCCGGCGTTATCTATATTGTTATTCCTTGTACACCATGATAAACCTTCTTCGGCTTGACTGCACATGTACAAATTCCATAGATTGCGGAACAAACCAGCTGGACTTCGGATCGCTCCTGGATCCAGATTTCTTCACTTATCGCCTTGGCGGTGGAACTTGAGGGGGACATAGGCGAGCGCCTTGCTTCTTCAGCCCCTCTTCGCCTTCGCTTCCGGCCGTTATGCTGTCCAGCACGGATGAATGGGCTTTATTCAACTTCTATTAGAATTGATTCTCATATACCAGGGACTGCTTGCTGTTGTAGCGCTCAAGGCCAAGCTCAATCATTCGGTCGAGCAGCTCTCGGTAGGAGACACCTGTCTCTCTCCACAGCAGCGGGTACATACTGAACGGTGTAAAGCCAGGCATCGTATTGACTTCATTGATCATAATCGCGCCGTCCGAGCGACGGATGAAGAAATCGGCGCGGGTAATGCCGCTGCCTTCAATCGCCTTGAATGCCTGGATCGCCAGCTCGCGCAGCCGATCGGCCGTATCCGGGTCAATGCTCGCCGGAATCTGCATCTGCGATTGTCCGTCGGTGTACTTGGCAGCATAGTCATAGTATTCGCTGGAAGAGACGATTTCACCCGGCACGGATGCCATCGGCTCATCATTACCAAGCACGCTGACCTCCACTTCACGGGCATCCACAAATTGCTCGACGATAATCTTGTTATCGAATTTCAGCGCCGTTTCGATCGCGCTGGTCAGCTGCTCCCGGTCTTTCGCCTTGGATATGCCGACGCTCGAACCCAGATTCGCCGGCTTGACAAAGCAGGGGTACCCCAGCTTATCCTCAATGCTCTGAAGCACATCATGCTGGCTGCGATTCCACTGGGTGCGATTGAAATAGTCGTAATCGCATTGCGGCAGTCCGGCGATCTCGAACAGCTTTTTCATCACTACTTTGTCCATGCCTGCTGCCGATGCCAGCACGCCGGTTCCGACATAAGGAATGTCCGCCATTTCGAACAGTCCTTGAATCGTGCCGTCCTCGCCAAACGTTCCGTGCAAAAGCGGGAACATGATGTCGACCTTCGGCTGCTCGCTGCCATAGAGCCGGCTGAATACGGCATTCAGCGCCGCCTCAGTTCCTTCCCCTTGCGAAAGCTTCAGCTCTTCCTGCTCCGAGAAAGGAGCGGACATGACTGCACCTACCTTCCACGTTCCCTGCTTCGTAATATAAAAAGGGAGGATCTCGTACTTCTCATAATCAAACGCGTTCATCACGGCAAATGCCGTCGAGAGCGAAACCTCGTGCTCCCCCGATTTCCCGCCGTATACCAAACCAACCGTCAATTTGTTCTGTCCCATGTCAACCTCTCTCTTGTCCGTAATGCAGCTTGTTCATGCTGTCTCCCATGCGTAAACGGCTTTCATCCTTTTACAGCGGAGCTAATGATCTATCCTTAAAATTCATCAGGGATATGGTAAAAACGATACTGTGTCCGATCGTTCCATGCATAGGAATCCCGGTAATCCCAGTAGCGGTGCCGGCTGCTGACCGTATGTGCGTTCACCAGAGGCATCCCCTCTGCATCGAACGCGGTCACGATGGTGCTGTGCTGATAAGCCCCGTCTCCGTTCCAGTCATACAGAATTACATCGCCAAGCATGAGCTGCTCGGGCCGCTCCACGAGCTCGCCCCGAAGCCCGGATGCACTGGTGCCTAAATAAATGGCCAGGCTGTTGGATACCGCCCAGCTATAGCTCCACCACTCGCGCTTATTGATATAGCCTTTATACCACCAACCCGTTTCTCTTTTACCAGTATAGTGGATTGGGGCTTTGCCTGCAAAGAGGCATTGCGAGACATAATTCGTGCAATTCACATCGAATACGGCAAACTCCGGGTTGCCGGAATCCCACCAGCGGTCCGCATAAGCAGCCGCGGCTTCGCGGTCATATCGCCCCGATCTGGGATGACTGCCTCCGGCATATACGCGGTTATTCAGCAACGGAATTGAAGGGAGCGGTTCCCCGCCGCTAGCCTCTGTCTTGGCCTCCAGATTCCACGCGGGATGGCGTTCGTCCGACAAGCGCTCGATACCGACGATAAGCCAGGAATCCCCGTCCCGCACAAGCGTAAGCCGCTCCAACTGAATGGTGTCCTCCCGGTGGGTCACCCCTCTTTTATCATAATAAAACAGGCTGTGAAGCCTTACGTCCACGGTAACGCTATCCTCGGTTTCATGCACGACGCGCTGCAGCTTCGCCCGAGTCTCGCTCTTCAGCGGCAATACGCCCCTTTCCTCAAACCACGCCGCCAGACGAGACTGGCGCTCCCCGCGTTCCATTAAATAATCCAGGTCTGTGACGATCTGCTCTTTCAGCCCTGAGGAGTAATCAATCCGGTTCTGATTATACTGATTGACATAGGTATATAATGCGTTTTTCCACGGCTGTTCCGCTTCCGTTACGCTGCTCATTGCCATTCCCTCCTTCAACATCAGCCCTATTCCCTATCACAACTATATGAAGTAATCCGCTCTGCTATGAACCTCCTTCCGAATAGGCTTCACTACCGCTTCCTTTCCTCTATCTTCCCCGCGTCCCCGAAGCCTTGAAATACGCCCTGAATCAGGCAGTATGTCTACAAAATCGGGCTTCTCGATCTCTCAAAAAAAACTTTACGTACAGGGGTGAAAACGTTATACTTAAAGTATGTTGAATTTTGAAATTGAGTTTCATCTGGTGGAACTACAGCCAGATTGACAGCACACAAGGAGGATCATGTATGCCAGTAAAGGATCAGTTCTCTATCTCCCGTAATCTTACGGTAGGGGGCAAGGAATACCGCTATTTCAGCCTGCAGGCCCTCGAAGAGCAAGGACTTGGCCAAATCTCCAAGCTGCCTTTCTCTATCCGGGTACTGCTTGAAGCAGCTGTCCGCCAATTTGACGGACGGGCAATTACCGAAGATCATGTCAAACTGCTGACCAAATGGAATGAAGGTCTAGGCAGCAATAAGGAAATCCCATTCATTCCAGCTCGTATCGTTCTCCAGGACTTCACCGGCGTACCGGTCGTTGTTGACCTGGCGGCTATGCGTGACACCGTTAAGAAAGCCGGCGGAGATCCGAAGCAGATCAACCCGCTCGTTCCGGTTGACCTTGTCATCGACCACTCCGTCATGGTTGACGCGTTCGGTACCGATCAGGCACTGGAATACAATATGAAGGTTGAATTTGAGCGTAACGAAGAGCGCTATCGCTTCCTGCGCTGGGCTCAAACCGCATTCAACAACTTCCGTGCGGTGCCGCCGGGAACAGGGATCGTTCACCAGGTTAACCTGGAGTATCTCGCATCGGTTGCCGCCACGAAGACCGTTGACGGCGAAACGCTGGTCTTCCCTGACTCCCTCGTAGGTACGGACTCCCATACGACCATGATCAACGGTCTGGGCGTTGTCGGCTGGGGCGTTGGCGGTATCGAGGCTGAAGCCGGCATGCTCGGTCAGCCGCTCTATTTTGTAACCCCTGAGGTTATCGGCTTCAAACTGACAGGCAGCCTTGCGGAAGGCGCAACGGCAACTGACCTTGCCCTGACTGTAACGGAACTGCTCCGCAAAAAGGGCGTTGTCGGCAAATTCGTGGAGTTCTACGGCCCTGGCCTTGCGAACATCAGCCTGGCTGACCGTGCAACGGTTGCTAACATGGCTCCGGAATACGGCGCTACGATCGGCTTCTTCCCTGTCGATGACGAGACGTTGGCTTACCTTCGCAACACCGGCCGTACCGATGAGCAGGTAGCGCTCGTTGAGAATTATTACAAAGCGCAGAACATGTTCCGCACAGCGGATACGCCGGATCCGGAGTTTACCGATGTGATCGAGCTGGATCTGGCTTCGGTTGTACCAAGCTTGGCTGGTCCGAAGCGTCCTCAGGACCGCATCGAGCTGACCCAAATGAAAGAGAACTTCAACAACATCATCCGCACCCCGATCGAGAAGGGCGGCTATGGTCTGAGCGATGAGAAAATCGAGCAGAAGGTTGAAGTTACCCATAAAGACGGAAGCAAGAGCACTATGGGTACAGGCGCCGTAGTTATCGCGGCAATTACAAGCTGCACGAACACTTCAAACCCTAGCGTTATGCTCGGTGCCGGTCTCCTTGCGAAAAAAGCGGTGGAGCGCGGCCTGACGAAGCCAGGTTACGTGAAGAGCAGCTTGACTCCGGGTTCCCTCGTCGTTACCGACTACCTGGAGAAAGCCGGATTGCTCCAGTACCTTGAAGCACTCGGTTTCTATGTAGCTGGTTATGGCTGCGCAACATGTATCGGTAACTCCGGTCCGCTTCCGGACGAAGTAAGCGAAGCGATCGCTGACAACGACATGACGGTAGCTGCCGTGCTGTCCGGTAACCGGAACTTCGAAGGCCGCGTGCATGCACAGGTGAAGGCGAACTATCTGGCTTCTCCTCCGCTCGTAGTTGCTTACGCACTGGCAGGTACGGTCAATATCGACCTCCAGAACGATCCGATCGGCTACGATCCGAACAACCAGCCTGTATATCTGAAGGATATCTGGCCTACAAGCGCGGAAATTCGCGAAGCGATCGGACTGTCCGTCAGCGCAGACGCATTCCGCAAGAAGTACGAAAATGTATTTACTGCCAACGAGCGCTGGAACCAGATCCCTGTTCCGGAAGGCGAACTGTATGAGTGGGACGACAAGTCCACTTACATTCAGAACCCGCCGTTCTTCGAAGGACTGGGCAACGGGCTGTCTGACATTCAGGACATCAAGCAGGCTCGCGTACTCGCCCTTCTCGGCGATTCCGTAACGACCGACCACATTTCGCCAGCAGGCAACATTGCGGTGAACAGCCCGGCAGGCAAATACTTGACCGAGCACGGTGTGGAACGCAAGGACTTCAACTCCTACGGCTCCCGCCGCGGTAACCATGAGGTCATGATGCGCGGTACATTCGCGAACATCCGGATCCGCAACCAGGTTGCGCCTGGAACCGAGGGTGGTGTGACAACATACCTGCCTACCGAGGAAGTGATGTCGATCTATGATGCTTCGATGAACTACCAGGCTGGCGGACAGAACCTGATCGTTATCGCCGGTAAAGAGTACGGTACCGGAAGCTCCCGTGACTGGGCTGCCAAAGGAACCTTCCTCCTCGGCGTCAAGGCGGTTCTGGCTGAAAGCTTCGAACGGATTCACCGTTCCAACCTCGTCGGCATGGGCGTGCTTCCGCTCCAGTTCCAGGACGGCCAGAGCTGGAAGAGCCTTGGGCTGACCGGACGTGAAACCTTTGATATCGAAGGGCTGAGCAATGACGTCAAGCCAGGGCAAGAGCTGAAGGTGGTCGCTACCCGCGAGGACGGCACGAAGTTCGAATTCCCTGTAACCGCTCGTCTTGACAGCATGGTTGATGTGGATTACTACCATAACGGCGGCATCCTGCAAACGGTGCTCCGTCAAATGATCGCTTCGAACCAATAAGCAGGTCATTCGTACTCCTAACATCCAAACACAGGCTCTAGGCATATATCCCCAGCATCCATGACCGGATGCCGGGGATTTTGTTTATTCCGTAATGCGATCTTCCTGAATTTCAGACAAGGGGTTTCGCTGCGGGCCATGCGGGTTATATCCTTGTAAAGGCCGTTTATATCCCTGGCGGCTATGGGAGGACTACCGCTATGATCAAAATCCATCATCTTATGCCTTATCACTATCAATATCCTAGACCGTACTATATATCCGCAAGCAAAAAGGCCAATGACGCTAAACCGACCTTTCAGGAAATACTGAATCAGAAAATGAAGGAATCGCAGGCAAAGCGCAAGCCATAATACACGTTAAGGAATGCCCGATCATAAATCGGGCATTCCTTTTTTATAGTTTCATCTATATATTTTTTGTTCCATCTGTTATACTATAAATATAACAGTTAGAACTATACCACGAACGGGACGGTGAGCATCTTGTGATTATTGAGCTGGATCTCCAGTCGGACACTCCGATCTACACCCAATTGATGAACCAGATTATCGAAGGCATAGCCAGCGGCCGTCTCCAGCCGGGCGAGCCGCTCCCCTCTGTTCGCAGCCTGGCCGCTGATATCGGCATTAACCTGCACACGGTGAATAAAGCATACACGCTGTTGAAACAGGAGGGCTTCATTCAGATTCACCGGCAAAAAGGCGTTGTCGTTCAGCCTGACGCACTGCCTGGCATGACTAGCGATTACGCACATCGGCGCGATGCCCAGCTGCGGCCGATTATCGCGGAAGCGATCTGCCGCGGCATGAATGAGCAGCAGCTGCTGGCCGTCGTCCATGACCTATACAGCCACATTACAACCAATGAAAGGAAGGATGCCCCATGAATTTCGCAGCCGCTTTAGTATTGACTTGTCTACTTGTTCCCATAGCGCTAACGCTGGCTTTTATGCCTCTATTCACCAGGGAAACCATCAGCTTCGGCGTCTCTGTCAGTGAGGAGATGAACCGCAGCGAGCCGCTGAACCGTCTGCGCAGAAGGTTCATCCGGATCAGCTGCATCGGCTACGCGCTGATATTCGCAGCTTCCCTGACCGGCATGATACGCCTGGACATGAACGGGCAAGGATGGCTCCTGACTGTCTGCATTACTGCCATGCTTGTATTTCATACGTTCCTGTACCTGCGCTTTCACTTCATGGCCAAAACGATCAAGGAGACGCTCCCTCAGTCCTCCCCGCAGCGTCAGATCGTCGCGGTAGATACCAGCTTCCGCAATACGAAGCTGGTGCTGAGCAACCTGTGGTTTCTCATCCACGCCGCCATCGCCGGGATTAGCGCCGTCTGGACGCTGACATATTACGACCGGATCCCGGATACGCTGGCGATGAAATTCGATTTTGCCGGCAATGTCACGCAGACAGCCGCCAAGTCTTACCTGAATGTGTTCCTTCCGAACATTCTGCAGGTCATTATGATCTTGGTATTCCTGATGATCAACTGGTCTATCGGGAACAGCAAGCAGCAGCTTGACCCGAATCGCCCGGAGCAGTCCAAAGCGCGAAACACCATCTTCCGCAGAAGATGGTCCCTGTTCAGCATCATGTCCGGCCTGTTGATTGTGCTGCTCTTCTCCTGTATTCAGGTGAACATGGCGCTTCAGCTGGATCCGAATCTGCTCACGGTTGTCAGCCTGATCATCCCTGTCGTCATTGTCGTTGCCGCGTTAGGGCTGACGATCACAACCGGCCAAGGCGGAAGCCGGATCGGAAGAACGCCGGATGCTTCGCCTTCGACATATCATCCGAATGACGATAGACACTGGAAGCTCGGTCTCTTCTACTTCAACCGCCAGGACCCTTCCCTGTTCGTGGAGAAAAGAATGGGCGTCGGCTGGACGATCAATCACGCCCATCCGCTGGGCTGGCTGATCCTTCTGGCCCCGATTGTCCTGATTGTGCTAGTGACGCTGTTAGCCAGATAAAACGATACTCAAAGCCCTCACCAAGCCCCGGGGCGGTACAAGCACCTAAAGGCCAGCCAGAAGTATCTGGCCGGCCCAATAATACGAAGGGCCTCAGCTTCCACTGTAGCATGGAAGACTGAGGCCCTATTCATTATTCATGTTCTAAATCATCATTCCCATCTCATGCGCTGCTTCTTTCAAGATCGGGGCATATTCGCGCAGCTTCTCCGCCGACAGCCGGGTCACCGGCCCGGACATAGACAGCGCGGCAGCCACCTTCCCGTTCCGATCAAAGATCGGCACCGCAACAGCCGCTGCACCCGGCTCGCGCTCCTCCATGCTGATGGCATAGCCATCCTGAATGATATCCACCAGCTGCTTCCGATACGCGTCCCGATCTACCGATTCAGGCCAATCCGGGGCGTTTAACAGCTCCTCCTGATCCGCCGGCGCAGCAAAGGCGACCAGCACCTTGCTCGAAGCCCCAACGGAAAGCGGCAGCCTGGCCCCGACCTGGGCGACCCGGCGAATGGCCTGGTTGCTCTGCACTGCCTGAATACGTATCCGCTCTGCGCCATCCCTTAAATATAGGCTGACCGTCTCTCCGAGCCGGTCGCGCAGCGATTCCATGGCAGGCAGCAGCCTCGCTGCCGGATCGTCGCTCTGTGACATATGCACAGACAACTCCCATATTTTCAAGCCAAGGCGGTACTTCTCCGTCTCGCTGTTGCGAACGACAAATCCTTTATCCTCCAGCGTAGCCATCAGCCGGTGTACCGTGCTTTTATGAAGTCCGATCAACGATGCAATCTCTGTTAGCGCCAGCTCCTTGCTCTTCGTGAAACACAGCAATATATCCAATGCCCGTTCAACGGCACGCACAGTCAATTTGCGGTCCTCCATACCGACCTGCTCCTCTCGCGTTTCATTACATGAAACCTGGTTACAAGAATTATATGAAAAAATGGCCCAGAAGTAAACCGCATTCATAGACATTACAGTTGTCTAACAATCTATGGATATCGATTGACTTTCATTACTGCCCGGCATACGATGATACAAACAGCCTTTTTTCATGTTAAGGAATTTATATATGGTAAGGAGGGGCCAGACATGAGCATGATTACTGGTAGAAACGCCCCACTCTCCCAAACGAACAATCCAACCGAGCTGTCACCCAGCCTGGTTCGATTCAAGCATATCGCACTCGCTCTTGTTCTTTCGGTCGTCTTTTTCCTTATCTTCTGCTTTATTGCGCTCCATGCCTATATCGCCTGGGTGTTGTCTAACCCGACGGTCGCTCCGCTTTATTCCAATCCGAAGCTAGCCAAGGATATGAATTATGAGAACATCACCTTTCATTCCATCGATGGGAAGCGCGAATTGGACGGCTGGTATATCCCTGCCAAGGATTCCACAAGAACGATTGTGCTGAGCCACGGCTATGGGGCCAACCGGGAAGAGACCTGGGTTCCGATGTACGATATTGCCCATTACGCCCACAACATGAATTTTAACGTCCTCATGTTTGATTACGGATTTGCCTCCCAGACCAGCCGCGCAGCGGCGACAGGCGGCAAGGAAGAGCGCAGGCAGCTTCTGGGCGCGATCGAGCAAGCGAAGCAGCGCGGTGCTAAGCAGATTGTCGTATGGGGCTTCTCGATGGGGGCCGGAACCGCGCTTCAGGCAGGCCTTGACACCAAGGATGTGGACGCCATGATTCTGGACAGCACATTCCTGCTTGAGCCGGACACACTGTACCATAATATCCAAAATCACATTAATCTGCCGAGACATCCATCACTTGAAATATTGGAGCTGCTGTTCCCGGTGCTGAACGGCACCAGTCTCGACCAGATTCCATATAGCGAAGTGAGACGCCATGATTATCCGTTCCCGATCCTGTTCATCCACGGCACGCTCGACGACAAAGCCCCTTATCCGATCGCCGAGAAAATAGCCGCTAATCAGACGCACGAGGATTCGGATGTGTGGATCGTTGAGGATGCTCATCACGAGCTTATCTACCGGGCGCACACGCGCGAATATTTACGACGTGTATCCACCTTTCTCGGCAAACTGCCGGTTCCAGAAGGCTCTTAATGAAGATTTCCCTTCCCCCGCTGTCCTGCAATTCGGACAGCGGGGTTATTTATTTATTCTTGTCTCATAGTACAAGCCTGCCTGCGAATACAGTATGTAATAGTGAGGACAGGAACAGGAGGGAAGGAATTATGTTATTGATATACGGCACCCTGCTCCCGGCACGCATCCTGGAGGAAATCCGCTTCTGGAAGCAGCAGGAGATGGAGCATACCGAGTTTATTCAGACGGTTGTGCCAACACTGGAGCAACCTTACGTCAGGCTGTTCAATGAATGGCATGTCGTATTTGCAGAGACGGAGAGAGCGGCCGACGCACTGCTTCGTCAGATCCTGGAGCACGGCGCTTCGGTCCCGGCTCATCTGATCAGCCAGGTGGAGCAGCTGCTCAGAGTATCCTTTGACCAATCCCAGCACTTCATCCGCCAGCTGCATGACTTGAGAAATGCCAGCCCGGCTGTACGACAAGCGCCGCTCGCAGACAAGGTGCTGCTGCACATTATTCGCGAATCCGAGTATTTCCTGCGCGTGCTCGAGCCCTTGAATGCTCCTGGAGCGCTTGAACGATGGATGGCGAGCGCCAAGTCGGAGCAGACGCTCCACCCGCCTCGGGCCGAAATCCAAGTTCCCCAGGCTGCCCAGGACGCCGCGCCGCATCCATCGGACACCCTAGAGGCGGGGATCACCTCTGCCCCTGAGGGGACGGGCAGCAACGCCCCGGCTGCGGCGATATCGGCAGCCACGGAGCCCGCCAAGGCAGCTGCCACGGCGGATGCCCGGGCCGAGGGGGAAGCCGAGGCCGAGGCCCGGGCCGCCTCGGATCATGCGCCCGGCGGTAACGGTCCTGGCTCGGTCTATGGCCCGGCGGGCAGCAAGCCTGTTCCGATAGGCGGGCACAAGCTGCCGCCGCTTCCGTACCCGTACAATGCGCTGGAGCCCCATATTGATGAGGCTACCATGCGCCTGCATCATGATGCCCATCACCAAAGCTATGTAGACGGGCTCAACAACGCGGAGAACAAACTTGAGGAAGCGCGCAAAACCGGCAACTTCGAGCTGGTGAAGCACTGGGAACGCGAGCTGGCATTCCATGGAGCCGGTCATTATCTGCACACGATCTTCTGGAGCATTATGAACCCGAAAGGCGGAGGTGCGCCGACAGGGGAACTCGCTCAGCAGATCAATCAAGACTTCGGAAGCTTCGAGCGTTTCAAGAAGCACTTCACCGAAGCCGCCGACAAAGTCGAAGGCTCCGGCTGGGCCATCCTCGTCTGGAGCCCGCGCAGCCATCGCCTGGAAATTCTTCAGGCCGAGAAGCATCAGAATTTATCCCAGTGGGATGTCGTCCCGCTCCTCGCGCTGGATGTATGGGAGCATGCCTATTATCTGAAATATCAGAACAAGCGCGCCGACTATATTCGGAACTGGTGGAATGTCGTGTACTGGCCTGAGGTGGCCGAGCGCTTCCGCCACGCCCGTACTCTGAAGTGGCCGCCATTCTGATAAGGAAATGCCAGTTGTCTTGCATAACCGATGCTTCAAACTTCGCATAACGGGGTATTAAGCAGAGTACAGCCTGCCCTTCTCGCTTGCGGTAAGCGTGGGGCGGGCTTCCTTCTCCTCATGAACTATGCCGAGGCTCGTCTCTCCGAGAAGCCGCAACATCCAGGTCCAGGGACACAATCCAATCTTAGGCCTAATTCACCAAATTTCTGGTTAATTCTCCCGTTGAATGGACCTGAATACTGGATTATGATACCGGTAAGCCAATCGATGAATATCAAGGGGATGATAGGGTTATGCCGAGCCGCACTCGCTTCGGATTCCGGATGCTGCTTGCGATAGGGATGTTATTTACGATCGTATTAGGAGGTTGCCAAAGCATGAACGCCCATGAATCCCCGAATAATGGGGGCCAGGTAACACCTGCAACAGAGGAGGAAGCCTTGCTTGAACAAGCCAAGGAAACGGTGATTAAGCACTTCCGGGAGGAGTACGGCCTCGAGGTCCAGATTACCGGTGCCAAGAAGGTCCCTTCCTATGTTGCCGATGAAATTGATGTTGAAGGCTATGTACAAGGGCATGAGGACCAGACCTTCAACCTGTCCGTCAATTTCAACACACAGGAGACCAAGAATTTTGTCATGAGCCCGCAATTGAAAGAAGCGCTTGAGGCTCAAGGCTCGAAATAATGTATTCATTCGGAGGACCGCAAGATGGTAGATGATGAAACATATCAGAAGTTATCCAGACTCGCGTACAAGGATCTGAAGGAAGGTGAACAGATCGGGGATCTTCCAGGCTGGGAAGTTCTCGAGGATACGAAAAGCTATCGGGTATCCGGCTTCGATGCCGTCACCTTCGTCAACCGCAACTCCGGTGAAGCGGTCATCGCTTACCGCGGCACCGAGGGCAGCGAGGGGCTGAGCGCATCCGTTCCCGATTACATCACCGATGCCGGCATCGGCATCAACGAGATCAAGCGAAAAACCGAGGTCAAGCGCCCGTTTGATGAACATCTAACGAAGATCGAGGATACGGTTGGCCTTACCACGGTCAAGGACTGGTTCGGCGAACAATCGCGCAAGTGGGACAAGACCACTGATTTTATTGGCAAAAACCAGCTGTACCAGGCTGAGGATTATGCCAAGGACATGCAGAAGAAATACAAAAATTTCGATTTCTCGATGACCGGACACTCGCTGGGAGGCGCGAACGCGCAGTACGCAGCAGCCTATACCGGCATACCGGCCGTCACCTTCAGTGCTCCCTCCGTCATCGGAAGCTTGTCTCCCGAATACCGAAGAAGAGCCGAGAACGGCGAATTTAACGACCTGATCGTGAACTATGCCCACCCGGGCGACATTATCGCCAGCGGAGCGTTCGGTGGGTATGAGGGGCATGTCGGCTCCACCTACTACATAGATTCCAGTTATAGAGAAGCTAACGACGGCTTGAGCATCAAGGACAAAATCGCCAATACCCTCGGCGGACCGAACTATCATCAGCTGGACCGCTACCAGTTCGAGAACGGGTACATCTCCAACCCGCTGTACGATGGAGCAACCGATAAACGGGTTGACTTCTCAAGAGCGCCATGGGCGAGCGGCTCCCCTGCCTTGAGCCTGTTTGGCCAAGCGATGCCTTGGTCTTTAACCGGCGGTCTGGCAGGCCTCTCAGCCGGGACGATTCAGGTGACGCCAGCTGAGCTAAGAAATGTGGCCGAACGGTGGAGAGCCCACGCCCAGCACAGTCACAACGAGCTGCAGGGCATTCGCCAGCGTCTTGCCCGATACTTGAACTCCAGCCACAGCCGGCGGCTGCAGCCGATCGTACAGCAGCTGGATGCCTCGATTGTGTCGATGAGCCAGTGGCATTTGCAGCACACGACCGATATCGTGAACTACATCAGTTATAAAGCCGATCTGTTCGAGCGAACCGATCGCAGCAGCTAACAACCTTCAACTAACCCCTGGGGAGGGATTATATGAACCGGGAAATATTACTCGAGCTGGACGATTTGCTGCAGGCCGAGCGCGAGCTGACCGGGCTTTTGGCAGCGATACAGGCCGATGAGCGGGAGGCGCGCATGCTGTACGCCCGTCTGCAGGATTGGAAAGGACAATCGGCCCTGCTGCTGCGCGATGAGATCGAGGTGTTCTTCACCGAAATCGCTCGCCGCATCCAGGACATTGAACAGCAAAAAAGAGTGCTGGTGCAGTACGTGCAGGAGATGAAGCGTGTGGATGGCGCCTCTTGAAGCAGGCCCCACCCAGGGCACCGCTGCGGATGCCTCTGCGTCTTCCGTGTCAAAACATATACTGGGGATTCGCTCCCTGACATTCTAGCTTTCGCATCCTGCTGCACACACCAAAAAGGGCTTTGCCATCACAGGCAAAGCCCTTCCTTATGAATATATGACCCACTCAGTCCTTGATCAAGGACAGAAACTCGGCACGCTGCGCAGCATCGCTCTGGAACGTTCCGCGAACGGCAGAGGTCACGGTTTTGCTTCCAGGCTTCTTCACGCCCCGTGCACACATGCACAGATGCTCCCCTTCCACAACAACCATCACACCATTAGGCTGCAGCGCTTCAACCATAATATCCGCAATCTGCGCTGTAATCCGCTCCTGTACCTGCAGGCGGCGGGTAACGGCCTCCACGAGACGGGCCAGCTTGCTCAATCCGGCAATTTTCCCGCTCGGTACATAGCCGATATGGACCTTGCCGAAGAACGGCGCCATATGGTGCTCACACTGGCTGTAATACACAATATCCTTCACGATCACCAGCTCTTCATGGTTCTCGTCAAAGGTAACACCCAGAACGTCTTTCGGGTCCACTTCATACCCTGCAAAAATTTCCTCGTACATTCGGGTCACTCTTGCAGGGGTTTCAAGCAGTCCTTCCCGACTTGGATCTTCACCGATCAGCTTCAGTATCTGCTCTACATGATATTCAATCTGCTCACGATGCTGACCCACTTTATGATTAACGTAGTCTTTAACGCCTGACACGGTACATCCTCCTTCCGTTTCCGAATACAACGGGCAACATTTCCGCTGTTAGCGGTATTTATAAAGAGAAGCGGCCACCACCGCCCCATGCTTCAAGCGGGATTGACGCTTCTGTCATGATTATTTACGTTTGCGACCTTGCCCTTTGCCAGGAAGCGGTTGATTCTTCATCATTTGCTGTGCGCGCTGCATCTGTTTGCTGTTCATATTATAGCCCATTTGCTTCGCCATCTTCTGCAGCATTTCCGGATCACTCTGCATTTTCTCCAATTGCTTCCGCAAATAAAACGCACCGATGAAAAATCCGGCCACCAAACCCACAATTAACGTGATAATCGGAATGACAATATGCATCACTTGACCACCTTTAGACACTAATATTCTCCACTCGTTGTCGCATATACGACGAACCTATCATAGCATGTCCTCTAAAAGACGGCAAATAAGAAATATGCCGCTAGGCATATTTCAGTAAAGACAAGCCGTGTTCCCTTCTACCGATCGGCAATAGCTCCTTCAAGCACCAGCAGTGTTCGCTTAAGCTCCACCCCGCCGCCGTAACCGATCAGAGAGTTGTCCGCCCCGAGCACGCGGTGACATGGCACCACAATCGGAATCGGGTTCTTGTTGTTTGCGCCGCCGACCGCCCGCACCGCCTTCGGACGTCCAATCGACTCCGCAATGTCTTTATATGAGCGCACCGAACCGTAAGGAATGGCCTTGAGCGCCTCCCATACCTGGAGCTGGAAGGAGGTGCCCCGCATATCAAGCGGCAGATCAAACGCCTTCAATTCACCGGCAAAATACTGCTTAAGCTGCTGCGCTGCCGGAGCAAGCCGCTCCGGATCCCGCTTGTACCCGCCGTTGCCGGCCCAGGTCCGGGACCATTGCTGAATGACGGCTTCCTTTACATAAAAGCTGCCGAATTCAATCAAGCACAGGCCTTTGTCGGTTGCGCACAGCGTCAATGGCCCGACGGGCGATTGGATCTCATCATAATAGATCATCTCCGGACCGCCTTCCGGGACGGCCATCGGCTCGGCTCCCTGAACAGGCGCATCAGCCGGGCCGCTGCCTTGCTGTGTACCCCCTTGTCCGGAAGCGCCGTGCGCTTCCGCATTGTCAGTCTGCGATCCCGCCTGCTCATGTTCCGCAGCCGGTGTATCGTTATTCGATGCCGATTTCAATTTGGATAAGGCTTGCTGCAGCATGTTCCGAACCTGACTGTCTTGTTCGGAAGCCATGCCTTTCTCTAAGTTGTTCATTGCTTCTTCGCCTCCAATTCGGCCCAGAGCCCACGCAGCGGTACCGCGCAGCTCCGGGCGCGGATCTTTCAGCAGCACCTCGCTAAGCTTCGGTACTGCCGAAGCGTCTCTAAAGTTGCCAAGCGCAATTACAGCGTTGCGCTGGATCGGCTTTCTGCCTCGCCAGGCCGCCGCCGTATCCCCGTAAGTTTCCTTGAATTCGCGGTTGCTCAGATCCAGAATCGGCAGCAAGAGCGGCTTCGCCTTCTCCGGATCAGGCTGAAGCGCCGGATGATGGTCCCAGTTCTTCCCCCGGTTCTTCGGGCAGACGATTTGGCAAGTGTCGCAGCCATACAGCCGGTTGCCGATCTTGCGCATAACCTCCTCGTCCAGGAATCCCTTCGTCTGGGTAAGGAAGGATATGCAGCGCTGGCTATTAAGCTGCCCGGGTCCGACGAGCGCGCCAGTCGGGCAGGCATCAATGCATTTCGTGCATTCGCCGCAGTCCTCGGTAACCGGCGTATCCGGCGGAAACGGGATATTCGTCACCATCTCACCCAAGTAAATCCATGATCCATACTTCGGGGAGATGATCGCACAGTTTTTGGCGCTAAAGCCGATGCCCGCCCGCTGCGCTACAGCGCGATCGACCAGCGCGCCTGTATCCACCATGCTCTCGAGCACCGCATCAGGCACTCGCTCACGAATAAAAGCTTCCAGACGGCTCATCGCCTCCCGAAGCACATGATGGTAATCCCGCCCCCACGCCGACCGGGCCATAATGCCCCGATATTTGCCGGGCTCCGACTTCGGCGGATTGGCCATCTTCGACGGATAAGCCACCGCAATCGCAATAAGTGACGCCGGCTCGGTCCCCGGGAGCATAGGCGTCACCCGCTTGTGCAGGTCCGGCTCTTCAAAGCCGGACTCATAGCCTTTATCACGATGCTGCTGCAGGATGGACTTCAGCGACACGAACGGTTCCGCTGAAGCGAATCCGATATCATCAATACCGAGCTCCGGCGCAGCCTGCTTCAGCTCCGCTTTCAATTCCTCCCAAACCGAAGGCGGAGGAGCGTAAGAGCCTAGTCTGTCTGTCATTCTCCAGCGCCTCCTTTCACCGTTTGAGAAACAGCGTTATAATTTTTTAATTTCCGAGATCGGCCAGAAGATGAACTCCGCCCGGCCAACAATGTCGGATTCCTTCACACTTCCGAACATGCGGCTGTCCTTGCTCTTTCCAAGATGGCGGTTATCCCCCATTACAAAGTAGTGGCCTTCCTCCAGCGTAACCGGCTGGAAGCCTGGATCTTCAATCGGAACATCCGTATACGATTCCACCTGGGCTTCACCATTGACATACAGCTTCTGGTTCTTCACTTCAATGGTATCCCCCGGAACGCCAACAATACGCTTCACCAGAAATTCCTTCTTGTCCGGCCCTTGGCTCGGATCTTTCAGCACAACAACATCTCCTCGCGCAGGCTTGGAGAAATGATACACCACTTTATTAATGAACAGTCGCTCCGATGCCACCAGCGTAGGCTGCATCGACTCCCCTTTTACCATGGACAGATTGAAAACATACATATTAAGAAGCACCATGATAACAAATGCAATAGCAATCGTCTTGATCCAGTCCCACAGCTCCGTAGCCCATCCATTACTGCCGGTCTTAGGATTCTCAGGACCGTTACCCTCTCCGCGATTGGGAGATTCCGGTGGAATTACTTGTTCCATAATACACCTTCCTTGTGTCTTTTTCACCTGGGAAGCACCGGAAGACGATGCCTTCACCCAAATACAGGTACATTAATAGAAAAGCATATCTCCCACCCATTTGCAACGGCTGAAAGATATGCTCATATTGTTTAACGGTCCATTCATGTCTCTATGGAAGCCTGCAGGCCTGCTGTTCTAGGGGCTTATTTTCGCGATATGTACCTATTGTTGGCTCACGATGCTAAGCTTCTGGAACGACTTCAGGATTTGGTTAGCTCCGTAACCCAGAGCCTCATAAAATGGCATAGCGGCAGCATTGTGCTCATCACCCGCAACGAGGATCCGGCTGACCTTGCGCGATTGAAAGCGTTGCTCCATAGCCGAAACAAGCGCTTTGCCAATTCCCTTTCTGCGATGATCAGGATGAATGGCTATGCGGTAATAGCAACCATGATTGCGCTCAATCGTGCCGATCAAGGCACCGACGATTTCCCCGTCTTCTTCCGCTACCATAATCAGGTCCGAGTCCCAAGCGAGTTGTCTTGAGAAGGGCTTCATCGTATTCTCGTAGCATTCTTCCGACAAAGCGATTCGCAGAAGTTCTGTTACCGGGTTACAATCACTCAACTGAAAGGAACGAACATGCATCTCCCAATCTCCCTTTTCGTTAACATGATGCGGTTTACAATTTTATCGTCTTGCGTTTATGCAAACCTAACATTTTTCAATACTACAAAAATGGCCATAATCCTTTTCCCTTGTCCATTAAACCACAATTTCCGCAGAAATTCACGAGTTTTCTTCTGAAAGCGCTTCATATTAAGCGTTTACATTTTTAGGGAAACATTTATTTCCATATTACACAGCGAAAATATTTGATAAAACCGGGGTATTTATTAGCTGAACGTTAAATGATAAGATCCAACATTTCCCGCTCTTTTTCGATCTCTTTCTTGCATCCTTATATAAAAAGCGCCCTTCCGGTGTGCCCGGAAAGACGCCTGGTATACTGTCATGATTTTATTGAAGGACGACCGTGTCCCCCGGCTTTAGCCCGGATAACACCTCTATCTTGTCCAGTGTCTGCATCCCGGTCTGGATATCCTGCCGCTCGATTTGTCCGTCGCCCTTATCCACCATAACGTAGCTGGTTTCGCCTTCGGTCAATACCGCCAGCTTCGGAACAACAACAGCCTTCTCCTTGCGCTCGGTTACGATGTCCCCGGTCAAGGTCAGTCCGCCGATCAAGCGATCATTTTCAGGTAGAGAGATGATGACCTTGAACTGAGGTGCCTGGGAGGTCTGTTTCTCCTGGGAGATCGTCTCCGCGAATTTGGCTACCTCCTTCACCTCCCCCTTCAGTCGGATATCTTTCAGAGACGAATGCTTCACCTCGACTTCCATGCCCGGCTTAATGCTGAACACCTCATTTTCCCCGGCATAGGCCACAAACTGAAGCGAATTCAGATCCACAATTTTGCCTATATATTGGTTCGCTGTAAGGGATTGCGGCTGCTGCTCTGAGTTGCCGAACAGAAAAATACCTGCTGTAGGCGATGTGTAGGTCGATTTCTTCAGCCGATCGTTCAAATCGGTGATCGTCTGTTCTTCGATCAGCTCGTTCACAGAATCCAGCTCGCCGCTAAGACGCGCGCTCTCTTGGTCAGCCAGCATCTTCAAGCGCTCTGCCTCCGTCGCTCCCATCGGCGCGTTGTCGAGCTCCTGATTGAGGGTGAATTCCTTCAATTCCTGCTCCATCTCCCTCTTTTCCTGCTCCAGCTTCCGCTTTTTCCGTTCGGCTTCCTTCTGCTGCAGTTGCTGGCGGATGGGCTTTTGGTCCAGCTTAAACATGACATCGCCCTTCTTGACCTGCTGACCGTTCGTGACGTTCCAAGCCTCCACTGTACCTTCAAAAGGGGCATACACCATCGTTTCATGTCCATACTCCGAGGCCCCCTTAACCTGTACAGTCGATACGACGGTCTCTTCGGTCACTGGAAAAGAGATAACCTGCGGCTCCTCCATCATGAATACTTCAGGCTCCCCCGGCTTCATCTGCCCATAAATCCAATAGCCGGCCACAGCCAGCACCGATACAATGACCAACCATTTAATGACCTTTTTCATACCGTTTTAGCATCCTTTCCGATGTCTCTCATATCCTAATCCCGCTTAATCGCCAGCAGCGCGTTGGTCCTAGCCGCACTGATCGCCGGGTAAATCCCCGATAGAATTCCCGTCATAACTGCGAATGCGATTCCGATAGGCAATGTATCCAGGGTCACGGCAATTTGCAGCCCGGCTATCCCTGCCGATGCCGTAATAAACGAGTTCAACCCGTTAATAATCAAAAAAGCGAAGACGATCCCAAGCAAGCCACCAAGAAAACCGAGCACACTGGCCTCCACAATAAACATGATCCGAATCTGACCCATATGCGCTCCGAGAACCTTCATAATACCGATTTGGCGACGGCGCTGATGCGTGGACATCGTCATAGCCACAATAATCGAGATTGAGGCCAGCAGCAAAATGAAAATACCGATACCCAGTGCAATTGCCTTGAACGTATTCAGCTGAGAAGCAATTTGGTCCCGCGCCGCCAGATTGTCGGTGGCATTCAGGGCCAGCTTGGATATCAGCTCTTCAAGCGGCCTGATGTTCTGAAGATCATCTACCTTTACCGTCAAGGTATCGAAGGTCCGCCGCTTTGTGGAAGAGTTGTCTTCAGGGTTTAGATAGTCGCTCAACCACTCCGCCGTTTCAAAGGAGATATAAGCCCGGCGGTCATACATGGCATACATCGGGTTTTGACCTTTCTCTACCTCCAGAATGCCTCCGATATAAAGCTGCGGGCCGAGCACCATCTTCTCCCCAATCATCTGCTCCGGCTGAAGGCTCTTGCCCATCATATCTGTGATGTTTCTTTCATACATTTCATATTCTTCCCACAGCATCGGGTTATTGCCGTCGCTATTGATCATCTCCATTAATCTTTTGGCTGTCTCCGAATCCTTCCAGCCTGTTGTGGCTCCGTAATTAAGCACAACGGCACCTACCTGATCGAGCGGACCGCCCTGCTGGAACTGATTCCCCTGCTCCCTCAGTTTCGACAGATCCACAGCCATGACATTGATCCCATCATGGACCAGATTGTCGGAAGAGACAAAGCGAAGATATCCAAGCTGCTTGGATGGAATGACAGATTTTACGTGGCGGAAACCCTCAATGACTTGAAGCTTGTCCTCGGTCAGCAGTCCCCGCTCCAGTCCATCCTGCTCCTCGCCACCTCTATTTCCTCCCATGCTCTGGGGGGTTACCGTTATTTCATCTAATTTCAAACCGCCTATGATTTCCTTATCCAAATAACTTTGAGCGGCATTGCCTATGCTGATCGCTACAATGATCGCCGCGCAGCCAATCGATATACCTGTCATACACAAGGCTGTAACGACTTTACGGCGCTTGATCTGCCCCCACGCGAGCCGCATACTGTCTGTTAGTTTCAGCTGACGTCACCTGCCTTCTCCGCGCTCTCCGAATCATCTTGCATGTCAGATTCATCAGCAGAAGCCTGCAGATCGCCTCCAGGAAGCGATGGAGCATGAGCCAGCATCGGCTGCTTCTCATCCGGACGGACCAAATAACCGTCTCGAAGCATGATTGTTTTTTTCATCTGGGCGGCAACTTCCATTTCATGCGTGACGACGACAAATGTCGTATTCATCGATTCGTTAAGATTCATCATGATCCGAATAATCTCTTCTTCCGTACGGGTGTCCAGATTACCCGTTGGCTCGTCAGCAAAAATGACCGAGGGCTCCGTAATCAGCGAACGGGCAATGCTAACCCGCTGCTGCTGGCCTCCCGAAAGCTGGGAAGGATAAAGGCGGGCCTTGTCTGCGATTCCCGTCATTTCCAAGAGCTCCAGTGCTTTTTTCCGGCGTTTTGATCCAGAAACCGATTGGAAGACTAGCGGAAGCTCCACATTTTCCAATATCGTCAGCGTAGGAATCAGTTCATAAGCCTGAAATATAAATCCGATATGCTTGCGCCGAAAGACGGCGAGCTTGTTTTCACTGAATTTGACGATATCCTGGCCGGCGATATAAATATGGCCCTCCGTCGGCTTCATCAGCCCCGCCATCAAGTTAAGCAATGTGGACTTCCCCGAGCCCGAGCTGCCAAGCAAAGCTATCATCTCGCCTTCCTTCACCTCGAACTCGATATGGTGAAGCACCTTCAGCACTTCACTGCCGTTCTTGAAGCTGTGCGATACATTTTCCAAACGTAACATGTTCGCTCGATTCCTTTCCTTTGCTCATCGTTACCACTCCGAATCCGGCACCGAATTCGGATAGAAGGTCAGGTTAACGGTTTGGCTTCCCATAATAATCCGTTCATTCTGGAACTCATCCGACAACGTCAGGCTAAGCCATCCACCCCGAAGCCTCTTATACTGCTCGTCCGTTAATTCAAGCGAAACCGTCCGGGTTCCCGGCACCTGGATATCGGTTCCCGGGGTAAGCACCCGCTCCTGTGTCTGACCCAGGCTGTCCTTGATCGTTAAGATCAGCTTATGCCCGGCATCGGCTGCGGTGATGCTGTCAGTCCGTTTAACATCAAACGTTAGATTCAGCGAAATGGTCGGGCTTCCCTCCTGCAGAGACCCTGCTAATTTCGTAACCGAAATGTTGTAAGGATACCAGTCCAGCTGAGTCAGACTTCTGCTTGTGGCCGGTCGAATCGGATTCAGCGTCAGCTTCTTCACGCTCATTATGCCGGTTGCTTCTGTCCCCGACTCTGCCAGTTTGTTCCCCGTCATCGCTGTACCCAGAGCCAGCTGCAAATCGTTTCCGGCCCCTTTCGGCACTCTCGCCCAGAAGGTAACCAACTGCTTGGCTCCGGGTTGAAGCGGCGTTTCCGGCTGTACCGTTTCGGCCTCGTAGATCTGTCCGCTGGTCCCCTGGAAATACCCTTTCATTAATGGAGCCTGGATCCGGCGCTGCTCACTGCTGGCCAAGGTAAATTCAGAATAAATGATGTCCGAGTCTGTTCCTTCATAGATGATCGTTCGCCGCTCCTGCAATTCCGACCTCTTGCCGGCGGTCTTGATTGAATAAGGCTTTCCTTGTTCCAGACGCTCCACGGATTGGGCGTGACCCGAAGCGGTCCATGTCAGGAAAGGACTTTTGGCGCTATCCTGCTGCGTAGACAATCGGAAGCGCAGGGTTTGAATATCATTTGTATATGGAATCTTTGCCATGACATACACTTCTGTCGCAGCTCCTGGTGCGATCCGTGATCCTTGTTCCTCGGCAATCACTTCTGGAGCCGACAGCAAGACCTTTTCATCCGCTATCACCTCCGCCGTCAGTTCAGGCAGCAGAATCGAATTCGTCTCATGGGGATTACGCAAACGAAGCTTCGCCACCACAAGATCCGTATCCTGCCATGGAAGCCGCTGGATGGATTCCAGTGTATAGGCGAATCCTTGCGGGCTTTGTGGAGGATACTCCACGCCGATCGAGGATCTGCGCTCGGTTTGATAAGGGATGCTGAAATAGGCCAAAGGCAGGTTAATATGAGCCATTTCCGTAGGAGCAACAGGGCTGCCTGATTCCTGATCTGCGGACTTACCGATTGTCCCGTACTCCCCGGATGGTGCGATCATACGGAGTCTCAGCCGTTCCTGATCCAATTGAGCCGGCAGCGCCATATCGAGTGTGATTGCGCGCTCCTCCCCCGGGCTGAGCTTGATGGTCAGCGCGCCCCGATCCTCTGCCTCATAAGGATACAGAGAGCCCTCCGAGGCTTTGATGGCATAATCATAGGCAGGAATCGTCACCGATTTCTTCCCGTTGTTCTTGAAGGCCACCTCGATATTCCATATTGCCTGATCGCCTGAAACCCGCAGCAATGCCTGGCGGACGCTGGCTCTTACCGGCTGTCCGGATATCGTCAAGGCCTTGGCCTCTCCCTCAGGCACATCCCACTGGGGCGTTATGGCCTTAGGCAGCTTGAAAGAGGCCACCGGGAGATCCAGTTTCAGCGTATCGTCAGTTTCCGTCCACAAAAAACGAAGATCGGTTGTTTTAAGGTAGGAAGGGATTTCTGTTATGTAGTAAACCTTTTTCCGTTCTTTGGGCTGCACAGGGACTCCTTCCGTTCCCGCTTCCCGCTGAAGCTGGAACGCACTCCCGCTGCCTGTCGCCAAATACGGATTCAGTGCATTGTCCGTCCAGACGCGGCTTCCGTGATTCGTCAGCGACATGCCGACCTTGGCATATACCTTGCCGTCATACTTGATCACCTCCAGCGATTCAGCCTTGACCGTAACCGGGGTTCCCCCTAAACTGAGCTTCCGGGCTGCCCCGGAAGCAACCGCAGCCGAGTATGTAGCCGGTATTCTATAAGACCCGACGCGCTCCAAGTATCCTTTTACCTTCGGGTTCCACACGTCCATAACCAGCTTCATCCCGGAAATGGATGCCTGCTCCGTTTTTACATAGTAGGTCACACTCAGGCTCTGGCCCGGCTCGACCTTCTTCTTCGCCAGATCCTTCGTAATCGGATTGGCAGCTTTGACGTCCCCCCCGGGAAGTACCGCCTTAGGAAAATAAGTTACTAGTCGTGCAGGGCTCTTGCCTCCGTTCCTGTAGCGGAGAGTAAAGACAGCCACATTGCCGCTATCCTGATTCCATACGTCCGCTTGTTCCAGGGATGCGGTTACCCCGTTGCCCAGCTTTACGTTCCAGTTAAGGGACGTGTTAGCAGCCGGCGCCGTCTCCCTCGAACTTGTAGTCCCATTGTTAGATGCACTAGCCGTCGGAGAGACGGCCATGGCAGCAGCCAGCAGGATGACTGCTGCTTTGAAGTTTTTACTGTTGATAGGCATACTAGGATGCTCCTCCTTCCTTCCCACCATCCCTGATTTTTCTACGGGTGGATGGGCTATACTACAATAACGACAGATTTCCATAATAAGTTTCAAAAACATCTTCATCCCCTCTTCATGGACTTTTCAAACATAAATGTTGATTTAATCCCCTCAAAAGGTTTAATATATGTAGTGTAGTCAACATTACATATGGGCTGGCTTCGGATGATAAAGACTTCCTCCACTTTATAATGAAGGAAGTGCTTTGATCATAACCAAAAACTATATAATATCAGGAGGTATTTCATTATGGCATTCCAATTACCACCGCTTCCTTACGCAAATGACGCGCTCGAGCCACACATCGACGCACAAACGATGGAGATCCACCATGATCGCCACCATAACACCTATGTAACGAACCTGAACGCAGCTCTGGAAAGCGCTCCTGAACTGCAAAACAAAAGCTTGGAAGAGCTGATTGGCAACCTTGACGCTGTACCTGAGAGCATCCGCACTGCGGTTCGCAACAATGGTGGCGGACATGCCAACCACTCCCTGTTCTGGGAAATCATCGGGCCAAACGGCGGCGGACAACCTACCGGCGCACTGGCTGATGCGATCAACAACGAGCTTGGCGGCTTCGACAAATTCAAAGAAGATTTTGCGAAAGCAGCTACAACTCGCTTCGGCAGCGGCTGGGCATGGCTGGTTGTAAAAGACGGCAAGCTTGCAATCACCAGCACGCCTAACCAGGACAGCCCAATCATGGAAGGGCAAACGCCTCTCCTTGGTCTGGACGTATGGGAGCATGCTTACTACCTGAAATACCAAAACAAACGCCCTGACTACATCGCTGCTTTCTGGAACGTTGTAAACTGGGAAGAAGTTGGCAAGCGCTACGAGAACGCGAAGTAAGTTACGGTCTATATAAGAACAGGCTGCCTGTAGATGATTTCTACATTGGCAGCCTGTTTTTATATGCATATTCATAACCACACATCATTCATCCTGCACCCGCCCGTCTATCAACCGGGGGCTACGTTGCCGCACTTCTGTTAGATGCCGGAGGCTCATAATGATGCGCCCTGGAAGGCGCATATACCGCCACAAGCACAGCCACCGATACGGCAACGGCCGCGCCGGCGCCGATCAGACAAACCACCTGCAATGACCACAGGTCTGCGGCAAAGCCGAGCAAGAGCGTCAGCACAATTTGCAGCATTCCTTCCGCCAGCCGGGTTACACTGCTAAAGCGTCCCATTAGCTCAATCGGCACCTGATTCTGAAAGAACGTGGTAAAGCCCGCATTGGCATAGGAAGAGAAGAATCCGAACAGAATGAACCCCGCCGCAGCAACCATCGGGCCGGACGACGCATAGAACAATAAATAACCGAGACTCGACAGCAAAGTGCCCGCACTGATGAACATCCGCAGGGACAAGAGCTTCACGGAAAAGGACGCTGCCGCTGAACCGGCCAAGTAGCCTGCACCCGCCACGCTCACCAGCAAGCCGTAGCCCTCATCGCCAAGCAGCAGCACCTGCTTGATAAAGGTGGCCTCCTGCGAATCCAGCGCGAACCCGAGCAGCATCGCCGTCTGGAATAAAATATACACCGTCACGAAATACTTCGCCGCCTGACCGAACCGGATGACGGACCTCCAGTCCTGAAGCCAGACCTGCAGCGTCAGCCGCTGCTTCGGCTCGCCCTCGGCAGCCTTCTCCTGATCCACATCAGGCAGGAGACGGATCACCCATGCGCAGAGAAGAAAGGATATCGCATTGATGAAAATACATACCCGAATATCCGTGTAGGCGATAAGCAGGCCGGATATGCTCGGTCCGAGCAGCACGGCTCCCGATGTAGTAAAGCTGGACCATGCATTGAATCGCTTGCGGTCTTCGGGTGCAATCAACTTGGTTACGTAAGTCATCGAAGTCGGGCCAAAGAATGCGCCAGCCACACTGACAAGAAACATCACCGCATAAATCGCCCATACCGACGACAGGAAAGGGATGACTGCGATAAGAACCCCACGGATCACATCGGTCATGATCATCAGCCTTCGCTGATTCATCCGGTCGATCAGGCTTCCGGCCCATGAGTTGGTCAGCAGCACGGCCAGCGGACGAATGATGAACAAGCCGGCCACCGCCGCCGGAGACCCCGTCATATGCAATATGAGCAGGTTAATCGCAACCAGATAAATCCAGTTTCCCAAATTGGAGATGCCAATCCCGACAATGTACAGCAGTGCCTGCCTCCAGCTCTGCAATGCTTATTCCCCCTATGTCCCTCTAAGTCCAAACAGACGAGTGGCACCTTGACCCTCGGACCGTCTAGGATGCAAAATATGCGCCTAAAATGCGGATAAACACATTAGGAAACGCATAGCGCTCCATGTCCTGCGCATCGATCCATTGATATTGCGCTTCTGGTGCCTCATAAGCAGCTGCCGTCTCGGCGACCCAAGCTTCAGCGGAGGGCAGCTCCTGATATTGGCAGCGGTACACCCGCATATGCCAGCGGATATGGCTAAAGACATGCTCTGCATCCATGAAATAGCTGGCCGCAGTGGCAGGAATGCCCTCTTCCCGCAGCGCGCCTGTCAGGCGTTCCATAGCGGCCTCTTCCGGCAATGACGCCAGATTCGCGCTGCCATCAGCCGATACCGTCACATGCGGCAGCTCCCACATCCCGGCCAGAAGGCCGGTTGCAGGACGCCTGCGGACCAGGATCTTGCCCTGATGCTGACCGCTCCCTTCGACAATCGCCGTCAACCGATACTCTGGTCTTGGCGGCTTCGCCTTCGTCTTGATCGGCAGCTGTTCTTCCTTCCCCTCGAATCTGGCCGCACAGTGATGCATGACCGGACACGTCAGGCATTTAGGCGACTTCGGTGTGCACACCAGCGCACCCAGCTCCATCAGCGCCTGACTGAAATCAGAGGCCCGGCCCTCCGGAATGAGCGTCATGACCAGCTCCTCCATATGCGTCCGGGTCCGAACCTTCATAATATCCTCTTCGATCAGAAAGTATCGGGACAGCACCCGCATGACGTTTCCATCGACCGCAGGGGCCGGAATATTGAAGGCAATGCTGCGGATCGCACCCGCTGTATACGGACCAACTCCTTTGAGGCCAGCCACCTCATCCTTGCCGCTTGGCATCATGCCGCCATACTGCTCCTTGACCTGACGGGCAGCCTGCTGCAAATTGCGGGCACGCGAATAATAGCCGAGCCCCTCCCAGCATTTAAGCACCTCATCCTCGGGGGCATCAGCCAGCGCTTCAATCGTCGGGAAGCGCTCAATAAAACGCTGGAAATATGGAATGACCGTATCCACCCGGGTCTGCTGCAGCATAATCTCCGACACCCATATATAGTAGGGGTCCCGGTGGCGTCTCCAAGGCAAATCACGTTTGTTTCTGTCGTACCAGTCAAGCAGCTCATGGCTGAAATATCGTTTATGTTCTGTATTGTACATATTTAATAGCGGTTCTCCTTCATTGAACTATCCCACATTCTTTTCGACAACGGCAAAAGCGGAGGCCAGCTCGGGCTGATGGGAGATGCTCAGATGAATCGTGTAGCCCCGGGGAGAGCCCAAGCCGAGCCTCGCCCATGCATCCGGCGACAAAGTAACCACCGGTTTACCGCAGGCATCCGGCAATATTTCCATATCGAGAAAGCCGATCAGCTTGCCGATACCGCAGCCGAACGACTTGGATATCGCTTCCTTTGCCGCGAAGCGCCCGGCCACGAATTCCGTACGCTTGGCGCCCTTCCTCTCTGCGATCACCCGCTCCGCCTCGGTAAGCACACGCTCTATAAATTTTTGACCGTGCGGTCCGGTCAGCAAAATCTCCATTCGCCCGATTTCCAGGACGTCATGGCCGATTCCGTATATCACGAGATCTACTCCCCTTCTTCTCCAATATGCCAATATGTCGTTTGGGAAAATAAAAACATCTTCTCTATTGTATCAGTCCAAGCCCGCCTAACGCGAGCCTGGGCAGCGAAAAAGGCATCTCTTAAGCCTATAATGAGACTTAAAAGATGCCTGTCGTTCCTGTTTATGTAACGGATCGGGATTAAATCCCGGGGATCTGGTTCCGTTTGTGAGCCGTCTTCACATACATGCGTTCCAGTTTCTCCTGAACCTCTGGACGGATCGTTTTGCCTTCAAGATAATCGCTGTTGTCATCATAGCTGATGCCCAGCTCCTTCTCGTCGGTCTGCCCTTCCCAGAGCCCTGCCGAAGGGGCTTTGTCCAGGATCGATTGAGGCACGCCCAAATAAGAGGCCAGCTGCCGCACCTGGCGCTTGTTCAGCGATGTGAGAGGAGTAATGTCCACTGCGCCGTCGCCCCACTTGGTATAGAAGCCCGTGATCGCTTCGGAGGCATGGTCTGTACCGACAACGAGCAGATTCTGCTCAAATGCCAGGGCATACTGCATAACCATGCGCACACGAGCCTTGACATTGCCTTTGCCAGGGATGCTGATATGCTGATTCACACCGATGTTCTTGAGACTATGCTCAACCTCAAGCGCGATCTCATTCACCGCTTCCTCGATATTCGTCTCCACGGTATACTTCAGATCGAATGCTTTGGCCACCGCATAGCTGTCTGCAATATCGGCCTGTTCCCCATACGGCTGGAATACGCCAAGCGTCTTGTACTCCTGATTGCCCTCCTGAGTAAGCTCGTCCGTTGCACGCTTGCACAGACCCGCTGTAACCGCGCTATCGATCCCGCCGCTGATCGCGATCAGCAGACCGGATGCACCGGCATTCTTCACATAAGATTTCAGAAAATCTACCCGCTTGCGGACCTCTTCCTCCACGTTAATAGCGGGCTTGACACCCAGTTCAGCGATGATTTGTTCTTGTAGGCTCATCCCTCACGACTCCCTTCGAGAATAAATGAGAAAGCCCCGCAGGCATCGGATATGCCGAATGCATCGGGGCCTTGCAAAATGCTGCCGAATTACTGGCAATAACGCTCGAACGCGTCCACAAGATCCGCCGCAATCTCTTCTGCCGAGCGGTTCTCAACCTGATGGCGCTCGATAAAATGTACCAGCTCCCCATCCTTCAAAAGCGCAATTGAAGGAGAAGATGGCGGATATGGAGCGAAATATTCACGGGCTTTCGCCGTTGCTTCCTTGTCCTGTCCGGCAAATACGGTATATAGGTGATCCGGCTTCACCGTGCTCTCCAGCGCGAGAGCGACTCCCGGACGCGCTTGACCTGCTGCACATCCGCATACGGAATTGACCACGACAAGCGCCGTGCCTTTAGCATTCGGAAGCGATTGTTCCACCTCTTCAGGTGTGGTCAGCTCCTGGATCCCCAGACGGGTCAGTTCATCCCTCATCGGTTGAACCATATCGCGCATATATCGATCAAAAGACATACCCATAACTGCTTTCACTCCTTATATAAACAAGATTGTTCAATGTATAACAGCTGTTCGCTATCTATATTATACAATCACACAATATGAAAGCAAGGAATAACAAGCCGGGAAGGAGCGCCTTTTGACCGGGGCAGGCCTGGCAATGCGTACTTGGGGCCATGATGAATGTTTCATAAAGCCGAAAACAAGGAGGACTCTAGTGCCCCTTGGCCTACGGAATAGACCCGGCTGCCCGCCTCCATCGACATTATAAAAAAGCGAGCGGTATCTGCTCCGTCGCAATACCGCTCGCCCGTCATCCCGGAGTCTAGGTAGCCGGATAGTTCACGCCGTCCTTCTTCTTATCGGCGATCGGTTCGCCGCGACGCTGTGTATTGTCCCGCTTTTGCTGCTCCTGCTGCTTGGAATCGTTTTTGCTCATCCGATAGTGGCCTCCTTTTCAAGTAAAACTCCACTATATTATGTCTTCTCCAGAAGCAGCTTATTCGGCGGAAGCAGCCGATGCAGCACTTGCAGACGGAAGAACAGACTGGGCATAGGAGCGAAGCGGCAGTCTGATCTTGAAGACCGTCCCCTTCCCTTCCTCCGAATCTACGGCAATCGTGCCGTTATGCCGCTGTACAATGCTAAGGCATAGTGCCAGACCGAGACCGGTCCCTTTGCTCTTGGTCGTGAAGAAGGGCTCAAACAATCGCCCGCGCTCTTCTTCCGGGATGCCGATTCCCGTATCGATAATGTACAGTTCCACGTCATCCTCGGAACGCTTCGTTTCAATCGTGAGCACACCTTTTTCCTTCATCGCTTCCATGCCGTTGCGGCACAGATTCAAGATGAGCTGTTTGATTTCCTTCGGATTGAGCTGCATGTTTGGCACCGCTGTCGCCAGCTTCAGCTCAATGCTCTGTCCGCGCAAGTTCGCATCGGCCCACAGCAGCGGGCTAAGCTCTTGAATAATGTCATGGAGATGACAATCCTCTTTCTCCTGATCGCGGTTCTGGGCCAGGGACAGAAAGTCGTTAATGATGCCGTTGGCCCGGTCAAGCTCCTCCATGACGATCCGGTAATAATGATCCAGCTCATCCGGACTCTTCTCCTTCATCAGCTGCAGGAAACCGCGGACAACGGCCATCGGATTGCGGATTTCATGCGTGATGCTGGCCGCCATCTGCCCGACCAGGCTGAGCCGCTCGGCATTGCGGAACTCTGTCCGCATGCGTTCGAGCTCCGTCATGTCGTGAAGGATGCCGACCACTTCGGTGACCTCCTCCTGATATAATCGGCGAAGCGGGAACACACTGACGGAATATACTCTGGAGCCGCAGCGAACGATCTCTCCATTCGTTTCTTCCCCGAGGAGAGCGTTATGAAATTTGGAATGTATGTATTCTTTTTCATGCGTTTGCTCCAGCACGTCAATCAGCGGCTCCGCTGCAAGATCACGGGATGTCAGATGCGGGAAGATCGACTTCAGGTTAGCCATGAACAGCTGGTTGGACGCAATGACGCCACCCTGGCGATCCACCGTAACCATCCCCAGCGGCACCATCTCCAGTAATTTTTGCAGTCCATCGCGCGATTGCTGCATCGTATAATAACGGGTGTATATCAGCCGTTCTTGCGTAGTCTCAATCCCATACACGATAAATCCGGCGAGAAAAATACCGGTCAAAACATAAAGAATCATAGCCAGCAGCTCATCGGGGTCCAGATGATAGTTGTTGATCTTGCCATCCATCACACGGGAAGCAATAATAATCAGCATGGCCGGTATGAGTCCGCTCCATAACCAGCCGACCTTCTCCATCTTGGAGCCTTTGCTGAAATGTGCTGAGTACCATGGGAGGAAGGGATAAGCGATCCAGACCGCAAGCAGCGGGATCAGAATGTACGAGAATTCGCCGATCCATGCCAGAAGCATAATATAGGTGGCAGCAAGCACAATTCCATCCCTTCTGCTGCCGTATAAAATACCGATAAACAAAGGAACGATCCCCAAATTCAGAGGCACGTAAAACTCATTCATCGAGGAAATCAGAATGCATAGCAGCATGCTGACTCCGCATGTGATGACAAAATGTTTGCGATAACGGAAGAAATCCATATCCTTCTCTTTATGCCTGTTCAGACTTTTCCATTGTCTGTCTAGGAGGAGCGGGACCTGAAAGATCAAAATGGCGGATAGCAGAACTTGCAGCATAATATCTTTCAACAGACCTAGCACAATGCGTCATCACCTCAATTGGTCAATGCCCTCAGTTATTTTTGATTAAAACACAGGCGACATGAGAATACAATATGTTCCAGAGGTGTAGGCAAGTATATCGAAACGCTGTCGTGGGCCATCCTTGTCCGAAGGTAGGAATGTTATACGCATGTGGATATAATAGAGTTACAATAGATGAACATATATACCCTTAAAGGAGCTACTATCAAACATGCCTGATTATGATGTAATTGTTGTCGGCGGCGGTCCCTCCGGGCTGATGGCCTGTGTCGCTGCGGCGGAAAGAGGCGCTTCTGTGCTTCTTGTAGATAAAGGGGACAAGCTGGGGAGAAAGCTCGGCATTTCAGGCGGCGGAAGATGCAACGTCACCAACGCCAAGAACGAGGATGAGCTGATTGCGAATATTCCGGGCAACGGAAGATTTTTATATAGCGCTTTTCAGAACTGGAATAACCGGGACATCATGGTCTTCTTCGAAGGACTCGGCATTCCGCTCAAGGAGGAAGACAACGGAAGAATGTTTCCGGTGACCGACAAGGCTTCAAGCGTCGTGAACGCCCTGATCGGCAAAGTGAAAGAGCTCGGAACCGCCATTCGCACCCTCAGCCCGGTCAACCGGGTGCTGTATGAGCATGGCCGCGCGGCAGGAATTGAGCTGAAATCCGGCGAAGTGCTGTCCTCCGCGTGCGTCATTGTCGCCACAGGCGGACAATCCGTTCCGCAGACCGGCTCTACCGGTGACGGTTATCCGTGGGCGCAAGCGGCCGGGCATACCATTACCGAACTGTACCCAACAGAGGTCCCGATCGTATCCACAGAGCCTTGGATTGCTTCGAAGGAGCTTCAAGGGCTGTCCTTGCGCAATGTTGAACTGTCGGTATGGAACCCGAAAGGAAAAAAGGTGATCGCCCATCAAGGGGATATGCTGTTTACGCATTTTGGCGTATCGGGCCCCATCGCCCTGCGCTGCAGCCAGTTCATACGCCAGGTACAGCGGAAATTTGATACGGTGAATGTCGATATGGCCATCGACTTGTTCCCTGAACAATCGCAGGCCGAGGTAGAGACAGAGCTCAGAGAGCGTCTGGAAGAAGAGCCGAGAAAGAGCCTTAAAAACATGCTGAAAGGATGGCTTCCGGAGCGCTTGATCCCCCTGATCCTGTCCAAAGCCTCCGTCGATGCGGAGCTCGTATGCAGCCACGTGTCCAAAGCCTCAATAACCACACTGGCTGCCACGGTAAAAAAATTAATGTTTCGCGCCTCGGGCACGCGCTCTTTAAAGGAAGCTTTTGTGACTGGCGGCGGGGTCAGCTTGAAAGAGATCCAGCCGAGAACGATGGAATCCAAGCTGATGCCGGGACTATTCTTCTGTGGGGAGATTATGGATATTCACGGGTACACCGGTGGTTATAACATTACAGCTGCATTCTCCACCGGCTACACCGCCGGCAAATTCGCGGCTGAAGCGGCGGTGGGCAGTCGCTGATACAGCAGGTCAAGCCGCTTCAGGGCAGCCGAACGCTAATCATTAGCTTCGGCTGCCCTTTTGTTTACTGATTGGATTCCCCGCTCCTCCTTATACAGCGGCCAAGCGGTCAGACTCGGAACGACCCACACCGACAAGGCGGCAAGAACAAGTCCAGCCAGCAGTCCCAGAAGCGGAGAGAACATCGTCATGCCCGCTGTAACCCCATACACTGCAGCAGGAATTGCCAGGAGAGTGCCTGCTGCCAGTTTGCCAGCGCTCCGGAACTGGTCATTGCTGAATGGCAGCACCGCCACGAAGTCCGATTTGGCAAAACGCGCCCAGCTCGTATTCAGCCAATACGACATCATCAGCAGCAGGGCAGCAAGCACGATTAGCTTAATGATAGGCGGAGGCAGCCAGATAGCCGGAATGCCAAGCGCCGTAATCTGAATATACATGAGCAGACTTTCCGGATTTCGCAGCAAAGCCTTGATCCCTGCACTGGCCAGCCGCTTATCCGCGCCTCTGCTATACAGTCTGCCTGACTTTCGGAACAGCCATGGCTTGCTGCGTATACTCGGCGGTTTTCCGACCGCCTGGGTCAGCAGCTTTTCGGTCAGCTGCACCCGCACCTTGGCATCTTCACGGACATCCGTCAGGAAGGTGGCGCGAAGCCTTACCCGCATCCGGACGAGCAGGAGCAGAACGGGCACCAATATCGCAATCGCCCCCCACATCAGCCCTGGCCGGTCGCTGCCCCACGTCGCGACCAGAATATATCCCCACAGCGAGACGATCCGGGTGATGCCAGCCCACAGGCGGTGCCTCCAGCCCTTATAGCTGACGGCAATCATCCGGAACGCAACATTGGTGCACCAGGAACAGACGGCCGCAAGCGCCAGCAAAGAAATCAACGTCCCGATGCTCAGTCCGTAGGCTGCCATCAATACGGGAAGAATAAGCGCCGTCAGCAGCATTCCCCTTAAAGTGGACACCAGCTGGCTGTAGATGATCCCCCGAATCATCAAGCCTTTCATCCATGCAGGGTGTTGACGCAGAAACAGGACATCAGCTTCTTCCATAAACAGCAGCAGCCGTCCGGAGAACAGCAGCAGCAGGACCGCTGCCGCCCCCTGGAACGGAATAAGCTCTATCCAAGCAGGAAGAGGCCTCGTCAGAAAGTCACGATAAAGCCCGATCCCGAGCAGCAGCCCGGGAATGAGTATGTACAGCATGATGACCCAATCCACAACAGCGCCGATATTGGAGCGCTGGTAAGACCAGTGGGATACAAGCCGGCGCCGGAAGATCGCGTTCGGGCTGGCAATCCTCTTGTTCGTAGTCATACGCTTCTCCCCCCGTCCGTCATGTCAGCACATCGAAGCAGTCAAACAATGATCCCTGCGGCAGGCCGGCTGCCTCACGGATGTGCTCCAGTGATCCACGGGATGCAATCTGACCGCCTGATATGAGGATGAAGGAATCGCATATTTTCTCCGCTGTGTCCAGCACATGGGTGGACATCAGCACCCCTGCGCCCCGGCGGCGTTCATCATCCAGCAGGCGCAGAAAATCCCGGGTCGCTCTCGGGTCGAGCCCGATAAACGGCTCGTCCACGATATAGACATCGGGCTTGGCCAAAAAACCGATCATCAGCATCATCTTCTGCCTCATGCCTTTGGAGAACCCGTTCGGAAGGTCATGCTTCACCTTCTCCATATCGAATTGCCGCAGAAGGGCTGTCGCCTGCTCCTCAAACTCCTGATCGCCCATGCCAAATGCAGCGGCAGCCAAATCAAGATGCTCCCATAACGTTAAATCCTCGTAGAAGACCGGATGCTCAGGGACATAAGCGTATCTTGGCGGGTCGCCTGCGATGCTGACCTCGGCCTTGCAGTTTTTCAGCAGGCCCAGCAGCGCCTTGATCGTGGTGCTCTTCCCGGCCCCGTTAGGCCCGATCAGCCCCAGCAGCTGACCGCGAACGACATCAAAAGAAATATGATGGATGCGAGGCTTGCCAGGCTCATAGCCAGCCTCATCGATATGTACCTTCAGAACCGTTTCAGCAGACATGCTTGCTGCAAGTCCATCATGCATATATAGAAACCTCCCGGATGATCGATTGTGAGAGTGATGCTTCTTCTTATTTACGTTCGCTGTGCCGAATGGTTGCATTATGGACACCCGTTGGTACGCTTGCAGGTCATATAGAAGCCCCGGTTTTTAATTTTCAGGATTTTCGTAAATTCGTCCGCTGAATGTGACAAATCACATGTTGCCGCCCGGCCCTTCTGTCGTAAGGTTAAAGTAAATTATCATTCAGGGCGATAAGTCCGGAAAAAAGGCGGGAGAACGCATGAGTGTGTCACATGAAAGAGAGACGCAGTTTTCTTTACACCTGTATCGGGTGTTTGCCAAATCATTCAAAAGTGTCAGCACACATGTGGCAAACGGAGCTAGAATTGACGGTCTGAATCCGACAGCCTTTGCGGTGATGGAGGTTCTGTACAGCCAGGGTCCACAGCCCATCCAGCAGGTCGGAGCACAGCTGCTGCTGCAGAGCGGCAACGTAACCTATGTGGTGGATAAGCTTGAAGCTAAAGGGTATGTACGGCGCAGGCCGTGCCGTGATGACCGGAGAGTGATCTTTGCCGACCTGACCAAAGCAGGAAGAGCGCTGATGGATCAATTGTTCCCTCATTATACGGAACAGATCCATACAGCGCTCAGCGGATTAAATGAAGCGGAGAAGTCAGAGCTGCTGACTCTGCTGAATAAGCTGGGGGATAGGGCTGAAGCGGTATCGCATCCATTGTGAGCGCTTTAGCTGCGCCCCGTGATTCGATTAATCCCTGAATCCCTCCAGCGCCATTGTGGGTCTGCCGTCAGATTGCCAGGCCCCTTTGTTATATCCTCCATTATACCCGGGCACGGCTTGCGGCTCCCAATAGAACACACCCAGCCCCGTGCCTCCGGGTAATTCGCGAACCTTGGTTTTGATGCTGCTGATGAAGCTTTTTGCGGCAGCAGCCTGATCGTAATCCATCCCGATCTCGGTTATCATGATGCTTTTGCCATAATTCGAAGCCAGTTCCTTCGCGTTGGCAATCGTCTGATCCACCTTGGTTGCCCAGTCCCCAGCTTCCGGATACAGGGACATTCCGATCAGGTCGAAATGGGCTCCGTGATTGATCAGTCCGCCGATATTCCAGCGATACAATTCGCGATCATAGCCGTTGGACAGATGGACAATGGTCCGTGTTTCCGGGTTTACAGCTTTCACCGCATTGTGCCCCGTATTAACCAGCCAGGCATAATTTCTCATATTTCTCGAAGCTCTTCCATCCTCCCAGAGCATGCCGTCATTCGTTTCATTTCCGATCTGCACCCACGCCGGAGTCACGCCATGCTGCTGCATCGTATTCATGACATACACGGTGTGGGCGTAAACCGCATCCATCAGCTGCTGAAAATTAAAGCTGCGCCAGGCGTACGGTTTGTTCTGCTGTCCCGGGTCCGCCCAGGAGTCACTGTAATGCAGAGTGAGCATGATTCTCATGCCTTTATCCTGGGCCCGGCGGGCAAGCCGCGCCGCCTGTTCTGCATTCATGTATCCGTTCATATAGTCGTTCATGTTCGGATTCACCCAGACCCGAATGCGGGCTGCGTTGATCTGATAGTCCTGTCTCAGAATGTCCAGAATATCCCGCCTAACCCCGTTCTTGTCCCGCCAGCTGTAGCCCTGGGCTTCCATTCCGGCTACCCAGCTGATGTCCGCGCCCTTCACAAATGCATCCGCTGCGTTCAGCCGTTCACCATCCATGAACCCGAAGGATGAGGCCAGCATACCCAAACATAACACCATCTTAAGCCATACCCCTTTCTGCAGCCTGATTACCATTACCCTACCTCCTGAATGAATACAATTTTCCGGCCGGTAATTGTATTGTAAGCGCCGTCCATGCAGATCTACATGGCATTATGTTAACAAACAGGCTGTTTTCCCAATAAAAGTAACCCGTGGGACGCGCCTCCCGCCTTTGCATCCCCGGCATGAAGCTGAGCCTTATTCTTTCACAGATCCGAGCGTCATCCCTTTCACAAAAAATCGCTGCAAAAAAGGATACACAAGCAAAATCGGTGCTGCCCCGATAAAGATCTGTGCCGCATTGACCGTTGTTTGCGACAGCAGCTCCATCTCTTTCGGGCTCATGCTCATCGTGCTCATATCCTGCTGGATGATCACCGTCTGCAGGAAAGTCGCCAGCGGAAAGTCGCGGGAATTGTTTAAATACAGCAGCCCGTCAAACCAGGAATTCCAGTGAAACACCATGCTGAACAGCGCAATTGTGGCGATCGAGGGGAGCGACACCGGCAAATAGATGCGAAACAGCGTCTTGAAATGCCCCGCTCCGTCAATATATGCCGCCTCCTCCAGCTCCTTCGGAATCCCTCTGAAAAAGTTCAGCATCAGGATCACCAGAAACGTATTCACCGCACCTGGCAGTACAAGCACCCAGAACGAATTGATCAGCCCCAGCTTCTGGATCACGATATAGAAAGGGACCAGCCCCCCATTAAACACCATGCTGAACACAAACAGCCAGGAGTACACACTGCGGCTGGCGAACACGCGCCGTTCTTTGGACAGCGGGTACGCCGCCAGGAAAGTTATGGCCAGCGTAAGCGCGGTTCCAAGCACGGTTCGGGCCACCGATATCCAGATGGAGCGCAAGAAGGCCGGGTTGTTCATCGTTTTCTTATAAGCTTCAAGCGAGAAATCAACCGGCCACAATCCGATGAGGCCAGCATCCGCTGCCGCTTTGGAACTGAATGAAATGGCCAGCACATGAATCAGCGGAATGATGCAGAGCACGGCCAATAAGACCAGCAAACCGATATTGAACACGTTAAAGATGCGATAGGGTATCGTTTTGTGATACACCTGCGGACCCTCCTCTCAGCGGACTAGAATATACGGTAGCCTGCCCATTTGTAAGCCATCCGGTAAGAAATCAGAATCAGGATCATGCTGATTACAGATTTGAACAATCCGATGGCTGTTCCGAATCCCATCTCCCCGTTCAAGATAGCTGTACGATAGACAAACGTGTCGATAATGTCTCCTTTTTCATACACAAGCGGATTATACAGGTTAAAAATCTGATCAAACCCGGCGTTTAAGATGTTGCCCAGCGCCAGCGTGCCGACAACGACCGTAATCGGGAGCAGCGACGGCATCGTGATGTGCAGCGTCTGTTTCCACCTGCCAGCACCGTCGATTTCGGCCGCCTCATACAGCGTCGGATTCACCCCGGCGAGCGCGGCCAGAAACACAATCGTGTTGTACCCGAATTCCTTCCATACATCCGATACAATGACCGTAAACCGGAACCAGTCGTTATCCCCCAGGAAGAAGATCGGCTGAACGCCCACTGAGGCAAGCACCCGATTCACAAATCCGTCCACGGCCAGCATTTCGATCAGAATTCCGCCCAGAATGACCCAGGACAGAAAATGCGGCAAATACACCATCGTCTGAATCGTCCGCTGCAGAGCCCGCTTTCTTATTTCATTGAGCAGAATCGCAAAGCTGAACGGTACGAGAAGATTAAACACAATTTTGAGGACCGCGATAACCAGGGTGTTCCAGATCACCTGGAGGCTGTCCTCCCTCTCAAACAGATAGCGGAAGTTGTCCAACCCCACCCAGGCTGAGCCCTGAATGCCCTCCCATGGCTTGTAATCCTGAAATGCCATAATGATCCCCGTCATCGGCAGGTAACTGAACAGCGCCAGGCAGATCAGCGCCGGCAGCAGCATGAGGTGAAACGGCCACGTTTTTCGTAAATTTTTCATGCGGTTCCTCCCGTTAAATCGATCTACAACCTCATTATAGGGGCCCCTCCTGCCGCGCAGTAGCTCACAAAACCAACATTCATGGCACGATCCCAATCAAAATTGCCGGGGCCTCGGAAACACCCCGATTCCGAGCATGTCGTGCAGATGCAGCGTGATGCAGTCACCACCTCGCCGAAGGCAGATAGCGTTACAGTCATAAGGCGGTTCACGTTCCGTTTAAGGGCGGTTGGCGATAAAATAAGGGCCGTTAGCAATACCAGCCCCAGGCGGTCGGCATGACAGCCAAAGGCAGAACAGGGCCTATAACGCCCGCATCGCTGCGGAACGCTAAGGCCCTGCTACCGTTATTTCACGCTCTGATACCACTCGTTCACCTCTTGGGTGATTTGATCCCCGCCTCCGCCTTTCCACGACTTGACGAAGGCGTCAAAGGAATCCAGCGGCTGCTTTCCGTATATGATCTCATTCAGCGCCTGATTCTCGATTTTGTTCAGATAATCCCATTTCGATTTCATCGTTGTTGTGACAGGCCCTGTGAACATGTCCTTCTTGGAGATGTCCTCCTGGGTCAAGAGAACCTGTGCCGCGGCCGGCGTATCCTTGCCGTAGTTGACGGCGACATCTCTCTCCAGGCGCGTCTCAGGCGTGCCGCCATCCGCCAGCTTCATCAGCGCCTGCATCTGCTGGTCAGGAATGCGCGCGCCGTCCCGGACCAGCAAGTAACGGACGACATTGACGTAACCGCCCTCGATCTGATCATTAGGCACCATTTCACCGTTCCCATCCAGCTCGTAATCATAGCCTTCAAACATGCCGTATTCGAATTCCCCGCCCGGCTTGGAGACAGCGAAGTTGTCAAACAGATAGTTCTGATAGGTGAAAAAGGCTTCCGGATGCTTCATATCCTTATGAATCAGCGTGACTCCGTTCGTGTAGTGCGTGCCGTGCCGCATCGCCGTTCCATCCGGACCGGTCGGAATCGGAATTGGCTTCCATACCGCCCCCGGAGCATTCTTGACCGTGTCCTGCAGCGGCCATCCGCTCATCCAGTACGGACCTGGAATGATGCCTGCTGTTCCTGCCACAGCCGGTTCGGCCGTCTTGTTCTCATCCCACAGCGCCGCTTCCTTCGGAATGTAGCCGCTATCCATCCATGATTTGAGCTTCTTGAGCCCCTCCTTCATCCCCGGATGAACGGAGCCGTACTCCAATGTGCCATCCTCGGATTCATTCCACTGCTGCGGCAGCGTGCCGTATGCGCCGAATACCCAGGACGGGTCTCCCATCCAGGTGTTCATGGACGTCTTGAATCCGATGCTCAGCGGAATGACCTTGTCCGGGGCAAGCCCATCCGGATTCCGGTTCTTGAATGCATCCATCAACTGCTCCAGCTCATCCAGCGTCTTCGGCTCGCTCAGACCGAGCTTATCGAGCCAGTCCTGGCGAATCCACAAAATATAGTCATGGTTATAGGCAAAGTCCAGTACCGGAATTCCCATCCTCTTTCCATCGCGCGTATAAGGATTCCAGACATTCGGATCCTGGTTCATCGCATCCTTCCAAGTCTGTGAGGCATACTGGTCAAACAGCGTGCCGACTTCCGCAAACATCCCCGAATCGATCAGATCCTGGGCAAGCTGGTTGTTCTCCGTGCCGAGCGTAACCACCTCCGGCATCTCCTGACCCGAAGACATGGCCAGCCGGAGCTTGGTCGCAAAGGCGCCGTTGGTATCCGTGATCGACCACAGCGACTTGATATTAATGCCGAATTTCTCTTTGGCCCAGCGTGTGGCTACATTGTTCTCAATCGTCTCTCCGTTCTTGAATTTCAATGTAGGATCAACGCCCCACACGGTGGTGATCGTAACTTCCGGCTCGTATTTCTCTTTGTAGGCGTTTACAGGTTGGTTCTCCTCAGGCGCTGCTCCCTCTTCACCGCCGCTGCCGCTGCCTCCGCCTGCGCATCCGGCCAGGCTTCCTGCCAGCAGAATCGACACCGCCAGCAGCTGCAGCCAGCCCTTTCTTACCCACATATCTACTCCCCCTTTGGCTCACGACTTTATAATTTCATTATAGAGGGACGCGGCCCGCACAGCCTATGTCACGAATCGAACATTTCTGCACCTTTGGCAACATCATTGCTCCCTGTACTCATGGGGTGTCATTCCATACAGCTTGCGGAACATTTTGCTGAAGTACTGCGGGTTCTGGTAGCCAAGCTCAGCTGTAATTTCGTATATTCGTTTGTTCGTATGCTTGAGCAGATAAAGCGCCCGTTCCATGCGCTTCCGGATAATATAATCGCCCAGCCCTTCGCCGGTCTCGCTTTTGTAGATCTTAGATAAATAGACGGGATGCAGATAGACTCTGTCTGCAATCGTTTTGACGGAGAGCTCATGACCGTTCTCGGCTGCCACCATGTCCTGTACCTGACGCACGATGCGGCTCTTGTGGCGCTGGTCCTGACCCGAGTCGATCTGGACCAGCTTGTCCAGCATGTCCAGGGACCATGCCCGAAGTTTACTCACCGATTGAATAAGCTGCTGAATATACAGCGGGTCCCAGCCGGCCTGGTCAAGCTGGTGAATTAAATATCCCTGCTTGTGTGCGATATACATATAAGCATTGCTTATGTGCAGAAACACCCCGTACAGCTGCGCTTGTCCGATGCAGGCCTGCTCCAGCACGGCAAAAACAGCTTCCAGCTTGCCGCGGGCATCCTCCCATTGCCTCGTCTCCAGCAGCTGATACAGGGCTGGCGGCTGGTCCAATTCCGCCACGGCTTGGATCAGCACTTCGCTTGAAGCTGCCGCTTCATTCATAAACCGGATTTCGCTGCGGTCGCTCTGGTCCAGCACATACAGCGATGACAGTGCCGAGCGATAAGTATCGGCCACGCCGCCGGGGAAGCGGAACATCGGCGTAACGAGCACCGAAATCTCCCCTTTCAAATAGCTGCTCACATGGTGCTGCAGCTGCTCGGCATACCCTTGCAGCAGCACCTCGGCCGGCTGTGTTCCGCTGCCGGCTGCCAGCCCCTGGCCATCCTGCCTCATCTGAGCCAGAAGAATCATGCAGTGATGAGGCGCCTTGCCGCACCATATGTGGAAGCGGTCCTTAAATACCTCTTCCGCCATATTCACGAGGGCATATTCCATCAAACCGGCCGAATGCTCATCCAGCCCCGTAAATCTGCTGCCTAGCTGAATGAGCAGCATCGCTGTATCCCGGTTCATATCGAAAGCGATTTCATATTCATTAAGCTTGGTTGTTAACATGGGAACAGAGAGCTCCCTGCCGAGTGCCAAGTCCTGCAGCAGCCGCGTCCTCAAGTGGCCAAGATCCGACTTCCAGCTGTGCAGCAGCTTGTAATAGCGTTCAAGCTCCATCCGCTCCTCCTGAATGGACCGGATCGCAGCCGCAATGCTATGGATGAACTCCCGGTCATCCACCGGCTTCAGAATATAGGCCGAAGCCTGCAGCTGGACGGCTTGCTTCGCATATTCAAAGTCCGAGTAGCCTGTCAGCAAAATGCAGCGGATATGCGGCCAGCGCTCCGTAATCGTCCCGATCAGCTCCAGGCCCGACATCTCCGGCATTCGGACATCCGTCACCACGATGTCAATATCCAGCTCCTCCAGCCTGTCAATTGCCATGAAGGCCGAGGAGGCTTGATACACCGCCTGAATGCCGATTTCATCCCAGGGAATCGTCTCCCTCAAGCTTTCGGTGACATAGCTCTCATCATCAACCAGCAATATATTCATCCGCTTCCTAACCTCCTCTGCTCCCGCTGTGCTTCAGCGGGCTGATGGTCCATCGCAACCGGCCAGTACAGCTCTGCCCTTGTTCCTCCCAGCGGAGAATTGCTGAAGCGCAGGCCGGCCTGTTCTCCATACCTGAGCCGCATTCGCTGATGGACGTTCCAGACACCACAGCCCATATTCTCATCCATAGGCCTGTTCATGCGGGCCTCAAGCTCCGCAAGCTGCCCGTCACGCATGCCGACCCCGTTGTCATCCACGATGACAACCGCCCTGCCGTCTTCCACCCGAAAGGAAACCTCGATTTCTCCCGGGCCTGCCTGAGGCTCGATTCCGTGCAGGACCGCGTTCTCGACAAGAGGCTGGATCACCAGCGGCGGAATCTCTATCGCCTGCTCCAGCGCATGCGATGCAATGCGATAGGTGAGACGATTCATCCGCAGCGTCTGAATGTTCAAATAATGAGAGACAAACTCCAGCTCGTCCGCAATCGGCACAAGCTCCCTCTCCTGCCGGGTCGTATAACGGAAATAGCGCGACAGACTATGGGACATGGCCACGACCGCCTCGTATTTTTTCAGCTTGGCCATGCTCGTAATGAACGAGAAGCAGTTATAGAAGAAATGCGGATTGATTTGCGACTGGAGCTGCTTCAGCTTCGCTTCCCGGACATGGATTTTCTCCAGGTACACTCGCTCGAACAGCTCTTGAATCTGCTCGACCATGGAGTTAAAACGGGCGGCCAGAAAGCTGAATTCATTCTTCCCCTTCACCTGCATCCGTACTGAATAGTCCCCGATCTGAAGCCTGCGAAACACATGAACCAGCTGTTTGACCGGCACCTGCACCTGGGAGTAGAGCAAGTAAGCGGTCACACAACCCATCATAAGCAAGGCTGCAATCGAGAGGTAAAACCGTTTGTTGGAGGTCATAATCGGCTGCATAATATCGGACAAGGGCAAATAATCGATCAGGTACCAGCCTGTCGCCTCCGACATCACGAGACTGACCGAATACGTTTTACCGTCCACCTTCTTGACACGGTTCTCCACCTTGTGCAGCGGCTCGCTGCTCAGCTCTGACAGAATGCTGCTGATCCGGTCCCGGTCAGCGGTCCGATTATAGATGACGCCGGTGCCCGGCTTGTAGTAAAACGGATCACCTCTTCCGTCGCTTTTGAATCGATCCAGCATATCCTGAATGTTCGTGCTGTCGAATTGAACCTTCGTCACGGTGTTGTACCGGCCTGACATCGAGGAATACGGAGCGGCGGCATACCAGGAAAAAAGAAAGCGCTGCTCGCTTCCTTCCATATAAGAGGACACCTGCCAGCCCGGGGTCAAATAGCTCTCCAGCTCCGTATGGGAATAATAGCCGGCATCATTCTCTGTCACCACCCTGCCAAGAGACGGCGAGTACACCGCCAGATGGCTGCGCCAATTCGAGGAGCTCTGCTGAAGACTCAGCTTCGTCTGAATCTGCTTGACCAGATTGATCGCGTCGAGGTTCAGATCATCGTCCTCCAGGTAAATTTCCCGGAAGCTTGAAATATCGGGATCATGCAGCAGCAGATTGGGCCATGAAGCCAGAATGTCGATGTCCGTGTTCACCTGATTTTGAAAAAAGACGAGCTGGTTCGTATTCGAAGCGCTCAATTCCCTGCTCAGCACCGTGGTTGTCGTTTTGTTGGAGTATAGATACAATCCCATAATCGGAATCAGCATCAGAAAAATAAACAGCACCATTTTGCGATACAAATTAAATCCGGACATTCAAAACATCCCCTGTTCCCCTATGGATGCGGACAGCATGCCAAATACGTTTATTATAATGGAGCAAGTCCTGGCGGCATACGGCATGATGACAAGGTTTTATGATGTTTTTGCAGCCAATTGACTTGAATTTATGAAAAAAGGTCTGTGATCAACCTGGAAGCTAGAAGCCCCGAACACAAATGCTTCATCACGCAGCACGGCCTGCCAGCATTCATCACCCATCGGGTCATGGCGTGGCAGGCCGTACGTTGACAATCGGCGCGCTAATGGCAATTACCGCTTCGGATCGGAAGTAGAAGTCTGAACTTCCGTTTCCGTGTCCCAGCCCTCCTCCGGTGCAGGCGGCCGGTTGCGGAAGGCCGCAACAATGAACAGCGTGAGCACGGCCATGCCTGCCATCACCATAAAGAGCGAGTGCAGGCTTCCCTCCAGCACCTGGCTCAATACGCCGCCCGCGCCCTCAGGAAGCTCCGCCGCCTCGTGAGGAGACAGCAGCTTGTTGATATCCTCACTCGTAATGGCTGCAGCTTCCGGGCTGGCAGCAATCCCCTTGGCGATTTCGGCGTTGATCCACAGCCCGAACACAGCTACCCCCACCGTCTGGCCAAAGGTGCGGATGAAGGAATTCAGCGCGGTCGAGGCCCCGCGAACCTGATAACCGACCGAGGACTGGGCGATAATCTGGAACAAGGTGGAGATATACCCGAACCCCACGCCATATATGAATGTATAGACGAACAGCAGCCCCATCGGGGTGTCTTTTTGCGTGCTTACCAGCCCGGCAGCCCCGATGATCAGAGCGATCGTGCCGATGATGGCCGTCACGCGGGAACCGATTCGCGGAATGATCCGGCCGCTGATAATGGAGCCGATCAGCCAGCCGATCGACATCGGCGCCAGAGCCAGACCGGACTGAGTCGCATTTCCTCCTCGGACCCCTTGTATCCAGAGCGGCAGGTAGGTGCTGAGCCCGATAATGAGCGCGCTGACAAAGAGATTGGCAGCTGTGGACACCGCGATGTCCCGGATTTTGAACAGCCCGAGCGGCAGCATCGGCTCCTGCACCCGGCTCTCTACATATAGAAATGCCCCCAGCAGCGCGATCGAAGCGAACAGCAGTGCCAGCATGAAGGGCGAGGTCCAGGCATAGGTCTCTCCGCCGACCGCAAGGGCAAACAGCAGCGCCGTCGTTCCTACCGCGAACAACCCAGCTCCCGCATAGTCAATCGAAACTGAGCGCGGGCTGCGCTCTTCCAGAAAGTATTTATAGATCAGCCAGATCGACAATAATGCAAAAGGCACGTTAAACACAAAAATCCAGTGCCAGGATAAATAGTCCACAAAATAGCCGCCCAGAAGCGGACCGATCAACGAGGAGATGCCCCATACCGAGCTGATCATCCCCTGTACCTTGCCGCGCTCCTCCAGGTTATAGATGTCCCCGATAATCGTGAACGTCACCGGAATGACAGCACCCGCACCGATCCCCTGGATGGCGCGAAACACGATCAGCTGGGTCATGGACTGCGACAAGCCGCACAGGAGGGAGCCAATCAGAAACACCAGCGAGCCATAGAGGAATACCGGCTTGCGGCCATACAGATCGCTGACCTTTCCGAAGATCGGGGTGGTTACGGTCATCGTAAGCAGATACGCGGTAAAAATCCAGCTCATCAGGCTGACGCTGCCAAAGCTGCTGATAATGGCCGGACCGGCAGGCCCGACAACCGTTCCTTCAATGGCAGCCATAAACGTGGACAACAATAACCCTGCCAATATATAGCCGCGCTTGTCATGTTTTACTGTACTCAAGTCCATATACGCCCCTTTATTCTGTACGAGCCGCGGCTGCATCCCTATGTAAGTTCCGCCCCGCAAAAGGATTGACGACGAAGCTCTCGCTCCACCGGGACACAAATGCGGCCTACAGCATAAGAAGCCCTCCTGTACAGGAGCGCTTCCAACTTGTGTAATATTTCTATTATACTGTTTGCCCTGCCGAATGGGGAGTCTTGACTTTTCCGTCCTCCAGATGGAGGATACGCGCGGACGCTTCCTGCACCCAGCCGGGATCATGTGTGATCATGAGCACGGCGGCGCCTTCCCCGATTACAAATCGGCACAGATGGTTCACGCGGTCTATCGCCGCATAATCCATGCCCGAGGTCGGTTCATCCAGAATATACAGCGGCTTGGGGATGACAAGCTGGCTGATCAGGCTGAGCAGCCGCTTCTCACTCTGGCTCAGCAGATAGGGGGATATCTGCTCGCGCCCAACAAGGCCGGCCGCTTCCAGCAGAAAGCTTGCCCGCTCCAGCTGATCGCCGGCAAGCCCGGTTCTGTCCCGGCTATGCGCTCCCGCATGGAGCGCATAGACCAGCTCATCCCATACGGTCCAGGCGGTAAAGGTATGCTCCGGCTGCTGAAATACGTAGCCGATATGCTCTGCTCTCCGGTAAACCGGCAGCGCGGCCATATCCGCTCCCTGCCAGTACAAGCTGCCGGAACGTGCAGGCAGCAAGCCCATGATGAGGCGGCTGAGCGTGGTTTTGCCCGAACCGTTCTCCCCGGTGAGGAGCACCCATTCGCCGGGGTATAGGCGAGCGTTTACGCAGTCAAGCGCCCTTCGGCCGCCGGGATACGCGAAGCTCAGCTCGCGTATGTCCAGCAGTGCCGAAGATGCGCCGGCGGCAGGCGGGGCGGCCATCGGCCCGCCCTTGGCCGAGGTGGCCGGGGCGTGCAATGCCCCGGCGCCGGAGGCCAGCGGCGGAGCGGCCGCTGGCGAAGCTGCCGCTTCCAGCGCGGCAGCTCGCGCCCCGGCGGCAGGCGGGGCGGCCATCGGCCCGCCCGCCGGGCCCGCGCCCCGGGAGCCTGCGGCCCGGGGCAGCACGCCCAGCTGCGCCAGCTGCTCACCGCAGCGGCGCAGCAGCTCCTCCGGCGGCGCGTCCAGCACCGCGCGGCCGCCGTCCAGGACGATGACGCGCTGCGCTGCGCGCGCGACATCGTCAAAGCGGCCGGACGCGGTGATGAGCGTCCGGCCCTCGGCCTGCAGCGTGCGGCACAGCTGCAGGAAATCCGCCTGCGCCGCAGCGTCCAGGCTGGCGCAGGCGTCGTCAAAGACGAGCAGCCGCGGCTTAAGCGCCAGCACCGCGGCGATCGCCGTCCGCTGCCGCTGTCCTCCGGACAGGCTGCGGACGGGGTCTGCGCGGCGGTCCAGCAGCCGGACCGCCTGCAGCGCTTCCTGGACCCGCCGCTCGATTTGCTCCGGCGGGACCCTCATGTTCTCAGGGCCGAACGCCACCTCGTCCTCGACAATGCCTTGGACGAGCTGGGCATCCGGGTCCTGAAACAGCACCCCCGCCGCCTCCGTTACCGCCGAGAGCGGCGCATCCTTCGGGTCGATTCCGTCCAGCTGTACCTGACCCGCCCGAACTCCGCCCCCGCTTCGGGGCAGAAGCCCGTTAAGCAGCTGGCACAGCGTTGATTTTCCGCTGCCGCTGGGGCCGACAATAGCGACCCATTCTCCTGAGCGGATGGCCATCGTTACGCCTTCCAGGGCTGGCCGCTCTTCTCCGTCATATGTAAATCCGAGCTCGGTACAGATGACCTCCGTGCCTTTCATACCGGGTTAACTCCGCGCCCCGGCCGCAAACCGCCGCAACAGCCCCGATTTGACGAGCGCGTCGCCAAGCACCTTCGTCAGCAGGCCGCACACCACAATGCCGCTGGCAATCCGGACAACAAGCGCAGCGCCAAGCACGCCAATCGGCCAAGCGGTATAACCGAACATGATCGAAGCAAACAGGAACCACAGCGGCACCATCGCGCCTCCTGTCAGCATCATTACGCCCGCACTCCAATTCCTGTAACGGAAGATGGCAAAGATCGCCTCTGACACTACCATATAACAACCAGCGGCTACAAAGCATGATGCGATGCCGTAAACCGTTCCCGTTAAGGCCTGAATGGTTCCTCCTATGGCAAATGTCAGCACGGCCGTACCCGGCTTGCGGATGATGTAATAGGCCAGCAGACCGTAAACCATATAAATTCCGGTCGTTGTCGAGGTTGCAATCGGCCCCCCGAGGCTGGTGAGCAGCTTGTTAACCGGACCGATGTACACTGTGATCACCGCATTGACCGCAGCCAGCATCGCCATCAGGATAATCTCCTGGGTTGTAAACGAGAACCATTTATGATGGGTAGAAGCGGATGAAGACACTTGAACTCCTCCTTGACTGCACTTCCCTTGCTTCTTCGGAAGTGTTTCGCTGAATTTTGTTACTCTAGTATTTTGCCTTCTCCGATCCGAAACGTCAACCTATTTTATTAATTCAAGGTTAACAATTTAGACAATCCAGCACACAAGCAAGGTCAATAGCACGCCAGCTGCAGCCGACCACGGGCTCCACCAAGGAATCGTAACCGCTTTGCGAAACGTCCGATCCGGGAAAGCGCCGAAGCCTTTGCTTTCCATCGCTCCGGCCGTCTGTTGGACCCGCCGCAACGCATTCAGCAGCACCGCGGTGACAAACCGCCCCCACCAGCGGATGCGCCCCGTTATCCCTTTCGGCGGACGATGCCCCCGCACCTGATGGGCGGCCAGGATCTGGGTGCCCTCTGCCTCAAGCAGCGGAATGAACGTCAGGGCGGCCGAGATGCCAAAGGCGAACCGGTACGGCAAACGAAGCCTCACTACCATTTCTGTCACAAGCGCTCTTGGATCGGTGGTCACGATGTACACCAGCGACGACAGGAACAGCACAATCATGCGCAGCGACATTGCAGCGGCGGCATTCAGCGCCTCGGCGGTGAATGCAAGCGGCCCCCATGCGAGCACAACCGTCTCGCCCGATGCCGTAAGGCTCGTAAGTACAAAATACGGAACAGCCACAATCGCAATCAACCGGATGCCCCTGGCAATCCGCATCCATGACAGACCTGCAAGGCCGCGGGCTGCCGCGATGCACAATAGCAGCAGCCCGGCCTGATGCGAGAAATGATCCAGCACCATGGCCATCACCGCCACGCAGAACAGCACCGTCATTTTGCTGAGAGGATCCATTCTGTGCAGCAGCGTATTTCCGGTTTCAAATTGAATCAACACATCCAACAACTCCTAGCATCTAAGCCTTGGTCTGCGGCGGAAGAGCATTCCACTCCCTGCGCAGTATGGACAGGACCACCGCATCCACAGCGCCTCTGTCCGAGTAACGATATTCCCGCAGCGTCCCTTCAAGGACGAAACCCATTTTGTGAAAAAAAGCGGCCGCTCGCCCATTATCCCGGTCACAGTATGCCTCGATCCGGTTCAATTCCATCTGCGAGAAACCATAATCGATACATAGAGACAGCGCTTCTTGCATATAGCCTTGGCCCCAGTAGGCGCTGGCGAGCTCACAGCCGATCTCCCCGCGATACGCCCCCTGCAGCTGCCACAAATTGTAGCCGCAGCTGCCGATCAGCGTTCCCGTCTGTCGCAGCTCAATGCCCCAGCGCAGCGCTTCATCCTCTTCAGCCAGCTTGTTCAGCGAAGCGATTAAAGCGGCGGCGGCCTCCGCCCCGTTGATCGCCGGGATCTCCAGGAATCGAGCTGTTTGCGCATCCGCCCAGCACGCATACATCGCTCGTCCATCCGAAGGCTCCATCCTTCGGAGTCTGATTCGCTCCCCTGTCAGCTCGGGAATATCGCCTTGACAGCGGTACACAGGCATCTCTCCTTTTTCGGCTCATCAGAAATCCGTGTTTGGCTTCCAGCAAGACATGCGCTGCGGGGAATGAGGGAACTGGCCATTTACACGGAAGTTGGGCCTCTCAATTTTTGATCATCAGGAGTGGCAAACCTTATTTTCGGTGATACTACCCGTTGTCAGCTATTCGCAGCATGCGATTCCAGCCGCTTCCGGGTACAATATAGAGGAGTATAGGCAGCGTTCGTATCGATGAACAGCCTGCTATTCGATTAATCCTGGAACCCTCGTTGTTGAAAACAACCTTACAGCTATATTGATTCATCCGAAGCACTCCCGTCAATACTGCATCCACGCATGCATAACCGAAACAAGGAGGCCAAGTGTAAAGATGTACATTACTATCTCCATTCTGCTGGTTATTGTGATTCTTGCTGCCGCGATTACACAACTCGGATATTTGCAAATTACGAGAATGAGAGTAAGAAATGATCACCTTCTGTTCTCCATTCTGGAAAAAGCCGGGTTATACAGCAGGGAGCGTTATGAGGCGCTTGAGAAACAAGAGGTCGTGATCACCAGCTTCGACGGCCTGAGGCTGTGCGGCGACGCTGTGGAGCGTCATCCCGGCTCCAAGCGCTGGGTTATCGTCGTTCACGGCTACACTGGATCAAGGGCGTTTTCTACTCAATTTATCGATATGTTCGTGGAGGAAGGCTGCAATGTCCTGCTGATTGACCAGCGCAGGCACGGCAGAAGCGAGGGGCGCTTTACCACTTACGGATATTACGAAAAATATGATGTGCAGGCATGGGTTCGCTGGCTTACCCGGGAATACGGAGCGGATCTCAGCATCGGACTGCACGGTCAATCACTGGGCGGCGGAACAGTGCTTGAATACTTGGCGATCGCCGACCCTCAAGTCAAATTTGTCGTTGCCGACTGCCCTTATTCCGATCTGACCGAGCTGCTAAGGCATCAGTTGACCACGCTGAACAAAATCCCTTCCATTCCGTTTCTGTCCTGGGTGGCCTCCCGCATCCGGCGCAAAGCAGGCTTCAGCGTAGAGCAGGTGAGCCCGATCCGCGCCGTGCGGGACAGCCGCATCCCGGTTTTTTTCATCCATGGCACGGACGACAACTACGTTCCGACCCGGATGAGTATGGAGATGTACGAGCAGAAGCCCGAACCGAAACGACTGCTGCTCATTAACGGAGCCATTCATGCCAACGCCTATCATGTCGATCCGGCACTGTATCGGTCCGAGGTGCAATCGTTCACCCGGACTTATATCGGATCGCCGGATCATGTTCGTTCCGTTGTCCCATCATCGGAATCCGAACCGTCCGGCTCAGGTTCAGGCACATCGGTCGAGAACCGCATTGCCCCGGCCTGAATCGCAACAGCCAACACAACAGCCCTCCCTGACGGTAACTGCCAATGCAGCTTCCTTCCGCCTGGGAGGGCTGCTATTCTGTTCACATCTTAGCGTCTTAGACCGCCGAATCGGCCTTCTTCATCTTGACCGGCTTCAGCACGAGATCGACGAGTTCACCCAGCTTGCGCTGGATCTCCTTGAATTCCTCAATGCCTGCTCCGGTTATGCTGTAGCTATCGCCGTGGGCGGTCAGGAAATTGTCCTGTGTCAGCCGCTCAAGCTCCAGCTTGACCTCTCGGTCTGCCACCTTGTATCCTTCCCGTTCCAGCTCCTCCTGCATGCCGCTGATCGTAAGATCCTGCTCATGGGCACGGTATAGCATGTAGATGCCGATTAACAAGTTTTGCACGTCTGCCCGCATGTTTGCTTCTCTCCCTTCCGGTTCAGTGTAGCGAACGACCATTCAATGTTCATTACCCTTCCACCTGCAACCGGAATCACGGCCAGCCCTCCTTGCTTGGCTCCGTACGTTAGAGCCATGCTTGACGAACCCGTCACCATGTACTATCTTGGAGCATGGATACATCTGATATCATCAGCCATACTATACGGAAAGGCGGGATTTCGCCGTGTTTCAAAATATACCTTACGAGGGCACCCGAAGCGAGCAGCAGGCTCAGGTGCTTGGTCAATTAAAAGCTCTTATCCACGACGAACCAAGCGCCATTGCCAACCTGGCCAATGCGTCGGCGCTGCTTGGACATTTTCTATCCGATATTAACTGGGTCGGCTTCTATCTGTACGATGGCAAAGAGCTGGTGCTCGGCCCGTTCCAGGGACTGCCAGCCTGCATCCGGATTCCGCTGAACCGCGGCGTATGCGGAGCGGCCGCCTCACAGCGATCAACCGTGGTCGTCGAAGACGTCCATGCCTTCCCCGGCCATATCGCCTGTGATGCTGCTTCCAACAGCGAAATCGTTGTCCCGATGATCGTGAACGGCGAGCTATACGGTGTGCTTGACATCGACAGCCCGCTTAAAGGACGCTTTGATGAAGAGGACCAGGCCTTCCTGGAACAATTTGTGCGCCTGCTCGAAGATCAGCTTTCGGTCCAGAATTAACAAACCCTGCATGTTTTTGTGTATTCCTCCACACACTAATCTGGGCCTGACCCAACATCACTTAGGAGGAATACACATGTATCAGAATCAATCGCAAATCGCCAGCCAGATCCGCCAATGTGAACAAATGATCCAGCAGCTGACCCAGCAAACGCAGCAAGCGACCCAAATGTATCAGCAGCTTCTGCATCAGGAGCAGCAGAACGCCATGCGTCTGGAGGAGCTGGCTCAACGTGAGCGGCAGGCGGTTCAGATTATCCAGACCGCGCTTCAAGGTCATCAGCAGGCGATGCAGCAGTATCAGCAAATGTCCCAGATCGTCAGACAAGTAGAAAGCTCTGCCGCAACGCAGAACATCTCGCACATTCAGCCGAACTTCGGGCAAACCTCGCCAAATTCACATCAGCCATTCCCGGGTTCGTCCAACGGCGGATTTCAATAAACGATACTGAGGAACGGCAGCATCACAAAAAGAGCGATTATCGCAGCAAAACCCTGCGAATGATCGCTCTTCTTTCTATCGATTCGGGCTTCTCTCTGCGAGCTTGCCTCACTTCACAACGAACTCGATTTCCGTTGTCAGCTTGTATACATCGGGCGCTTCGGCTTCCCCTTCTATCTCCGGTGCCTGAACGAGAAAATCGGCAGACCCGTATACGACATAACGCCCTTCCGGAAATCCGTTGTCGAGCGACTTAATAAATTGCTTGTACGCATCGTTATCCTCGCCATTATAACCATACGCGCCCTTGTAATATTCGCGTAACGGCTCGCCCTTCTTGAGCGTCGTATGAAGCAAAGGCTCATTCATCCCATAGGAAATGTCATATTCCCGGGTCAGTTCACGGATCGGAAACCAGAATGGAGATGCGGCATGCGATATCGTGATTTCGTCCTCTTCCCCTGTATATTCCAGCTCAGCATACAATTGCACCTGTTCCCCTGCAGCATATTCTCCTTGTTCACTGACCAACCGGTAGACAAAATCTCCTTCGACCCTCTCCGAGCGGCTCTCGCGAGCGGGCTCCTCCGTGTCCGGGACAGACGACGGCACCTCGTGCGCGACCTGGCCTGTGCAGCCTGCAAGGACTAACAGAAGCATCCATATGGACCATAGTGACTTTTTCATATTCATCACCTCACCTACCAGACGAGTGAACGAGAGGCAAGGTTGCAGCTATTCCGTTCGCTCAGACAAGCAAAAAGCTGCCCCCGGCGGCCAGCGCAGCTCCGGGGACAGCTTGTGTACATAATACATGCAGCTTGCGTATGTGAATAACCGTTCTTTCACGAATTCTGTCTATGTTACAGCACACTTCCGCCAAACAGGAAACGATGCTGCCACGAAGAACTGAAATCTCCAACCAGAACGCCTCCGGATTGCTTGGAGTAAGTATGCAGAAGCTTGCCGTCGCCAAGGTAAATGGCCACATGAGTAATCCGCTGCTTGGACTTGTCCACTCCAGCGTATGCGGATGCCGAAGAGCCTCTGTAGCTCATGAAGAATACAAGATCCCCTCGCTTCAATTCACTCAGCCTGTACACATCCGTTCCTTTATCCTTGATCCAGGCACCTTGGGTGCGGGAATTGCTCGGCAGTGTAATGCCTGCCCCTTCAATGAATGCACGGCGCACGAAATCCGAGCAGTCAAACGTTCTGGTGGAGCTGCGGTTAGAGCCGAACTCGTAAGGCGTGCCCAAATATTTCATCCCGGCATTGATCACTCTCTCAACCGCTGCGTTGGTGGCCGGAGCCTTGCTGCCAGAACTGCCGGAACCGGAAGATGTTCTTTGAGCCGTAATATATTTCGCCGAAGCATAGCCCTGATTGCCTTTCGAATCGACAATTCTATACCAGCTGGAATTGCTGGCCAGAATCCGAACATTGTCACCCTTGTACACTCTGGCTACAACCTTGCCCGAAGTCGAAGGCTGACTTCTCATATACACATTGGAGTTCGCAACTCCTGTAGTTACAGACTGCGTGGAAGCGGCTTGGACCGGACTTGTGAATCCATGGCCGTAAGAACCTACAACAACTGCCGACAGTAGCGTCCCAGCCAACAACTTTTTGAAACCTTTTTTCGTAAGAATGGTTGATCTCCCCCATCTGGCATGATTAGAATTACGAACCCATCTCGTAATCCCGCACTCATTATAGCCAGCCTGTCCACCGGGACGCATGCTACTATATGCACAAATGGGTATGCCAACTATTGCCAAGAAGGAGGACTTTTGTCGCTTTTCCAACATAAATTTAGTATAAATAGATTAATTTGTATTCAAAATTTGGGGGATGCTTCCAGGTAATTGAAAAATGGGAATGACAAATCCAGAGCCTTCGGAGAATGATAGGTCCTTCGTTGGGGGATTATGGTTAAACAACGGGGAAATCCATAAAAAAAGTCTGCCCTCTAATAATACCGAGGTACAGACTAAAGTCTAGCGCACGTTGCGCCCGGACTTCCACTACAATATTGTCATATTTTCAGGGGCGTTTGGCGTAGAGCGGGTAGCCCGGATCACGAGGAACGTCGATCAGAATCATCCGGATATCGTCTGAAGCCAGCAGGCTCCAGCCTTCCGGCCCCTCTGAGCCATGCTCGATCACCATAAAATCACGATGGAGAAAAGGCAGCATGCTCCCATCATTTTCCGAATCCCTATACCAGACACCGCCGCCTCTTACAGCAAGGGCCGCCAGCATCCGTCCCGGCTTGAGCTCATAAGCAGCCTTATGTCCGGCCAGCACTTGCAGATCGATCATATGTACATCCACCGAGACGTCTACCGGCGATCCGTCACCGATAATTATTTTGCGGGAGCCCCCGTCGAACGGAAGGACCGGCAGCTGGTCGGATATATATTGGCGACAGGCCGGATTCTGCTTCAGCGCATTGCGAAGATGCGGCTCCAGCCAGATCTGAAAGCCTTCGGCGTCCGGGCCCGTATACCATTCTTCATGCTGTATTCCCGAGCCTGAACGCATAAGCAGCAGATCGCCTGCCACCGCTTCCTTATGCCCGCTGTACTCATCCTGATGAACGGTCTTCCCCTGGATCATATAAGTCACGACTTCAAAACCTTGGTGGCGGTGCATCGGGGCATGCCCTTCCAGCGGCACCCCGAGCCAGGACCAGTAAAAAAGCGGGCCTACCCGCGTCACCGCTCCTCCCTCGCCGGAGAGTGCAATCGGCCTCAGCTCTATTATTCTCCCGTCATCCATCACACTTCTCCCCTGCTTGTCAGGTGTATATACTTCCCCCCTCATATTCCGCCTCCTTCGGTTGGACATCCATTTGTGACTATTCTGTGAATCCTCTCTCATCTTATCTCTAACTTAAGACGATATCAACGTTTCATAATTATCGTCTCTGCAATCGCTTCTCCATACACTGCATCAGCCGCTGAAGGCGAGGGATGATGCGTCCCGGGAAAGACGCGTCCCGTATTTCCGTTTAACGCTCTCGTTCTGCAATTTGGTACAATACAATCGGTACTGAATGTATATAAAGAAGGGATTTTACAATATGTTCAAAATCTTGATCGTTGAGGATGACGCCGCACTTGTCAGTCTGCTGACAGAGCATCTGCACAGATTCGGATATGACACGCTAGCCATCGATGATTTCGAAACCGTGCGTGCACAGTTCGAGGCCTATGAGCCGCATCTTGTTCTCCTGGATGTCAATCTGCCGAAATATGACGGCTACTACTGGTGCCGCCAGTTCCGCAGCCTCTCCACTTGTCCGATTATTTTCATTTCTGGCCGGGACGGCAAGATGGATCAGGTGATGGCCATCGAGAACGGCGCGGACGATTATATGACGAAGCCTTTTGACTACGAGATCGTTATGGCCAAAATCAAAAGCCAGCTCCGGCGCGCCTATGGCTCCTATGCAGCCGGACAGAACGAACGGACGCTGTCAGTCGCCGGCCTCCTTCTCGACATAGAACGCCTGACCCTGTCATGGAAGGATAACCGGGTTGAGATCAGCCATACCGAAGCGATCATCCTGGATGAACTGATGAAAAAAAGCGAGCAGGTGGTTAGCCGTGACCGGCTTCTGGAGAAAATATGGGATGATCAGGCTTTTGTGGATGACAACACGCTCAATGTATATGTGACCCGGGTCCGCAAGAAACTCGCCGCGCTCGGCATCCATGACGGTCTGCAAACGGTGCGCGGACGCGGATACCGGCTGGTGCCGAACTGGGGGGATACACCATGAAGCTATTCCTGCAGGATCAGCGTCCGCTGATCCTTGTATATATAGGTCAACTGCTTGTCGTGACGCTCATCTATCGCCTGGGTGGATTCCAGAATACGTCGGTTAGCTTGTATGCCGTGCTGATCAGCATCCTGCTGCTCGCAGGTTATCTGATCTTCCGGTATGTAGCCAATCGCTCCTTCTATAAGCGTCTGGAGCAGGCGCATCGGCCCGATGGGCCGCTGACCGGCGAATCTCGCGCGGAGACTTCGCATACGCCGATGGCCGAGGCGCTGCATCTGCTCCTGAGAAGCCAGTTCCGTTATTATGCGACTGAGCTGGACAGCTACAAGGTTCGAATCGAGAACCATATCCGCTTCATTAACCAATGGGCGCATCAGATGAAAACACCGCTGGCTGTCATCCATCTCATCATTCAGGACGAGGATGATCACCGTTTTGCAGCGATCGCAGATGAGCTGGACCGGCTCAAGAAAGGGCTGGAAACGGTGCTCTACACCGCGCGTCTGGATACCTTCGAGCGAGATTTTTATGTGGAGAGCCTGCCCCTGGAGAGCGTCGTCCGTTCGGTCACCTCCGAGCAGAAACGGCTGTTTATCCGCAGACGCATCTATCCATCGATTCGTATAGACGCTGATCTGAAGGTGACCACCGATGAGAAGTGGCTTTCTTTTGTTCTTACCCAGCTCGTCACGAACGCAATCCGCTATACCCCTCATGATCAGGGAACCATTTATTTTGAAGGCTTTCGGCGGGAGCATCAGACCGTGCTGGAGGTGCGGGATGAAGGCATCGGTATCCCTCCGAGCGATTTGCCCCGCATATTCGAGCCTTATTTCACCGGGGAGAACGGACGCCGTTATCAGGAATCCACCGGCATGGGGCTGTACCTTGTCAAAGAAATATTGACCAAGCTGGGGCATGACTTTCAGGTGGAGTCCCGGGTGAACGAAGGCACCACATTCCGGATTCTATTCGCGGAGGACACTTGATTCCCTTTATAGAAACCTTACAAGGTTGTAATGCAACTGTAAGTTAGCAACATGGCCCGAGGGGAAAGGGCTGATCTACAATATAAGCATCGGACGTGAGGAGTGAAGAGCGATGCCGATACTGGATGTCAGGCATTTATCAAAAATCTACGAGGGCAAAGTCGCTCATCAAGCGCTGCATAATATCCGATTCACGGTGGAGCAAGGCGAATTTGTCGGCATTATGGGGCCTTCAGGCAGCGGCAAAACGACGCTGCTCAATCTGATCGCCACGATGGACCAGCCTACCGCCGGGGAAGTGATGATCAACGGGCGCAATCCCCATCTGCTGAGCAGAAACGAAGCCGCCTTGTTCCGGCGCCGGGAGCTGGGCTTTGTGTTTCAGCATTTCAATCTGCTGGACACCTTGACGGTGGAGGAGAACATTGTGCTGCCATTAATGCTGGAGAGCGCTCCGCTGAACATGATGGAGGACAAGGTGAAGCACATCGCAGCGCAGCTTGGGATCGGGTCGATTTTGCCTAAACGGACCTACGAAATATCAGGCGGACAAATGCAGCTTGCGGCCATTGCCCGAGCGCTCATCCAGGAGCCGTCTCTTATATTGGCCGATGAACCGACCGGCAACCTCGATTCCAAAGCCTCCAGGGAAGTGATGAGCACGCTGTCTGCATCAAGCCGGGAGGCTTCCGCCACCATCCTCATGGTTACACATGACCCGGTAGCTGCCAGCTACTGCGACCGGGTGCTGTTCATTAAGGATGGGCAGCTGTATAACGAGCTGTACTGCGGCGATCATCGCCAGGCGTTCTTCCAGCGGATCATCGATATGCTTGCGCTGCTGGGAGGGAAGAGTCATGACCTTTCGACAATTCGCTTCTAGCAATGTGCTGCGGAACAAGCGCACGTATGCCGCTTATTTTCTGTGCAGCGCGTTTTCGGTCATGATTTTTTTCATATGCACGTTGTTTATATACCATCCGGAGCTTCGGCAGCAGATTTTCTATCCGGTCGTGGTGCAGGCGATGGCGGGAGCGGCGCTGATCATGTATGTGTTCTCGTTTTTCTTCGTGCTGTATTCGGTTGGCGCCTTTATGAACACACGGAAACGCGAGTTCGGCATTCTGCTCATGCACGGCATGACAGATCGCCAGCTTAGCAATATGCTGTTTCTCGAAAATATGATTATCGGCGTCAGCGCCATCGCAACCGGGATTGTGTCCGGCATCATTACAGGAAAGCTGTTTCTGATGGCCGGGTCGGCCTTTCTCGGCATCTCGCCGCTGCCGTTCCGTCTGCCAGCCGGCGCGCTCGGCCTGACCGCCGCCAGCTACGCCGTCTTGTTCATCATCATTTCATTGTGCATTCCATGGCTGCTCCGGTCGAAGAAGCTGATCGATCTCGTTCAGTCCGGACAGCCGCTTCGCCCGGAGCCGGGTGCTTCCCGGGGCCTGTCGGTCCTCGCCGTCGTTCTGCTTCTGCTAGGTTATGGTCTTGCAGCGACATCAACTGCTTCCACACTGACATACCGCATGGTTCCCGTGACATTGATAACCATTGCCGGCACCTATCTGTTTTACACCCAGCTGGGGGTGAAGCTCGTCGGACGGATCGCCCGCAGCCGCCCTTTTGCCTGGAAGCAAACGAATCTGATCTCGCTGGCAGGCCTCCATTACCGGCTCCGGGATCATGCCCAGCTGTTCTCGATCGTAACGGTCGTGCTGGCGATCTCCTTCTGCTCCGTCGGGGTCTTCGTCTCTATTCCGGTGCTTAGCAAGCAGTTCGAAGAGGACTTTCCCGCCGCGGTCGGTTATATGTCCAAGGAGGGAAGCTCGCTGGATGCTGCGCATCTGTCCGAGATCAGCCAGGAGCTTGGGAGCCGAAGCATTCCATTTGAAGCGCTGACGCTTCCGATCAAGTATGTGCAGGCGCAGCCCTCAAGGGCTGACAGCCAGCCCGGCCATCTGCTCACCTTGATGTCATACTCCGACTACAAGCAGGCGGTGCTCATGTCCGGTCAGCCTCTGATCGACGAGCCCCCCGCCCGGGAGGAAGCGCTTGTGCTGGTGGCCTCGCAGAACGACAGAACCTACCTGCGGGGAAGGAAGCTGACTTCGCATGTGCTCACATCCGGTCTGACGCTTCAAGAAACCCGGTACACGAAGCATGTGGCGGTTCCCGAATATTTGCTGCCGGACCTGGAGGACGAGCATATTAGCGGTCTGGTCGTTCATGACGAAGTGTTTGCGGAGCTGTCTCACACGCTGCAAACCGATCTCTATACCGGATTTTATGTGGAGGATTACAGGCAGACCGAGGCGCTCGTGCCCGAGCTGGCACCCGGTGGAAGCGTCCGTTACACTGAAGGGCTGCCTTACGCACTGACCGTCAGCGGAACCCTCTATTCCATGAGGGACAGCCTGTACAGCATTCTGCTGTTTGCAGCACTGCTCGTCGGCACCGTATTCTTCATTGCCGCCGGGAGCTTTCTCTACTTCCGCCTATATGCCAATCTGGATGCGGATCAGCGGCATTACGCAACGTTATCGAGGCTGGGTATTACGGACAGCGAATTCAGCCGGATTGTGACCGGTCAGCTCGCGCTGCTCTTTTTTGTCCCGATCGGGCTTGCGATTGTACACAGCATCTTTGCATTTATCGCCCTCCAGAGCTACTTTTACTTATCGATAGCGGCCGAAATGGGCGTGGTGCTTGTCAGTTTTCTGATGATGCAGGTTGTTTATTTCTTTTTTATACGGAGCCAATATTTGCGAAAGCTGAGAAAGTCGATGGTATAATCGTCGAGTTTCCGATCGCTTAAATCGCTAAGCTTATCTAATTGAGGTGTTATCGTTGGAGAATTGGATTACAGATATCATGGAGCAGTTTGGCTATATCGGTGTTTTTCTCATGATTGCACTCGAAAATATTTTTCCGCCGATCCCCTCTGAAATCATACTGACCTTTGGCGGATTTATGACCACCTACACATCCATGACCGTGCCCGGCGTGGTCGCTGCGGCAACGCTCGGATCGGTAGTCGGCGCCGTCATCCTGTACGGAATCGGCCGATTGCTCGATGTTGAGCGGCTGGAGAAGATTGTCGAGCGCTGGGGACATATCCTCAGAGTGAAAAAAGAAGACATCAGCAAGGCGGACGCCTGGTTTGATAAATACGGGTACTGGACGGTGCTGTTTGGACGGATGGTGCCGCTCATTCGCAGCCTGATCTCCATCCCTGCCGGGATGTCCAATATGAAATTTGGCATGTTCCTGCTCTTCACGACGATCGGAACCTTGATCTGGAATGTTATTCTCGTCACCGTAGGCGCCATGTTGGGCGAATCCTGGGAGGATATTGTCGCCTTTATGGATGTGTACTCCCATCTTACGTATGCGGTTATTGCCGTGGCTCTCGTCGTGCTGCTGTTCCTGTTCTTCCGCAAGCGGAAGAACTCGGCATAGCCTTTCGTTTACGCCGCTTTTCGCGCTCACTTGAATTTATGAATGAAGGAGTATGTCGGCTATGGATTTTCTAACGATTCTGAAGGCGATTATTCTCGGCATTGTGGAAGGCCTGACTGAATTCGCCCCGGTCTCCTCAACCGGCCATATGATCATCGTGGATGACATGTGGCTGCAATCGGAGGAATTTCTGACCAAGTATGTGGCTAACACATTCAAGGTCGTCATTCAGCTCGGCTCCATTCTGGCTGTGCTGGTTGTATTTAAGGACCGCTTTCTCGATCTGCTCGGGCTAAAGCACTTGAAGCAGGAGCAAGGGCAGCCCGTGCAGGGCAGCAGGCTCAAGCTGACTCAGGTTATCGTCGGCCTCATTCCGGCCGGGGTGCTCGGCCTGCTGTTCGAGGACTATATTGACGAGTATCTTTTCTCCACCGGAACGGTGCTGATCGGGCTTGTGCTCGGTGCCATTTTCATGATCATTGCCGACCTCCTCAGCAGAAAGAAGCCGCAGGTGTCCTCGGTTGACCAGATTACGTACCGGCAGGCTTTTATGGTAGGACTGATTCAGTGTCTGTCACTGTGGCCCGGCTTCTCCCGCTCCGGCTCGACGATATCCGGCGGGGTACTGCTCGGGATGAGCCACCGCGTGGCGGCCGATTTCACGTTTATTATGGCGGTGCCGATCATGTTCGGGGCAAGCTTCCTGTCTCTGCTGAAGAACTGGGAGTATTTCACGCTGGAGGCTCTGCCGTTCTTCATCGCCGGCTTTGTGGCCGCCTTTGTGTTTGCCCTCATCTCGATCCGGTTCCTCCTGAAGCTTATTAACCGGATCAAGCTGGTGCCATTCGCTATCTATCGGATCGTGCTGGCGGCCGTCATTTTTATAGTGATCTATCTGTAAACGATGGGACACTTCAACAATAACGGAACTGGAAGACGTTATTCCCGGGATCGACAGGATGAATTTCGACCCGGAAATCAGCGCATCCAGTTCCGCTTCCTCATGATCAGCTTAACGCCACCACGACCTTGGTCAATCCACGCTCTGTTTACTTCACAGCCCCCTGCGTAATCCCGTTAATAATCCATTTCTGGGCAAACAGATAGATGATAATCATCGGCAGCATCGCCATCAAATAAGAGGCAAACGCCAGGTTGAAGTCGGTATTGAATTGCCCCTGGAAAATATACTGCACCAAAGGCAGTGTATAGGAGTCGGTGTCGCTAATGATGATGAGCGGAAGCAGAAAATCATTATAGGTCGACAGGCAGATCAGGATGCCGATCGTGGCGTTAATCGGAGCCATCATCGGGAAGATGATGCGCCAGAATGTGCCCCAGGTCGAGCCTCCGTCCACCCGCGCCGCTTCCTCCAGCGCCACCGGTATGGATTTGATATAACCTACATACACAAATACGTTGAACGCCAAGGCATATACCGTATGCAGAATGGTCAGTCCGACCAGATTGGTCATATTTAGTCCCGCCGCCAGCTTAACCAAGGGCAGCATAATAATCGGAAACGGAATGAACATCGCACTAATAAAATAAAAATACAGGCCTTTAAAAAACTTGCGATCCATATTGCGCGCGATGGCGTAAGCCACCATCGAATTCGTGAGCAGGGTCAGAATCACTGTGGCGGTTGTCACAGCCGCGCTGTTGCCCAGGGCATTGAAGAAGTTGGTCATTCTGACCGCATTGGCAAAGTTCTCAAACCGAAGCTCTGTTGGCAGGCCGAAGACGGAAACCAGCATGTCCTCCGGCGATTTCAGAGCGATGGTCATAGTCATGTATAGCGGAAACAGAATGAAAATGGTGCCGAGTGCAATCAGAAGCATAACGATCCAGTTCGTTTTGGTTCGCATTACATCTCCGCCTCCCTTCTCTGCAGAAACCGGATTTGAAGGATTGAAATGCCCGCGATCAGAACGAAGTAAAGCACCGAGTTCGCAGACTGGTAGGCAAATTCTCCTCCTTCAAAGCCACCGGTATAGATCAAATGCGATATCGATTGAGTCGCCCGGCCTGGACCGCCATTAGTCAAAGCCACGATCTGATCGAACACCATCAGCGAGTTTTTCATCGCCAGCACCATGTTGATCGTAAAGAACGGTGCAATCAAAGGAAACGTAATTCTCCAAAATTCCTGCCATCGGTTAGCCCCGTCGAGGTTCGAGGCCTCGTACAACGTCTGGTTGATCGTCTGCAGCCCGGCCAGATACAGAATCGTGTTATACGCGATGCCCTGCCATACCGCCACGATGACAATCCCGATCCAGGCATGCTGCTCGCTCCCGAGAATATTGGTGGAGAGCCAGCCGATACCGAGATTTTGCCCCCAGATTGTGAATACGTTCGAAAACAGATAATTGAATATGTACCCGACAATCAGCACACTGAGAATATTGGGCAGGAAATATATGCCCCGAAAGAAATTTCTCGCTTTGATCTTGGCATTCAGCCCCATCGCAATCAGCAGACTGAAAAAATTAATGAGAATCGTTACCACAACCGCAAACTTGAACGTGAACCAGTAAGCGTTGCCAACGTTATTGTCTTTAAACAGGTTGACATAGTTTTTGATCCCGATGAAATCAAAGCGGTCGCCAAAGCCGTTCCAGTTCGTGAAGGAGTAATACACCCCTTGCAGCGCCGGCAGCGTGAGAAAGACAAAGAACAGCACGACCGCCGGTATCGTCATGAGATAAAATGTCGTGAGCCGTTTGTTCATGGGAACCTCCTAAAAGTTTTCGAGGGTAACTACTTTGGAATTACTGCGAGAAAACTCGCTTCGAAAGCACAAACCAAGTTTTCGAGGGTAACTACTATGAAACTACTGCGAGAAAACTCGCTTCGGAAGCGCAAACCGTGTTTTCTCCCATCCGTCAACGCCTGTCAGCCACCTTGTCCCATTCGGTGTCCAGCCTTCTCAAATAGGCGTCAATATCTCCGTTCTGCAAAAAGGATTGGACAATTGAGCTTAGCTGAACGGCTGCGGGAATATAGTGATCCGCAAAATCCACAACCCGTCCCTGTTCAAGGTACGGCTGGAGCTCCGCTACCGCCGGGTCATCCTGCTTGACCCCCTTCACGGTGGAGAACAATGTCTGCTCCGTAATGTACTGCTCACTATTTTCCGGCTCAAGCAGAAACTCGATGAACCGCAGCGCTTCTTCTTGATGAGGCGAATCCTCCGCTACTGCCAGCAATGTGTCAACACCTGAGATCAGTTTGTTCTGCTGTGGGTCATTGCCGGTCGGAAACGGGAAGAACCCAATCTCGATATCCGGATTCGACTTCCTGATCTCCGGAATCGCCCAGGTGCCCTGGATGTACATCACCGACTCTCCTCTGGCGAAGTCCCGGTTTCCATCGGCATAGCTTTTCCCAAAGTTATCTCCATGGCCGTAATCCATCAGCGCCAGCTGCTTCTCGGCCACCTCGCGATAGCGGTCTGCAAAGGTCACCTGATCTTCACGCCGCTGCAAATAAAACTCGATCCCCTCCAGATTCGAAGCCAGCGCATTAAAGGGAAGCACGGTCTGCCAGTCATCCTTGTACGTAAAATAAAACGGGATCTTCCCCTCATCCTTTACCTTTTGGGCAACGGCGAGAAGTTCATCCCATGTCTCCGGGACCGTCAGCCCCATCTCTTCAAATAATTGTCTGTTATACATAATGCCGTTTGCATTCGTAGAGAACGGGATTCCCGTGACCTCCTCCATGCCTGACACATCCTTGAGCATTTGTACATAGGTGGCGTCAACCTGTTCCAGAAGCGGGCTATTCGTCACATCCATAAAAATGCCGCTTTGCGCCAGCAGCGAATATGTATCCGTAGCTCCCATGCCAATAATGTCTGGAATATCATTCTTGACAACCCTCGTTTTCAGTACAGTTTCCGCATCCGGCGGATTAACCTGAATGACGGTAATGTCGGACTGGGACTGATTAAATTTATCCACCAGCGCATCGAACGTCCCCTTCGCTTCCGGCTTGTTCTGAAAAAATTCAATCTGCACCCGGCCGGTGTCCGCCTGACTGCTGCAGGCAGTCAGTGCGATGAGCAGCAGCAAGCCGCTTATGATCCTTACTCCGAGTCTCATCAGCAAAACCTCCGTTTCATGTCTAAGTTCGGCAAATGCTGACGCCTGTAGTATGTAATACCCTGTACGCTTGGTTGGTAAACGCCCGAGATCACGGCACCCGATCAGCAAGCCGCACGGGCAGGCATTAAAAAAAGCAGACCAGGCGTTATCTCCTGATCTGCTTCGGCTCTTGCTATAGGTGAGTAAGCTTACGGCCTACTCAAGCCATTTTTTCTCGATTTCTGCAAATCTGCCTTGCAGCTTCATTTCGTCCATCCACATTTCCAGGAAACTCGCATAGGCGAAGTCTCCACGAGGAATCATGTAGCCTTTCTCGTTGTTGGTGAACGGTGCGTCTGTCAATGCAGCATACAGTCTGGAATCAGCTTTGGCATACGTGATCGCCTCGATTGTATCGGTGATCATCACATCGTATGTACCGTCAGCTACCAGATGCGGAATGTCCAGGTTGTTCGGAACGACTGTTACGTTAGCTTTGGTCAGGTGCTGGCGAACGAAGACTTCGTTCGTTCCGCCCGGATTCACACCGATGCGAACGGTCGGCTTGTTAATATCTTCAATGGTCAAATACTTGTCTTTGTCTTCTTGACGGATCAATGGAGCTTTACCGAAGGACATGTAGCCTTGAGATACATAAGCTGTTTTTTGTCTGTCCGTGTTACGGGTAACTCCACCCACCGCGATGTCGAATTTGTCATCCAGCAAATCCTTCATCATTGTAGACCAGGAAGTCTGCACGAATTGAACCTCCACACCCAGATCCTTACCAAGCTCCAGCATAGCGTCTACATCATAGCCTTCATATTCATTCGTTTCAGGATTCAGGTATGTAAATGGCTTGTAGTCGCCGGTCATACCTACGCGAATGTAACCTCTTTTGATGATTTCATCAAGCTGAGATTGTTCCTGCTGTTGCTTCTTTACTTGACCCGGTGCATGGGATGCTGCAGATTTTGCACTTACGTCTGGCGTTCTCAGAACCTCATTTGCAGCAAATCCTGTTGCTACCAGAGACAAACTCAAAACCCCAGCAATAAGTCCTTTTTTCCAATTTTTAGCCATTTAGAATTCCTCCCGTATTTCATGTTGTAAATCCGAAGCTTCCTAACGCCGCCTTGAGCTGGTCCATGTCAGACCTCACTCTTACACCTCTTGATGTTCCGATGGGAGCCGTAACCCGCGACGGGGAATCCCCCCTGATGAACAGTGCATTCGAAGCATGGACAACAAGAAGTGGCAGCGTTATCGTATTCTCCTTGTTACATGCTCAGGATGAACCATGCGTCATCGTGCTGATTACAGCTCCGGCTTTCTCTCCTGGTGGCATCCCCCCTCTCCAGTTGCGATGAATCAGGCTCGCTTGCAGGCGAGACGATCAACGTATAGAGGGTGATTACAGCTTGAATTTGGCAAGCTCTTTGCGAAGCTCGCTCACAACCGATTCCAGCTGACTTACAGAACCGGAGATTTGCTGGATCGTTGCTACCTGTTCCTCGGCAGCCTCGGCCACGTTCTTCGCATCGTTCGAGGTCAGATTCGCAATCGACTTCAACTCCTCGACAGAGGCAGTGACCTGCTCGGAACCGGCTGACATCTCTTCAGATGCCGCGGAAACCTCAAGGATATGATCCGCTACATTGCGGGTAGCCTGGAGAATATTCGCGAATTTCTCCCGTACATCCTCGATAAGGGCCACACCTTCGCGCACGTCCTGACGGCTGACATCCATCACTTCCACCGCATTGAGTGTGTCTTGACGGATCTCCGTGATCAGCTGTGCGATTTGGTCGGTAGAGCTCTCCGATTGACCTGCCAGCTTCTTCACTTCCTCTGCAACAACCGCAAAGCCGCGTCCATGCTCGCCCGCTCTCGCCGCTTCAATCGACGCGTTCAGCGACAGAAGACGGATTCTGGATGTAATTTCGGTAATGAAATTCAATATTTCTTCAATCTGCATCGACCGCTCATTCAAACGCTCGATCGCCGATCCCACTTTCTCGGTGCCTTCCCCGATGCTGCCGATCTGCTTCACGGCCTGTTCCACAACGACAGACCCCGTCTCTGCATGGCTTGCCGCTTCCTGAGCAGCCTCAGATACCATGGAAGAGGTTTCGGCAATTTTAACGATGCCGCTTGCCATATCGCTCATCGAGGTTGCAATCTCGTTGGAGCTCGAGGCATGCGCATTCGCGCCTTCTGCAATCTGCTTAATGGAAGAACCAATCCGGTCCACGCTGTCCTTCGCCGTTTCCACGCCGCTGGCTACAACGCCGGTGACCTTCATGACTTCACTTGAGGAGCTGTTCACACCCTCTACCAGATGTTTCAAGTGAGATACGGTCTGGTTAAAGTCGCTAGAAAGCACGGCGATTTCATCCTTGCCGTCTACCTTGATCGTTTTCGTCAGATCCCCTGCCGCTACGTCCTTCACTGCCTCATTCAGTTGACGGATCGGCTTCAGCACTGTCGCCGTCAGCCAGGAGGCTGCCAAGATGGACAATACGAGAGCTGCTGCTGAAATCAGTGTCAGCGTGATCGTAAGCTCATTGATCGGAGCGTGGAGCTCCTTCGTTGGGGCTGTTACGAACACACCCCAATTCAGGTTCGAGGTCGCGTGGGCGGCGGTATATTGATTTCCGTCCATAACATAATCGAAATAGCCGGTTTCACCCGTTTTAACTTTCTCAAAAGCATTGGAGATCTCTGCGTTATCCAGATCCGAGACATTCTGTTCAAGGCCGAGCTCTTCATTCGGATGCCACATAATGGTTCCGGCAGCACTGAGCAAGAATGCAAATCCGGAATCTCCGAAGGTCAGGTCAGACACTTTCTGCTGAACCTCGTTAATCGGAAGTGTGGATCCCATATATCCATACTGCTTGCCGTCTTTCATAAGCGGAAGAATCATCGTTACGATGTTGTTACCTGTACGCTTGGACAATACCGGATCGGAAACTACAATCTTTCCTTCCCCTTTGCCTGCTTCCTGGTAGTGAACCCGGTCAGATACGTCCGTCACTTCTCCCAGAAAGTTAATGACATTCTTGCCTGTTAAATCATGTGAGAAGAAGAAGGTCTCGAATTCAGGATGCTGTTCCTGTGCTTTCTTAATAATGGCCAGGTCCTCATCCTTGTTTCCTGTAAGGAATTTACCTACGGCGTCCAGTTTGGCGATTTCCGATTCCATGAAATCGTTAATCGAACTCGCGAGGTTCTCTGCACTGAGCATCGCTTCCTTATTCAGGCTATTCTTCAGCAGATCCGACGATTCGCTGTAGCTAACCAAGAATACGGAGCCAAGGCTTAGCAGCAGCACAAGGCAAATCATGAAAATCATTTTCAGCTTAAGACTTTTTAGCATGCCGTAATTCCTCCCCGAAGATGGTCCTAGGGTCCTATCCGCTTTTCCTGCCTCTCTCTTTTTCAGGTCTCTTTTTTTCTGTAAGAGTCTGGATGCTTACATCAAAAAACAAACAAAATTTTGAAAAATGTTGGCTATTTCAGGTCGGTAAGGCTCCCTCTTACATTATCGGCAGCATAGTTATAGTTTTTGAGTAGCAAATTCGATATTTTTCGCCATTGATTTACATAGTCTTTTATACATAGAGATTTCCTGAATAAATAGTCTTTAAGGCATGCTATGAAATGTTTTACACACTACCTTTAGTCCTGTTTTACTATATATTCCTTTAAAGATATCATGATCCACTACATACAGAAACGGACAGCATAAAAAACCGACAGCCCGAGGGCTGCCGGTTCGTTCTTCTATTCTCATCGTTATGGAATCTGCATCCACACATAAGCGCTGCCTGGTGTTTCGCCAAGCGTCCACCATCTGGCTTCATAATTCAGGCCGTTATAGGTGACGCGGTCGCCGCCCCAGTAAGTGGTTGTCGCGCTCCATGCCGGATAGGTTGTTGAGCTGCCGGTCGTGGATACCGTTAACGGTGCCGAAGCCGCTGATTTGCTGCCTGCGCTGTTGACCGCCACCACGGTATAGGTGTAAGATGTGCCCGCTGTCAGGCCGCTGTCCGTATAGGAAGTCGATGTGGACGTTCCTACGAGCGAACCGCCGCGATAAACTTCATATCTGGCTGCTCCGGACGAAGCATTCCACGCCAGGGAGATGCTGGAATTCGTTCTGGCAGTCGAAGTGAGTCCTGTCGGCGCTTGCAGACCCGGATCCGGATTGCCGCCGCCGCCAACAAAGTTAACATCAATCACGTTGTAGAAGGCGTTCGCGGTATCTGCGACTTCCCATACGGCAAGGATCACATGATAGCCGGTTTTGGCCGGTACATTACAAGTCGAAGCATAGTTTGCCGGTGGTCTTACACCGCCGTAATCAATGGAGCAGAACGGCGTCAGATCGAATGAAGCTCTGCTCAGCGGTGCATTCGGATTCCATCCGTCTTTCGTAATATAGTATTTCCAGCTGGCCGTTGCATGTGCAGCAGTCAGTCTCCATTGGAAGGTTGTCGTGCCCGGGGTGATGTTCACTTTAGCCCAGCGTGTCGAGGACTGCTCGTCAAGTTTCGGGAACAAGCCGCCTGCGCTCGCAATTTGTCCGTCAGCAGGGCCTGCATTCGGCCAGCCCTTCGGGGCTTCCAGGCTCTGCGGCTCATATATGATGTTTCCACAATCCGAGTTCTGCCCTTCCTTACACAGATATGCACGGCTCGCTGGCGATTCAACATATCCGTGGGCGGACACTTTGTCCGCAAAAATGACCATGATTACACCCATCAGAATCGTCATCAAACCTACGGCCACAAGTTTCTTCATCCAAGCTTGATTCGGCAACCTTAACGTCATATAATACTCTCCTCCTTTTGGATATGGGTTGTGACAAAAACCAAGACGGCTCGAGCTTCATTCGTCCCGTTTCCCACCTCCCTTCCTTGCAGACCCGGAAAGCAGATATTCATGATCGTCTCGCCCTACAGAGGTCCAGCTCTGCATTCCACCCATTCACATAAAAACCAATCACCCAGAACTGGACCTAACATTTACCAGTTCTATCATTATTGTATAAGATCATTCTCACAGTTCCCATAATACAAAACAACGATTTATTTCACATTTCAATGACGTTCAAAAAATATATAACATAATCCGTAATTAATAGATTCATATAATGATATTAATTCTAACAAACAAGCTTGATACTACATAAAAAAGCCCCCTGCAAGTTAACCGCCTAACAATCGCGTGCGGCCTTCTGCAGTGAGGCTTCAAATCTCGAAATAATATTAACACCTGATGGATAAGGAACATGACCTGACGCTATTCAACGCCATCCTTGAAGTGCTTGCTGTAATGCTTATCCCCTTTATGCTCCAAATCCTCGACGGTCAGCTCCAGCGTCCGGACAACCTCTTCCTTGGCTTTCGCTAAGGTATCGTAAAACACACTTTCTTCCTGTCCGATGATCCGAACACCGCTGAGTGCCTGCATAGCTTGATATACCCGATGATGCTCGGCAAGATCATCAATGGCTTTCAGAGTATGCTTCATTTGAAGAAATAAATCCCTGTGCTGCTGTGTGGCCAGCCGCTTCTCCAGCGCCTCGATTCTGGCATTCATGTATCATCATCCCTTCACCTTGTAATCAACATCAATTATACCCACTGCCATTAAGTTTAACCATCGTGGGAAAAGCCTTTATTTTTTTGAATGAAACAGGAAAATGAACTGCCTGCCTAGAACAATGTTACACGGGCACGCTTAAATCTCTTGGCTATATCCACATAAACCATTTTTCGGAGGTACCTCATGGAGAAAAACAGTAGTCTTGGAAATGGGCTCGGGGGCAAAAGCATCATTCTGCGACTGGAGATGAACACCAAGGAAATCAAATTTGGGCAAGTGGCATCGGCCATCTTCGAGGCTGGCGGGGACATGGTCGCCATTGACGTCATTCAAGCCAGCGGCGATGTGACGGTTCGCGATATTACGATCACCGTAACAGACAGCGTCGATGTGCAGAACGTGACTTCCCGCATTCGCAGTCTGAAAGGGGTTCGTCTGGTCAACGTCTCGGATCGTACTTTCCTGATGCACCTGGGCGGCAAAATCGAAATTCAGCCGAAGGTGCCGATTCATAACCGCGATGACCTGTCACGGGTATATACACCTGACGTGGCCCGGGTGTGTGCAGCCATTCAGGAAGATCCCAAGAAAGCCTATACCCTGACCATAAAGAGAAATACGGTCGCCGTCATCTCCGACGGCAGCGCAGTGCTCGGGCTTGGGAATATCGGTCCTTACGCGGCCATGCCGGTCATGGAGGGCAAATCGATGCTGTTCAAGGAACTGGCCGGGGTAGACTCCTTCCCGATCTGCTTGGACACGCAGGATACGGAAGAGATCATCGCCTGCATCAAAGCGTTAGCTCCAGCCTTTGGCGGCATTAATCTGGAGGATATCGCCTCCCCTCGCTGCTTCGAAATCGAAGCCCGATTACGCGATGAGCTCGACATTCCCGTATTTCATGACGATCAGCACGGCACCGCTGTCGTACTGTACGCCGCATTGATCAATGCCTTGAAAATCGTCGGCAAATCGCTGGACAGCATCAAGGTTGTCGTCTGCGGAATCGGAGCTGCCGGGGTCGCTTGCAGCAAAATTCTGCTGGCCGCGGGCGTGAAGAACATCGTCGGTGTTGACCGAGAGGGAGCGCTTGTTGCGGGCAATTCTTATGCCAACTCCATGTGGGAGTGGTATGCAGAGCATACGAATCCGGAAAGGCTGCAAGGATCCCTGAAGGATGTAATTCAGGGAGCAGATGTGTTCATCGGCTTGTCCGCCGGCGGGATTCTGAGCCGCGAGGATGTGCAAAGCATGGCTGACCAGCCGATCGTATTCGCCATGGCGAACCCGGTTCCGGAGATCAAGCCTGAAGAGGTTGAGGATATTGTCGCGGTGATGGCTACTGGGCGTTCGGACTATCCGAACCAGATCAACAACGTCCTGTGCTTTCCTGGCATCTTCCGCGCCGCATTGGACTGCAGAGCGACAACGATCAATGAAGAGATGAAGCTTGCCGCAGCGGAAGCAATCGCCTCGGCCGTGTCGGATGAAGAGCGGAATCCGTCCTATATTATTCCGAGTGTATTTAATCAGAATGTAGTGAAAGCCATTCGCGAGCTTGTTGTCAAAGCTGCGATCGATTCCGGCGTAGCCAGAAAAATCCCTCGCGAATAGCCAAGCTATAGACGCCGTTCTGGTCGCTTGGGTTTCGCATCGTTTGAAAGCGCATACTCGCATAATATGCCAATGCCTCCCGGCAGACATCATTCGTCGCCGGGAGGCATTGTTCGTTTACGCCTTATCGGTCTGTGTGTAGATCACGATAGCATCTCGCAGGAAGCGGGCAGTTCCCGGCTGCTCCTGATCATAGTAAGCAGTGAACCGCTCATCATCCACGTACATTTGTGCCAGCCCCGCATGGGCTTCCTTGCTGTAATCGTTCCAGAAATAAGTCAGCCATTGCTTATGCAGCTCGGCCGCCTTCTGAGCCAGTTCGCTCCCGGGATCGCCTTCGACAAAAGCCTGCGCCAATGTGCGCTGAAGCTCCTCCGACAATCGGGTCACCTCGTCATGCTGCTCCTGGGTCATGTTCTTTACCAGCTCGTTCGAACGATTTATTGTCTCATCCCCATATTTCGCACGAACTTCAGCCCCGTATCGCTGTTCGTTATCCGCAATCAGCTTCTGCTTGAAACCTTCAAATTTCTCTTGATCAGTCATCGTCATTCTCCCTTCAGCGGAGGCGATCGTCTTCTCAACATTTGCGATCAGCGCCTCCAGTTGTTGTCGGCGGTCAAGGAGCTGCGAATGGTGCTGTTTAAGCGCTTGAACCCGGTCATAGGATGGCGAAGACATGATTTCCTTGATGTGCTCGAGCTGCAGGCCAAGCTCCCGGTAGAACAAAATTTGCTGAAGCTGATCCACCTGCTGCTGGCTGTATATCCGATAGCCTGACGAGTTGACTCTGGCCGGCTTCAGAAGGCCAATCTCGTCATAATATCGCAGCGTGCGAGTACTGATCCCTGCCAGACGTCCAAGCTTCTGCACCGTATATTCCATTCCTTTCACCTCCTGACAAACTCACTGTACACCTTGACGCAACGTTAAGGTCAACAGCTTTCAAACAAATCATTCGAATTCTACAAAAAAACTGCCCGATCGGGCAGTTCATCTACGCTCTTCACGTACAAGGCAATCATGCTCGGCGAGCAGCGAGCGAGTGATGCCTCCCTTCTTGCACCGAACAGCATGACAAGGCTGAGCGGCCTGTCTCAATCGCCCCGCATCTCGTGAATCGCCCGGTCAGCCAGATTGTTAAGCACGATGTCATCCATCGGCGGGTTATGCAGCCCGGCCCGAACATCTCTGTACATTCGCTCCAGCGGAAGCTTACGGGACAGACTGAGGCCGCCCACGATCCGCATCGCCTGATCTACGATGCGGATTGCCGCATTGGTGGCCATATATTTCGCCAGGCCAAGCTCCGGCTTGAGGGCCGCGCGCTGCCCGACCTCCCGATCCCATCGGTCAGCCACCTGGTACAGATAACTTCGAGCCGTAATCCAATCGACCTCCATCTGGGCAATTTGCCGTTTGACGTTCGGTAATTCCGCAATTGGGACCGTTGTGGAATTCGGCTGGTGACGGCAGGCAAAATCAATAGCAAAGCTTCGGGCAGCATAAGCGATGCCGAGATAACAAGCCGGTATGTGAAGCAGCGCCGCTTCGGTAGGAACAGGCGCGCTCTTCTCAGCAGCATCCGCCCCCCGAATCACCTCGTCATCCGGTACAAATACGTGATCAAGAATGACGTCATGGCTCCCCGTTGCCCGCATCCCGAGTGTGTTCCACGTCTCCTCTATGCGAACCCCGGGTCCGCGGCGGATGAGAAACAGCCCGGGTCTGTCGCAGCCCTCAATCGCTGCTGTGACCGTGAATATTTTCAAAATAGGGCTTAATGTGCTGAAGGTTTTACGGCCTTGAATGATCCAGCCCCCTTCCGCCCGGGTCGCGGTCGTCTGCGGTCTCCCTCCCCGGCTGGGGCTCCCGGTTGCCGGCTCACTCGCCAGCTCATTGATGACGACACCTTGCTCAACGATGTCTCTGCACAGCTGCTCAAACAACGGCTTCGGCCAGGCATCGGACAGACGAAGCTGAAGCAGCATTCCGATATGCCAGCCGACCGCCAGCGCCGTGGAACCATCTCCCCTCGCCAGCCGTTCCTGAGCCAACACCATCTCATATACGGAGGCTTCATCCCCTCCATAAGCCTTGGGTACGGTCAGCTTCAAATAACCGGCTGCGCTCAAGTCATCGAAGTTCTCAAACGGAAACGAGCCCTCTGCATCATGCAAGGGGGCTCTGTCTGCAAACACGGAAGCCAGCTTGTCGGCCATTGCTGCAATGCTTGCTTCGCGTTCATTCCGGATAAACGGATCTATGATTCCAGACTGATCCAAGTCCGACTCCCCCTTCTTCATCAATCACCTGTATTCCGATCATGTTTTAACCGATTGTAGCAGCGATCATTCGGAGTGTCAATGAAGGGGAAGGCCCCGGGGCGTTCCCGGGCAACGTTCGCCGGCAGCCTCCTCATGGCGCTTCTCCGCGATCAAGGTTACGACTGCAGCATCAGATGCCCGCCATACCGGGGGGACACCTGGCTAAGCATTGCTTCATCCAGCTTTCCGGATGCCATAAGCTCTTGGGCGGACTTTTCCAGATAGACCGTATTCCACACGATAACGGCATTCACGATAAAACTGTTCGCCAGCGCGAATAGAGGATATTCCTCGGCGCTTCTGCCGTTATAACTCCATTCCTGCTCCGGTATCAGCTGCTTGCTCAGCGCATTCATCTCCTGCCAGCGGAGTGAATCCCGCTCGATCCCTGCATGCAGCTCATTGGACCGAAGAAACTCGATGAAGAACAATGATTTCTCAATGCGGCCAATATCGCGCAACGCCTCATCCGCATCCTGCTGTGAACGAAGCTTTTCATATAATAGACTGGGCGGAACGCCGCCCGCTCTGACGGCATCCCTCGCCTGCCGGAGCGCCGTACTCGCTTCACGGATTACACGCGTGTTGATAAGCCCGGTTCTCATAAAAGGCAGCATCTTCTTCTTGTCAATTTGATATAACCGGGTGCTCTGGAAACGGTCCAGTCGAGGGATGAGCGGAATGCCAAGCAGATGGGAAAATCCAAACAGCCGATCCACATATCCAGAATAATGGCAGTAATGCCGCGCATAAGAGGAATCCTGACCCGTCGTTCCTTCAAGCAGGAACCCTGGCTGCGCATAATCGGTTATGCGGGTGGAGACAATCATCGATTGTTCGTTCATACAACGGTACAAATAGTATCGATCCGTCGTGTCAGCCCCCTGAAAGGCGCCTTCCGAAGACCGGGTGACCGGTACGCGAAGCAGATCGGAGGAGGTTCCGTAGGCTTCCGCCCAGATAGCTGCAAGCGGCAAGCGCTTCTGAAACGCTATCATTTCCCGCTGCGCCTGCGCGATCGCCTCTTCGTTCACCCGCCATTGAAGCGTATTCATATATTGGCGGTACGTTCCGGAGGGTAGCTGGGCGATAGGCTTCACGCCGGTCATCGTACCGAGTCCGACCAGAAGGGACAATATCCGGTCCTTCTCCTCTTGCTCCGGCTCCCGCCGGGTCGTTACATGCACGAATTGATCCGTAAACCCAATCCAGCTATCCACTTCCTTGAGCAAATCCAACAAACAAATAGCCGGAAGACGGCTGTGAAGATAGGGATTCAAACGCCCGGACTGACCCGGGTGCCGGGAACGCAGCGGCATGGAGCGGATCACGTAACCATGCGGGATACCGGTGCTGTGGGAGACCAGGGGCAGGCTTTCCGTCAACAGCCGTTGACGGTCTTGCAAATATGTATTCATTCGGTTGCCTTCGGGACAATCCGTTGAACCCCTTCCGGAATCGGGAAGCAGGTATGCCGTGTAAGGCTTGTGCAGCACGCTGCCATCCACCCACACATGGCCGGAGCGAAGCTGGTTGCGAAGCTCCACCAACACCGCCAGTTCATAGATGTATCCGTACACCCCGCCGCGATCATTCAGCAGCAGCCTCCGTCTTTTTCTCGGAACAAAATTGAGCATCGCTTCGGTAGGATCAAGGTGACGCTGCCCGTTCTCATTCATCTGGCGCAGCATCCGCACTGCTTCCAGCAGCGGCGCAGCGGAGTCGCTCCCTTGAAAATCCAGCAGCTCTAGCAGCACCGGCGCGTACTTGCGCAAACGGAAGAAGCGCTTCTTGAAGAGTGCACGGAACGCCGGAGTCAGGGCGGCATCCTCAGCCGGCGTCCTCTCTTTCTCCTTCTTGCGGTGCTGTCTCATGTCGGCGATAAATCGGGTAATCAAGCCGTCATGGATACGAATGGCCTCATCGATATAAGCCGATCGCAGCATCTGAAGATGAAGGGCAAGCAGCCCATACTTTTTCTCGGGGCGAAGTTTTTTGTACAGATGGGAGTCATACGAGCTGGCCATGCGGGTCACTTTCTGCAAACGTTTCGCAGGGATGCTCTCTGTATCTACACGGAGACCGAACTCGCTGAGGCAACGTATACGTTCTGCCACCTTCAGAAATCCTTCTGGCGAGCAAACTCCCGCCCCATCCCTCAACCAGCTAAGCGATTTGCGCATCTTTCCTTCCATAATGCCGTCAAGCAAGCTCTTCTGCTCTTCTGTAACAGCGGCACCCAGCATGGCATACATATGATGCTCTGCCCGGTGCATCGCCTCCCATATCATGCCCTCGATCGTAGAGATCGCCGGGAATATGAGCTTGTGCTCGCGAAGCCAGCCAACCGCTGCCGTCATCAGCACAACCGGATTGTCATCTTCCCATGCACGGTGATACAGCATGTCTGCAAGTGTGTGTTGATGCTGCTTCGCGAATCTCGCATAGCCATACGTTCTGCGGATCTCCTCCAGATGCTCCCTTCGGGTCGGCTCTCGTTTAGCATAATCGGAAAATACATCGGGCGATACGTGAATTTGCGAGGCTATATAGGCAAGGGTCGACTGCGGAATCGTCTCGTAGTGCAGAAGCGGCCAGCCTGGATAGGTGACCAGGGCCAGCTGCACAGCGAACCCTAAGCGATTATGATCTCGCCGATGGTGTAGAATATGGTCCAGCTGTTCCTGAGTGAACGTGTAGTATTGCACAGCCTTCGGATCGTTTGCTTCGGGTATGCTTTTAAATCGTCTTCGCTGCTCCTGGGTTAACACTTCCTTAGCGTTCATGTATCCCACTCTCCTGTCCGCAGGCGGGCCTCTCCCCTGATGCAGCTGACAACAAATCAACAAGGCCGCTAAACCATAATTTTAAGATGGTAAAAATGTAAAAATTCCCCTCGTGATATTGTAAAACCAGTTGCTAAACCTGTCAAATGACTACAGGATATTACAGCGGAGCCGATGCTGGCACAATATACAAATCAACAGGTGACCATCCGTGTCCATCGGCCAGTCTAGACGTAAAAAAGAGCCGGTACCGGCTCTTTATAAGTTGCTTTCGATGATCGCGTGACTCTCTGTTGTTGGATCATACCGGAGTTAGCTCCGCAGTATGCGTGCTGCATTCAGCACGGCCAGCAGTGTGACGCCCACATCCGAGAAGACCGCCTCCCACATCGTAGCGATATCGAATGCGCCCAGCACAAGGAATATGGCTTTCACTCCTAGTGCAAACACGATATTCTGCCATACGATGCGTCTTGTCCACTTGGCCACCTGAATGGCTGCCGGGATCTTGGACGGCTCATCGGTCATGATAACAATATCCGCAGCTTCAATGGCCGCATCCGATCCGAGTCCGCCCATCGCCATGCCGACATCGGCCCGCGCCAGCACCGGCGTATCGTTGATGCCGTCACCGACGAAGATGATTTTCTCCTTCGGTGATTTCTGCTGATCCAGCTTCTCGATCTCCTCGACTTTATGCTGCGGCAGCAGCTCGGCGTGCACCTGATCGATTCCGAGCTGGCGTCCAACCGCTTCGCCCACGGTCTTCGAGTCTCCCGTCAACATGACGGTCTGCTTGATCCCGAGCTCCTTGAGCGCACGGATCGTCTCCGCAGCATCCTCTTTCACTTCATCTGCGATCACGATATATCCGGCATACGCCCGGTTGATGCTAACGTGAACGATCGTTCCCGGATCTGTCGGCTGTTCAAACGGAATACGTTCACGGTTCATCAGCTTCGCATTGCCTGCCAGCACTTCGGTTCCGTTCACGTTCACCTGAATGCCGTGCCCGGATATTTCGTTATAATCCGATAGCAACGCTTCGTCGATCTCCTTGCCGTAGGCCGCCCGGATCGACTCGGCAATCGGATGGGCGGAATGCAGCTCTGCATAAGCCGCAGCTTCAAGCAGCTCCTCCTCCGAAACCGCACCTGCCGGCTGAATTCGGGTAACCGTAAATGCGCCTTTCGTCAGCGTTCCGGTCTTGTCAAAGACAACATATTTCACGTCGTTCAGCGCTTCAAGATAATTGCTGCCCTTCACCAGCACACCTCGCTTGGATGCAGCACCGATGCCGCCGAAAAATCCGAGCGGAATCGAGACAACCAACGCACAAGGACAGGAAATGACAAGAAATACAAGCGCGCGGTAACCCCAGTCCGCGAACGTCGCACCACTGATGAAGAGTGGGGGAACGAGCGCTAACAGTGCCGCAGCAATGACGACAACCGGCGTATAATAGCGGGCGAATTTCGTAATGAAATTTTCGGTTGGCGCTTTTTTGCTGCTTGCATTCTGTACCAGATCCAAAATTTTCGATACGGTGGACTCGCCAAATTCCTTGGCAACCTCGACGGTAAGTACACCATTCTTGTTAATAAAACCGCTCAGCACATCCTGCCCCGGCCCCACTTCCCTTGGCACCGATTCGCCGGTAAGCGCCGAAGTGTCCATGGCAGAGTAGCCATCTATAACTTTGCCATCCAGGGGCACCTTTTCACCCGGCTTGATCAGAATAAGATCGCCAACTGCCACTTCCTCGGGCGTTACCCGTCTCGTCTCATGGCCCACCTTAAGGTTCGCATAATCGGGCCGGATATCCATCAGCGAGCTAATGGACTTACGAGAACGATTGACGGCGATGCTCTGGAACATTTCCCCGACCTGGTAGAACAGCATGACTGCTACCCCTTCGGGATATTCGCCAATGATGAACGCCCCGAGCGTGGCGATGGTCATCAGAAAATGCTCGTCAAACACCTTGCCGCGAATGATATTCCGAGCTGCCCGCAGCACAATGTCTCCACCTATGATCAGGTATGCAATGAGAAAGAGTGCCAGTTCAATATATGCATAATCATAGTATATCGACGTTAGAATGGCGGCAGCGCCGATGCCGATCCCGAGCAGCAGCCGGGTCAGCAACCGTTTCGTACTGCCGGCGCCATGGTCATGCCCATGAGCATGGTCGTGGTCATGATGGGACTCGTGCTGATTATGAGTTTCCCCGTGGTTATCCTGCTGATGAGCCACCTTCGATCTGGAGCTTCCTTTTTCCAGGACGCGAATGTGCGGCTCCAGTTGCTTCACCTTCTGCTTGGCCTTTGTTACAATGTCCGTATCTCGATCCGGGTCGGTTTCCATCGTCAGCGTTTTGGTTACAAAATTAACGGAGCATGAAGCAACACCTTCAATTTTACTAACGCCGTTCTCAATTTTCATGGCACAGTTCGCACAATCGAGCCCTTCCAGGATAAGCTCTTTCTTCACTTTCTGCCGTGCTTGCATATCCAGCTCTCCTTCCCCATAACCATCGCATCAACATATGAGCAATTGTTCATATATTATCTACATCCATTATATGCACGTACCAAGATTGTTGTCAATCATGAAATATAAGTATTCCATCGCGCGCATGGACATTGAAATCAACTGGATGCCAAAAAAATAAAAACACCTACAGCGCGAGCTGCGGTGCTTTCATATTATTCACCATGCATCGTATGTTGAAGCGTCTGGGTAAAAATTTGCTCGATATGGGCATCATCCAACGAATAATAGACGGTTTTGCCGACTTTGCGCCGCTTTACAATCCTCATATTGCGAAGATACCGCAGTTGATGGGAGATCGCGGATTGCCCCATGCCCAGCAGCTCTGACAGATCGTGAACGCACAGCTCGCGCTGCAGAAGCGCATGAATCAGCTTTACCCGGGTAGGATCGCTAAATGCCTTGAACCAGTCGGCCACCTGCACAGCCGCATGTTCATCAATCAGCGCCGCCTTCACCGGCTTCAGATCCGTTTCTGTGCCCGCGCATGATGTATCACAATCTTCAGTCAACGGTCCTTTCTGCTCCATTCCGTAATCACCATCCTATTTTTACGCAATTACTATTTATTGTATAGCAATCGCACCAAAAACGAAAGGATTACGATTAAGGAGAGGGCCATGAAAATTCTTTCTCTAGTCATCACTCATGATTAGTTTCGTGTGAAGATATCCTTTGGACGTTTTAATGAGTAGAAGTAGTTTGTTGGAGGTATCTGTTATTTCGTGTATCCCATCTCCGGGTTTGAATAAAAATTCAGCATCCTGATTTTCAACACCAACATCTCCATCTTCTTTAACCATCGAATCAATGCCTTTGATTTCTCCGATTTGTTTTCCGATTCTATTCTTAAATACCTCTTCGTCCACTACCTCTGAACTTATTCCATAAAGCCTGCCATTAAAGTATAAAAATTCACTGTATTCCGACGACGGATTTGCTGTGGCAAAGTTCAATTTTTCAATATACTTATCGTTCTCATGGTTACATGCCATCAGAAGAAAAATTGCACAAATGCCGCAAAGCAGCATGAGGGATCGACATCGCGTATACATGGTTCATTCTCCCCCTATAATATTCGTTTTTTTCAAGCTTCTCTTCTTCAGGGCCAAATCCATCTTGTTGGCTGATTTACTACAAACAAAAAAGGGCAGAATAATCTGCCCTCATATGGTTAACGCTTGTAAGTGCCAAAACGTTTCCTATTTAATTCTAAACCTTACTTCCTTACCACTGTATATCCTTTATCCTCAAGCAGCTTAATGATGCCATAGTCGCCAAGGTAGTGAGCAGCGCCGACAACGATGAAATATTCTTCGTTGTTACCGTTTTTCAGGTAGCCGTCGATTTTCTCGGCCATCTCAATGTTTCTGTCCACCAGCATCGCCTGATGATATTCAGGCTCCTCTTCCATGCTGCCAGTCAGCTCCAGCAGCTGCTCCTCATTACCTGTCTTCCACATTTCGGCCATCTGATGAATCTCCTGATCCAGAAGCTCGAAGTGTTCCAGAATGGTATTCAGGTTCTTCTCCTGCAGCTCAAGCGAGAACCCGCTGAGCATTCCCAACTGGGATTCGTAGGACTCCAGCTCCAGAATTGGAATGTTTCGCTCGATCGCCTTTTGAGAGAAATACAGGTCGATGCCTGCCGTCGCATCATATCCGGACACCGTCATTTGCAGGTTGCTGATCATGACCTCCGCTACCCAAGGCTTGAATATATCCAGTGCATTGGGCTCCAGACCGAATTTCTCCAACGCTTCGCCAAGCTTGGCATAGGTGTCAGCCGAGATATGATCCTTCAAAGTCGTACCGTCCGTGTACATGCCCTTCTCCAGCATCAATCTCTGCTGCTGCTCATCCTCAGCTTTGGTCAGATCAATTTCCACGCCCAGATAATCCGCTTCGGCAAACGCCTCTTCAAATTCTGCACGCAGCGGGTAGAAGCTGTCATCAGCCACATGCATCGAGCCTACGAGATATACCGTATTCCCGTCATGCTCCACTTGCCAGAGGAAACCGCGCGCGCCTGTCTCCGCCGCTTCCTTGGAGAACAGAACTACCGTACGGGATGAAGCGTCCCAGCGAACCTCATAGCCTGCTGCGTCCCCAACAACCCGGATTGGCGCATAGGTCACGCCATTGATAACTTTCAGACTGCTTTTCAGCGTGATGGTCTGCCCGTTGACAACAGCCTGAATGATGCCGTCTTTCGCGCTTGTCAGCTGCCCATCCAGCGCCTGCAGCGTGCTTCTCAGCGGAACATAGGTTGTGCCTTTCTCAATGAGCGGAGCGCCTCCAGCATATTCAACCTGCTGATCATTGACCTTGATGTCCGGCTGGGCTGGACCAGCCATCACTGGCGTAGCCGTAGCCAGCAGCCCTGCGGAAATCATTACAGATAGCAGTACCCGTGTCCATTTTTTCATGTTCATATCTCCTTTGGTATATAGAATAATGATGAATTGCTGCGTCTAAGAAAAAGCTAACCGGGATGTCTGTCTTGTTGTCTGTTGTCTTGCCGTCATTTACATCTTGTATGCCTTCATCGCCTTCATCAGTTCCTTGAAGGATGGACGCTTGCCGTACAGCAGAACGCCAGTCCGGTAAATCTTGGCCGAGAGCCAGCCAAAGGCTAGAATTGATACGATCAAAATGACCAACGATGCCGCTACTTCCCACATCGGTACATCGCCAAGTCCTACCCGCACCAGTATCGTTGTCGGCGAGGTAAATGGAATGAAGGAGGACACCTTAAGCAAGGTGGAGTTCGGTGTCGACAAGCTGAAGATCGCAATATAGAACGCAACCAGCGAGACCATCGTCAGCGGCATGATTGCCTGCCCGAGATCCTCCGTACGGCTAATAATTGAGCCGACGGCTGCATACAGTACCGCATACAGGAAGTAACCCAGGATGTAGAACACGAGCCCCAGAATCAAGAGCGCTGGATCGATCGCCGAGATATCCAGATTCAGGTCCTTCAGCACCTCAATATTATGCGGCAGCATCAGGTTAATCGCCACGACCACACCGAAGGACAAGATTTGAAACAATCCGAGCAGCAGCATGCCGATGACCTTGCCGAACATCTGGCTGAGCGGCGATACGCTGGTAATGAGAATCTCCATAATCCGGGAGCTCTTCTCCGTCGTTACCTCGGAAGCAATCATATTCCCTGTACTCATCAGCGTGAAGAAGAACAGAATCACCAGTGCGTATACCAGCACATAATCCATCGCTTCAGCGGAAGAGCCCGGGATTGCACCTTCTCCCTCGGCATCGCCAGCATTGCCTGCATCGAGACTCCGCGATTCGATCTGTACCGGGGTATTAATCTCGGTAATTTGCGCCTCCGTCAAGTTTAACCCTTGCGCGATGCTGCGCGTTTTAATAATCTGGAGCGCGGCCTGAAGATTGGATTGAAGCTCCAGCTCCATTCTGTCTTCGCCTGCTGTGTAGACAACCGCCGGGAACAGTCCGCCCTCCTGCTCCTCGAACTTCAGATACCCCTCAATAAGGCCATTGTCCATATCCTGGCTCAGAAGCTGCTGATCCTCTGTCTCATAAGGGATAAGCTCATAATTGGTAGTCAGCTGGCCCCAGGAAGACTCCAGCTCCGTCGCGAGCTCCTGCTGTTGACTATATACGAGTCCGATCCGCTCAGCTGCCTTGCTTCCCGAATCCCCGTCTCCTGTGAACAGTTGGATCAGATATGGAAGATTGATGCCGACGGAGAGAAGTATGGCAAATATCAGGGTGGTGACAAGAAAGGACTTCGTCTTGACCTTGTTCATGAATGTAAATCGGATTACGGTCCATGTATTATTCATTGGATTCACCTACCGCTTTAATAAAGATTTGGTTCAATGTCGGTTCCTTCACTTCAAACTTATGAATGACGCTTTGGGACATCGCTGTATTCAGAATGCTCTGGGCCGCTTCCAGCTTGCTGATGCGGATCAAATATCCTCCCTCGGTGCGCGTCACTTCCGTGACGCCTGACAGCTTGTCAAGGCCCTGCACTTCCCCTTCCGTGCCGAGCACAACCTCCTCACGCGGATAACGGGACTTGATCTCCTTCAGGTTCCCTTTCACCACGGTGTTGGAACGATGCAGAATCGTAATGTTCCGGCACAGCTCTTCCACATGCTCCATCCGGTGAGTCGAGAATAGAATGCTGGCTCCGTTATCCCGCAGCTCCTTCACCGTGGACTTCAGCAGCTCGACATTGACCGGATCAAGACCGCTGAAGGCTTCGTCCAGAATCAGAATTTGCGGGTTGTGTATGACCGCGGCTATAAAGCCCATCTTCTGCTGATTCCCTTTGGACAGCTCCTCGATTTTCTTGTCATAGTAATCCGGTACTTCGAACTTCTCGAGCCAATATTTGAGACTCTTGTCCGCTTCCTTGGCTGACATTCCCCGCAGCTGACCCAGATACGTGATCTGCTCGCTTACCTTCACCTTCGGGTACAGTCCGCGTTCTTCCGGGAGATATCCCATCAGACGGCGAAGCTCCTTGTTGTACGGCTTGCCATTGTACAGAATCTTTCCTTCGTCAGGGTAGATCAGGCCGAGAACCATGCGCATCGTTGTGGTCTTACCCGCACCATTGGCCCCCAGCAAGCCGTAGATCTCCCCTTCCTCCACTTCAAGCGAAATCCGGTTGACCGCGGTTTTGTCAGCATAAATCTTCACTACATCTTCCAATTGCAATCGCAGCATACGTCAATCTCCTCTCTTATTTCCTCATACCGGCAGGACTATAGCCATCAATCCACAATCCGAGCACTTCATCCAGTTCGAGCGACCGGGTCTGAATAAATCCGATCCCGGCGGAATGCAGAATTCGTTCCACTTCCAAGCATTCGGTCGTTATGAACGAGATCGTGCCTGCAGACTCCTGTCTGCTGCTTACGATGCCTGGCAAATCTTGCAGGATTGCTGCATTCTGAGCGACCCAGCATTCCTTCCAGTTATCCAGCAAGGAATCCTTCTCGACCATACCCAGCTGTTTTCCGTGATGCATCAGCACCACATAATCCGCCAAGCGCCGAATCTCATCCACAATATGGGTGGACAGCAGGATGCTCGTATCCGCTGTTCGCATGCATTTGTGGAGCTGCTCGATCATCAATTTCCAGGCAAAGGGATCAAGCCCCGATGACGGTTCATCAAGTATGAGCAGCTTCGGCCTCGGGGCCATTGCAGCAGCAATTTCAAACTTGCGCCGCTCGCCCTTCGACATTTTGGTCAGCCGGACTCCCCTCGGAACATCGAAGCGTGACAGCAGCTCATCGAATAAATACCCGTCCCAATTGTCATACCAGATCGATCGAAAGGCCGCTGCCTCATCTACCGTCAAATTCTTCTCTTCCAGGCTCAACTGTTCAGGAACAAAGCCGATCTGCTGTCTGACCGACACCGGCAGTCCATCCGGATAGGCTTGACCGAACCAGCTGATTTCTCCCTCGTCAGGAAACACCGTTTGCATAATCATATTAAGCAGCGTGCTCTTACCCGATCCGTTAGGCCCAACCAAAGCCACGATGTATCCTGATGGAATCGACATATCGATAGGACCGATGGTTTTGGTTCGCCGTCGCTTATGAATATTACGGAATGAAATCACATCCGGTTCCATAATCATACATCCCCCTTCGGTTGATATTTCTTCTGCACAATCTCGTTAAACAACTGAATCAGCTCGTGTTGTTCAAGCTTGACGGCCAGTCCCTTCTCAATAGCGGCTGTCAGCGCCTCAACAACCTCTTTCTTCTTGTATTGCTCTCTTTCCTCTGCTCCGACACCGGCGACAAAAGTGCCGGTTCCTTGCCTTGTGCGAAGCAGCCCCTCATTCTCTAGATCCTGATACACTCTGCGAACCGTGATGACGCTGCAGTTCAGATTTCCGGCGAATTCTCTAATCGATGGCAAAAGTGTCCCCTCCTCGATCTGACCGCTAATAATGAGCGAACGCAGCTGTGTCTCAATCTGGTGATACAAGGGCTCTGCACTGTTTTCATTAATTTGAATAGGAATTCGCACCTCTATCACCTCACTTATTCAGAAACGATCCGATGGGAACCTCTCTCATTCCCCAAACTTCCAGATTCGTTCATGCCAAATCTCGCTTGTTCTTCAGCATATGCAGCGTCCGTCTCCCTAACAGCAGGAAAGTCCCCAACCCGATAATCAGCGATCCCCACATCACTGGCGATAACAGCTTCCAGCGCATGGCAGATTCGGCCGAGAATTTGAAAAGGCTAAATCCCATCATGCTCATCGATACAACTGCAATCGAGGTTATCAGAATGAGCAGCAACGCCCTGTGGAAATATGCCTTGCCGCTAACCATGAACTCCCAGTAAATGTAGAAGCCTGAGACGAGAAATCCTATCCCCTGCCATATCCCTACAAATGCAAGGTAACTCGGAATGTCCATAATCGCTCTCGTGGCGGGCGAAATCAGATAGATGCTGCCATAGTAGATCAACCCGTTAAAGAGAAATGCCATCAGCCCCATGATGAGACGGCTATAAACAATGACGGGCACCGGAATCGGAAGTGTCCGATAATAATACAGCATCTGGGTGTATGAATCCTCGTTAAGATAACGGAATGAACGTCTGGAGAACCAGAGGCCCATCATCGGTACATAGAAAAACAATATAAAGTCCACGAAAGGAAAAACGTTGCCCAAATCCTCAAACTGCTGCCCGATTGTAATGCCGGTGACGAGAACCATATACAGCGTGAATAGGAGCGTCCACAATACTTGAAACTTATCACTGCGAAAGTCCTTCTCAATGATGTTCATCGCCATTCGAATGTTATGCAAGCTACTCACCTTCCCTGGTCGTTAACGTTATCTAATCGAAGTTGTTGCATATAAGAAACACTGTGCTTAGTGTGATTACTGTGCTCACTGTGTATATCTTTATACACAGTATATAGTGTGCTTCTTCCACTGTCAATTCCCCTCATAAAATTTTCCTCTGCAAGAAAAAAAAGCACCTGTCAGATTCCTCTGACAAGTGCTTGTGTTACTTATATCCCGAATATGACTTCCCATACCGGCTTCGTATGTCCGCCAGGGTACAGCACATACAGCAGTGTGTATACCGCCACCCCTGTAATGGCAGTGAAGAACCAGATGACCGATGTCACGCGGCCCCATTTCCGGTGCTTCGCATATTTCTCCTTGAACCCAAGGACAAGCGTTGTAATCCCGAACACAGCTGCCACTGTAGCCAATATAATGTGGAAGACAAGGAAAATCTGATAATAAAGCTTCAGATCATCCGGCCCGCCCCACGTCGTGTTCCCTACGAATATCGTACGGGACGAATAAATAATAAAGAAAATAATCGCTGCGATTGCCGCCCATATCATCACTTTCTTATGAGCCTCGCGCTTTCCCTGAATAATCAGTCTCCAGCCAATCGCCACCAGCACAGCGCTGATGACGATAAATGCTGTACTAATCGTGGGAAAGATCGTATAAATATCCATGCCTGTCCTCCTTCAGTAACCCGCTTACGCTTGATTCAAATTTCCAGGCGGGATGTCTCCCGGCAATGGATCATCTTCCTTGTTCTCTCGCTTATACCAATGGAAGAACACATAAGCCAGCATCGAAGCGAAAATGATCTCCTGGAAAAACTTCATAATAATACCTCCTACCCGCTGATCAATGAGCGGATCCAGATATCCGAAATCCTGCGGACCGCTGAAGCTTGTCAGAAGTGTAGAAGTATCCGAAACACAGTACCCCATCGCTTTCGCCCATACAGCCGGATCGCTGAAAGTCGCATACATCGGATGGCTTGAGAAAATAATAAGCGCACAGGCTGGCGTTAACAGCACCATGTTCAGAAAGATGTACGCCATTTTCATCAGGCCCGACGACTTGTCCTTTTCCGGGATCGGATTCAGAATCGCCCACCACATGAGCATTGAGGTGATGAACAGAATTAGGAAATATATTCTGTGCACCGTGAAATTGAGCATGACAAAGTCATGTACAACCGGAATATGGTAGAACGAGAACAAGCCGTTGAACACCACAGCCGACACAATCGGCCGCGCCAGGAACCCGAGCTTCCTGAACGGATTCACCCGGTCAAAGGCCCGCCACAACCATACAGGAATACCCAAAATGATCAGCGGTACCGCTACCAGATAGGACAAGGCCATGCTGATCATATGAAAAGAGAACATCATGTGCCCCAGCAGTTCAATCGGTCCGCCTTGGGCCAAGTAATAAGCAGCCATGCCGCTGACAAACAGCACCTTGCGGCCCGCCGATACCGGAGCGCTGCCTTCAAAGCGGCTGCTGAGCGGTCCAACAATCAGGAAGTAGACCGCCGTCAGAACCAGCATGAAAGCCAGGAACAGCGGACTCCATTTATCTGCGAAAGTAAAATATTCTAAGCCCAGCATTCGAAAACCTCCCCGAAACGGGTTAAATTCTGTCGATATTGTGACATATGTCCACGATTTAAAAAAAGAGGGGGCTTATTAGCCTCCTCTTTTTCATTTTACCACCAAACCCAGAACAACGCCATGACAATCGCCGTACTCGCTACGAAAAAGCCGCCGATCATAAACAGGATCGGCATCAGATGCCCCTTATCCTTCAAGTGCATCCAGTATCCCATCTGCACGAACACCTGCAGAACTGCCATCACGAGCAGCAGAATTACAGCAAACGTGGCATTTACTCCGCCAGCCATCACCGCCGCAAATGCGATTGCAGTCAGAATGATCGAGAAGATGAACACCAAAATGTGCTTTTCCGGGCCTTCCGGACGATGACGATGCTTCACAGTAACTTCATTAGATTGTTGATTTGCAGTCATTTCTTAGGCCACCTTTCCAAGAAGGTATACGACCGAGAAGATGAACACCCACACAACGTCGATAAAGTGCCAGTACATCGCAGACACATATACCTTCGGCGCTGTAACAACGTTCAATCCTTTTCTATACAGCTGGCCGATCAAAATTCCAATCCAGGCGACACCGAATGCTACGTGAGCGCCGTGAAATCCGACAAGGGTATAGAATGCGGACGAGAAAGCACTTGTCTTCATATCAAAGGATTCATGAACGATGTACTCGTAAAACTCATAAATTTCAAGACCCAGGAACGCGAGGCCGAGACCAACGGTTACGATCAGCCAGTTGATCAACGATTTCACATTATGGCGATGCATCGCCTGAATCGCGAACACCGAGGTCAAACTGCTGACAAGCAGGATCAGCGTTGCAACGGCTGTAATCGGCAGCGAGAACAGTTCACCCGCCGTCGGCCCTTCGTTATTCTGGTTGCGAAGCGCCAGAAACGTTGCGAACAGTGTTCCGAAGAGCACGGCTTCACCGCCAAGGAAGAGCCAGAAGCCCAGGACCTTATTACGGCCCTCCAGCGTTGCTTTTTCGGGCTCATGAGGAAGTTCGCCGTTTACATGTTCAGCGTGTGATGTCATGCTTTCCCCTCCTCTTCCAGTTCTTCAACTTCAATATGATAGCCGTGATCATCGTACAGGGAACGTGCAACCATAGCCGCAAAGGTGATTACAAGTCCGACAATCATAACGATGTATTTATTGAAGATCAGGCTCATGAATGCGTTGGAGAAGTCCTCCGTACTGAACATGAAGCCAAGACCCGCGATGAACAGCCCCACCGACATCACAAATGGTAGGATGCTCGGAGACGGCATATGAATCGGTCCTACCGGTTCAGCAGGCGTCATGCCTTTGTTGCCAGCCATCTTCTCTTTCCAGAATGCGTCGATACCGCGCACGAGCGGAATCTGCTTGAAGTTATATTCCGGCGGAGGAGATGGAATGCTCCATTCCAGGGTACGACCGTCTTCCCAAGGGTCGTTCGCAACACCGGCTGGCTTCTTCGTTGTCAGCACCACGTTCACCAGGAACAGAATGACACCGACACCCATCAGGAATGCGCCGATCGTACTGATCAAGTTGAGCGTATCAAAGTGCTGATTCGGCAAGTAGGATACAATCCGCCGCTGCATACCCAGAAGACCAAGGAAATGCTGTACAAAGAATGTCAGATGGAAGCCGATTGCAAACGTCCAGAACGTCCATTTACCAAGTCTTTCATCCAGAATGCGTCCGAACATCTTCGGCCACCAGTAATGCAGACCCGAGAACAGGCCGAACACCAGACCACCTACGATAACGTAGTGGAAGTGAGCAACAACGAAATACGTATCATGGAACTGGAAGTCAGCCGGAGCCGAAGCAAGCATAACCCCGGTTACACCACCCATGACGAATGTTGGGACAAATCCGATCGCGAACAAGTTCGCGCTTGTGAAACGAATCTGACCGCCCCACATCGTAAACAGCCAGTTGAAGATCTTGATCCCTGTCGGAACGGCAATCAGCATCGTTGCGATGGAGAAGAGCGCATTCGCAACAGGTCCGAGACCAGTTGTGAACATATGGTGAGCCCATACCATGAAGCCGAGGAAGGCGATCAGGATGGTTGCAAACACCATGGAGCTGTATCCGAACAGACGCTTGCGCGAGAAGGTCGGAATAACCTCTGAAATAATACCGAAGGCCGGCAAAATCAGAATGTATACCTCAGGATGGCCGAAAATCCAGAAAATATGCTGCCACAATACGGGGTTACCGCCAGATGCGACATCGAAGAAATTCGCGCCAAGCAAACGATCAAAGCTGAGAAGTACAAGTCCTACCGTAATTGCAGGGAAAGCAAACAAAATCATCGCCGATGTAATGAACGCCGTCCAAGTGAACATCGGCATTCTCATGAAGGACATTCCCGGTGCGCGCATCGTAATGATGGTCACGAGGAAGTTGATACCGCCGATCAGGGTGCCGAGACCGGCAATCTGCAAGCCGATCGTATAGAAGTCGACCCCTCGTGTCGTCGAATACTCCGTGGAGGAGAGCGGCGTGTACGCCGTCCAGCCCGCATCCGGTGCACCGCCCATAATCCAGCTCAGGTTAAGCAGAAGTCCGCCGAACAAGAATGTCCAGAAGCCGAGCGAGTTCAGGAACGGAAACGCAACGTCCCGCGCGCCGATCTGAAGCGGTATGATCGCATTCATCAATGCAAAGATGATCGGCATGACGCCCAGGAAGATCATCGTTGTTCCGTGCATCGTAATCAATTCATTGAATACCTGTGCGGAGACGAAATCGTTCATCGGCTTGATCAGCTGGATCCGGATCAGAATTGCCTCGATACCGCCGATGCCAAAAAAGAAAGCTCCCGCAAGCAGGTACAGTATTCCGATTTTCTTATGGTCGACGGTCGTAATCCAGTCCATCAACCCCGTGTAGCGTTTTACGCTATGGCCGTGAGCATGAGCATGAGCCAAGGTGTGTACCCCCTTTAAAAGTTCTTGCTGTATTAATAATCCAACTTATAATTGGCCAGGTATTCAGCAATCTGCTCGATTTCCTCGTCGCTGAATCCGAGATCCTTAGGATCAGGCATCGTGTTGCCAGGTTTAACAGCCTGTGGGTCCATCAGCCATTCCACCAGGTTGTCTTTTACCGGCTTGCTGCCCTCTGCGCCGCTTATATCGTTCAGCAAGATACTTGCTATGGTCTCACGCGATCCGATGCCGGTCAGGCTCGGTCCAATCGGACCACCTTGGTCGCCCACAGCGTGGCAGGAAAGACAGTTGGTTCTGAATTTCTCAGCAAGCTCCGTATCTGCAGGAAGCACGGCCGGCTGTTTGAATGCATTAACCCATGCATCAAACGTAGCATCATCAACCGCTTTCACCCGGAATTCCATATAAGCGTGAGACGCACCGCACAGCTCCGCACACTTGCCAATGTATGTATTCTCGTTATCGGCAATCAGCGTCAGGTAGTTCACTGTGCCCTCCGTATTCGTGTCTCTCTTACCGCCAAGAGATGGAACCCAGAAGGAATGAAGCACATCGTTTGTTTTCAATTGAAATGCAATTTTCTTGCCTACAGGAATAACAAGCTCCTGCGCTGTTCTGATATCATGGTCAGGATAATAGAATTCCCACCAGAACTGGTGTCCTGTAACCTCTACCTTCACGGCCTCCGGATCGTTCCAATCAATCTGGTCGTATGCAAATACCTTTTGAATGGTAGGAACTGCAAGGATAAGCACGAGAAGCAGCGGAATCGCCGTCCAAATCACTTCCAGTTTGAAGTTCCCTTCAACCTGTTCAGGTACTTCGTCTTGTCCCTTTTTTCTGCGGAATTTTACAAGTACGTAAGCAGCAATTGCAAATACCACAACCATAACGACAACCATGATCGAAATGGAGAGCTTAATTAAATCCAGCTGGCCCTGCGCTACCGGGCCTTGTGGTCTCAAGACCGACAGATCCTCGCGACCGCAGCCGGATAACACCAAAGCAAACATGGCTAACAAGGGAAGAAGACGCTTTACTGCCTGCCACCGTTTCATCATTGATCTACCCCACTTTTCGATTTTCGTAGACTACCATCCGGCGCAAACAGCGGTAATCTACCTGCACAATCACGGATGAAGTAATCCTGTCAATTAAAACAATCACTTATTAAATATAAGTTCATGGGTAACTTTTGTCAATCATTCACAGGGAATTCACAAATTGTTCGAAAAGTCGTCAAAGTCGCGCCAGACGCGGGTTTGCAATCGCTTCCACCCTCGATCCAACCCCCTTTTCGCCTTTTTTCGACATTCGTTTCTTCCTTTGATTGCCCTTTCACTGTTTACCCGAACTTTCGCTCCAGCAATCATAGAGCAAGGAGGGTCTTCTCGCCCCATAATCGGCACTGAAGATCCTCCTATTCATTATGCTATATTTTTCATCATCTTATAATCCCGTTAAGATGATGGGGCCATTTCTCGTCACGGCGACGGTATGCTCATATTGAACGCCGACGCTTCTGTCCGCGGACGTGATCGTCCAGCCATCATCGCCCCAGTATACAGCTCCTGTCGGACCGAGCGTAAATACGGGCTCCACGGTGATGACCATCCCCTCTTTCAGCATGAGCCCCTTCCCCGGTGTTCCAAAGCTCGGCACATCCGGCGGCTCATGCAGGCTTCGACCGATGCCGTGTCCGACCAGCGCTTTAACGATACCGTAGCCTTCCTCTTCTGCCACGGTCTCCATTGCATGACCGACATCACCCAGCGGAACGCCGTGGCGCACCTTCTCGATACCTTTGTACATCGCTTCCTTGGTCCGGTTCATCAGCCGCTTAACCTCCGGTGCCACCTGTCCAACCTCATAGGTCCAGCCCGAATCGGCCAGCCAGCCGTTCTTGTTCACCACAATATCTATCGTTACGACATCCCCGTCCGCCAGCGGGCGATCATCCGGAAAACCGTGGCACACCACTTCATTGACCGATGCGCAGGTCGCGAAGCGATACCCTTTATATCCCTTCTGCTCCGGATAAGCCCCTTCACGCTCCAGGTACTGCTCCACCAGCCGGTCGATTTCCAGTGTTGTCACCCCCGGCTTGATTCGCTTGGCGATCATCTGATGGCATGCCGCCAGTAAGGAACCTGCCTGCCGTATATAGCCGATCTCCTCCGCACTCTTCAGCGTTACTTTTCCCATGTTGACTTGCTTCCCCTCGCCTTCTGAATTGACTTCTAACCAATATATGCAAGGAAAAAGCAAAAAAACCGTTTCCAGGGCATTCACCCCAAAAACGGTTAACCATATTCAAGACCAAATGGTTCAAACCATAAAATCAATGTCTACATGATGCTTTCAGCGATGCTTATCCAGGTGCAATCAATATTACGAAACAGAGGAATTTAATTTACCCAACTCGTTCTCCACGACGAGAGTGAGCTCTTCTTCGTACCCTCCCATAATATGATATTTCCGGACGTACTCCTTTACAAATTTTTTCGGATCTTTAGGCCGGAAAATTCGTGTCATTTCCCGCAGACTTTCCTTTACCTCATTGTGACCTTTCGTTGCCATGATGGATCCCTCCCAAAACGTGGAAATAAACTGCTCCGTTTAGAGAATGCCGAAAAGATCTACCTTAAATTGAGTTGTGAAGCCTTACTGCAGTTCTTGTGGTGAACGATTAGGTTGATATTCAGCAACTTACCAATGCACCTGACACTACAATAACCTGAAAGCAAACAGCTGAATCATTAATTTATTGTATCATATTCTTCGGATTGTTTCATCTTTCCCAAAAAATGTTTTTCCAGGCTGATTTTTTTAGATCGGCATCCTATGCAAGCATTCAGCCGTCTTCTGGTTAAGATATGGCTAAGAATTGCCCAAGCCTGCAATCGGAAAGGAGGTTCATCATGGATGCTCCCAGCTCTTTATTCATCTGCCCTCCGGAGGCCGTCCCCTCTATTTCGTGTGCGGATCCAGAGGAATGCGCTGTCGATCGCCGCATGCTGGACAAGACCGATGCGCTCATCCATGAGCGTTATCCCCGTATGCGCAGCTTCCTGCTCATCCGCCACCGCAAGCTGATTTATGAGCGCTATTATGGCGGTCATGCGCTCGCTTCCCTGAATGATCTCCGATCAGCGACCAAAAGCGTGACATCCCTGCTTGCCGGTATTGCAAATGCACGCGGAGAGCTTCCGCCACTGGAAACATCCGTCTCTTCCGTACTATCAAGGTTTGTGCCGCCGCACGCCTCGCCCATGCTCGGCCGGATTACGATCCGCCACCTGCTGACCATGACCTCCGGCTTCGCCTGGCAGACGGGCACCAAACTCGGCGAGCCGCTCATCCGCCGCTTTCACCGCTCCCGGAACTGGACAGCCTTCGCTCTGTCCCTCCCGATCCAGGAAGCGGAGATCGGCCAGTTCCAGTACCGCAGCATCGACTCCTATCTGCTGTCCGTTGTCATTAGCGAGAGCACAGGCATTCCCGCACACGCCTATGCGACCCGGCATCTGTTCAGCCCCCTCGGCATTCGCCACGCCGTCTGGTCCCCGAGCCCGGAAGGGCACTCGATGGGTCATGTTGGCCTGTATCTGACTTCAAGAGATATGGCCAAAATCGGTGTATGCTGCCTGGAGGGCGGTCGCTGGAATCAGCAGGCCGTCATCCCCTCCGACTGGCTCGAGGAAGCCCTTGCGCCTCAAACCAAAGGGTACGGCGCTTTCGGCGATTACGGGTATCAATGGTGGAACGGACAGCTCTCAGGGTTCAGCTATGCCCTGGCCCACGGGCATGGCGGACAGCAAATGTATCTCTTTCCGGAGCTGGACGCTGTTGTTGTTTTCACAGCCGACAGCAGGGTCAGCCGCTGGAGAAATCCGAGAATGCTGCTGGAGCGGTATATTTTGAAAGCCATGCAGCCTGATTGAGCTCCGGCATGGCTTTGAGCGGATATTAATGCTCCATTATGGTTACTTTATGCCATATATGATTTCTTTATAAATGAATGAGAGGAGTTTGATAACATGTCCGGTAAAGATAAAGATCTGCCCCCGATTTCACGAGATGAGGTTGAAGTTGACGGCACCTACACGAATGAGTGGGGCCGGGAACAATATTTGAAGCGCGGGGAGAGATTCCCGTTTGATCCACAGGGAGGGTCAACCGCTTGGCATCTGACCGAATACGATTTTGAGAACCACCATGAAGGAAGAACCGACGAACGTCTGGTCCGCAAAGAAAAAGGACCGGATACGCAAGTCAACGCAGAATCTCCAATGCGTCATGTTGAAGTGGACTAGCTCTTCTCGATCAAGGAACAGCAGAGCGTTCACACGATACGCATAAGCCTGCTCACAAAGGATGATCCGATATGAGAAAATCCAGATGGCTGTGGCTTATCGTCCCGGTACTGGCTATAAGCGCAGTCTGGCTCACTCTTTATCTGCTGGAACCTGAATATTCCTACACCCCTCCTATCGGCAAGCTGGAGAACAAGCCTGAGCTTCGCTCATCGCAGCATGGCCCGGTTAGGCAATTCGATGTGTGGGGCAAGTCGGTCAAGCTTCACGCGGACTCCCGGCAGCCCTCTCCTTCCTCACTGTCTCCCGACGATGGCGCCGTTGAAATCACCCCCGATATGCTTGAGCTTGGCCGAAAGACACTGTACGAGCAATCATTCGGCAATGAGATCTTTCTCTCCGATGTGCTTGGCATCGTCAGCGGTCCGTTAACGATCAAGAGCATCTCGAAGGCGATTGCCAAGCTGAAGGGGGCGGGAACGAGCAACCTGGAGGTAGCGCTGGAAGAAGATATTACGGTTGGAGGCCTTTCCTTTAAAAAAGGAGATATCATCAAGACCGGATTCGATGTGGCAAAAGGCTCCTATATGCCGGTCGGCCTGACCGTAAAGTATCAGGAAGGCCGCGTCAAGGTCGGCGTCACCTGCATGGCTTGTCATGCGACGGTGAACGACGAGACAGGGCGCTTGGTCGAAGGCGCCCCCAACGCCGATCTGAATCTGGGGCTCGTTCTTGCACTGGCACCGAATAGCGCCGCTTTTTTCACGCATACCGATGTTGACAATCTGGTCCAGTATGTAAAGGACTCCAGCCCTTTAATTCCCAACTCCAAAGGCGGGAAGGAAGCGCTGCCGGATGCCCAGCTGCTGGAGAAGGCCGTTGACGACAATCTCGTGAAATGGGCGCCGGGTTACTTTGACACAACGGTGGATTTGATCAGCGATATTACGCAAATTCCCGATATGTTCACCAAGGGCGACTATCCGTACAGTTGGAGCGGATTTGCCGCGATCGGCCCGTTCAAGGGGCTCAGCTCGTTCACGAACAATGTGCATGCCCAGAACACCGATTCGCTAAGCCAGATGGATGTCAGCGACAGCTTTTTTGGCATAGATAAAGAGGTCTATGTGGGCACGATTCTGCAGAATGCCGCCAATCCGAAATACCGATACGATCCGAAAAGCGGTATGAAGCCTTCGGTGTTTTTTGATACGCTTGACCCCAACCCGGGCACCGCCGGGGCCAATGAAGTCATCAAAATTCCGAATTACCCGAAAGTATCGGCGTTTGCCCCCAATGGTCTGTACGTCAACACGCCCGGCTACAAGGTCGGCGAGCAGGTGAACGCTATGTCCGCCTACCAGAACGTCATCAGACCTCCTGTGCCGAAACAAACACCCAAGCCTGAGACGCTGGCGCTTGGCAAGGAAATTTTCCGGAAAGCGCAGTGCATCACCTGCCACGCAGGAGACGCCTTCAACAACCACCGGATATTGCCGGTCAAGGAAATCGGCACGGAACCCGCCCGTGCGCGGGCATTCTTTCCGACAGAGAACGATTTCGGCAAGTCCCTGTTCTATCCTCCGGACACACCGGTGCCTCTGCCAAAGGATGCCAAAGTGGTTGAGGTGCCATCCGGCGATGTCGAACCGGATCAGCTGACGCTGGGGCTCGGACACAAGAACACCGGCGGTGGCTATAAAGTCAAGGGCCTGATCGGACTGCGTTGGTCCGCACCCTATCTTCATGACGGAGGCGTAGCGGTCGGTCCGGAATTGACGCAGGTGGGGGTTTCCGCAACCCTGATGAAAGGAATCTCCCCCGATCCCTACAACAGCCTCAAAGCGATGGTGGACAGAAACCTGCGCGAGCTCGTAGTGAAAGCCAACCGTGAGGATCAACGGCTGAAGGATACGAGTGTCACCGGGCAGGGGCATGAATATTGGGTGGATGAATCCACGGGGTACACGAAGGAGCAGCAGGATGCGCTCATTCAATACCTGCTCAACCTGAAGCTCAAGTAGAACAGGGAGCATAGGCCTTCAGCATATCATCATACTTTGTCCGACACGCTCATATGGTTAAGGTATAAGACTTGCCCTATGAAGTGTTCTAAAGACAAGGAGCTGGTATGAATGTCACCCTTTAAATCGTCCACAGGGCTTCCCGAAAACCTGGCGGCTGCACTATGCTATCTGTTCCCGATGGTCGGAGGGATACTGTTTCTTTCCCTTGAAAAAAGAAGCCGCTACGTCATGTTCCATGCCCTGCAATCCCTGTTCGCCTACGGCATACTGGGCATGGCCCACGTACTGGCCGGCGCCGTGCCGATTATCGGCCTGCTGGCCTCGGCGCTGCTCGCCCTGCTTGGCGTATTAATGTGGCTCATCCTTATCTTCAATGCGCTCCAGGGCAAATGGTTCAAGCTGCCCTGGATCGGCCCCTTCGCCGAGCAGCAGATCCAGCGGTTATAGCAGCCGCATGCCCAGGATGCGGCGATGGACAAACAGCACTTTCTTCTTCCCTCTTCAGGGTGAATGCACCCGGGTGAACACAGAGAAGCCGGCAGAACGAATTCTGCCGGCTTCTGGCCGTTCTCCGGTTAGGCAGGATTCGCCGAACCGGTATGTCTTACAGTGCCTGCTCGTGCCTTCAGGCTACTTTCCCCTCCAGCGCTTCCTCATCTTCCTTGCGGACAGGCGGCGTTGATTTGAGGCCGTTAAAGAGCAGGTTCAGCACGATCGCTGTGACCGTTCCTGCCACAATTCCGTTATCAGCCAGAATGCGAATCCAATCCGGCAGTTTGGCGAACAGTTCCGGCACGGTGGTCACACCCAGGCCGACGCCGACGGAACAAGCGATAATGAACAGATTCTCATGACGGTTCAGGTCCACCTGATCGCCCAGCATCCGGATTCCGGAGGACACGACCATCCCGAAGAGGGCAACCATCGCGCCGCCCAGAACCGAAGGTGGAACCAGGTGCGTCAGCGCAGCGATTTTCGGGATAAGTCCGATCAGCACCAGCACGCCGCCGGCCACCACGATGACGTCGCGCGTTTTTACGCGGCTCATCTGTACAAGCCCGACATTTTGCGAATAGGTGGTGTACGGGAACGAGTTGAACAAGCCGCCCACCACAATGGCAATTCCTTCGGCGCGATAGCCGCGGGTCAGATCCTTCGAATTGATGTCGCGACCGACGATTTTGCCAAGCGCCATAAATACGCCTGTCGACTCTGCCACGCTGACAATCGCCACGAGAATCATGGTCACGATCGGCATCAGTTCAAATGTCGGCGTTCCGAAGTAGAACGGCTGCGGAGCGCGGAACCATCCGGCTTCCTTCAGCGGAGCAAGATCCAGCCCCCCGAACACAGCAGCCGCGAGCGTCCCCAGAATCAGTCCGATCAGGACGGAGATCGAGCGCAGGAACCCTTTAGCAAAACGATTCATAAGGATGATAAACAGCAGCACGCCAAAGCCGAGGGACAGATTCAAGGCACTCCCGAACTCATCGCCGGCATTCTGGCTGCCCCCAAGATCCGTCAAGGCCACCGGAATGAGCGTCAAACCGATGATCGTCACGACCGATCCGGTCACGACCGGCGGGAACACCTTAATCAGCTTCCCGAACAAGCCGGAGAATAACACCACAAACAATCCGGATGCGATAATCGCGCCATAAATCGCCGACATTCCGTACTGCATGCCGATGATAATCATCGGACCAACCGCCTGGAATGCACAGCCGAGCATCACGGGAAGCCCGATGCCAAAATATTTGTTCCCAAACACCTGCAGCAGGGTCGCTACCCCGCAGGCAAGCAGGTCAATCGCGATCAGGTAGGTCAGCTGCTCGGTCGTCAGTCCGAGGGCATTGCCTACAATTATCGGAACGATAATCGCTCCGGCATACATGGCCAGCACGTGCTGGATCCCGAGGGAAATGGTTTTGCCCGGTGCACGATTCTTATCAAAAATCGGTTCTGTCACCGCTTGCTTCGCTTCTTCCATGATTTCTTAACTCCTTCTGAATGAAATGGTTGGATTATGCAAATGTCACTTTCCCATCCTCAAGCGATGCAATACGGACCAGGGACTCGACACGATAACCGGCTTCGCTCAAGAGACGTCCGCCCGGCTGAAATGCTTTTTCGATGACAATCCCGATGCCCACAACCTCAGCGCCCGCCTGCTCCACGATCCGGGCCAGACCGAAAGCTGCCTCGCCGTTGGCAAGAAAGTCATCCACGATCAGCACCTTGTCGCCGGGATTGATGAATTTCTTGGAGACGGTAATTTCGTTGCTCTCCTGCTTGGTGAATGAGTACACCTTCTCGACATATATATCTTCACGGAGCGTCAGCGACTTCTGCTTGCGCGCAAAGATCAGAGGCACGTTCAGCTCAAGCGCGGTCATGATGCCCGGTGCAATACCCGAGGACTCAATGGTCAATACCCGCGTGACGTTGTGCTCCTTGAAGCGCTGTGTAAACTCTTTGCCCACCTCCCGCATCAACACCGGATCCATCTGGTGATTCAGGAACGAATCGACCTTCAGAACCTGATTGCTAAGCACAATACCTTCCTCTTTAACTTTGTTTTGCAGTAATTGCATGATGCTCCCCCTTCATCCTTGTCCACATTCCCAAAAGCAAAAAAGCCCATCTTCATCCTCTCCGTCTCCGAAAAAAGGAATCCATGGGCTAAAGCAGACACAACGGCTGATCCACACGAAGCCCGAAATACAAGGCTGCTGCTGATCGCCGCGCTGCAATATCCCGTAGTCCAATCATTTCCGGTGATCGGGTAGAAACATGCAGGCCAATCCCTGCACATATACGAGAAGATGTACTATTATGATAGAGCTTTAGATTACAACCTTGCTCTCATCGCTTAAAGTAACAGAACGTGTTATATCCGAATGAAAGAAGTATACCGCTTCTCTATGAATAAATAAAGTGAAAATTTGCGAAAACCATCTTTCCAAACTATTCCACACAAAAAAAGAAACCGCTTCTTAAGCCATAAAGGAGCACAGCCCCCAGGCCAAAGAAACGATTTCTTATCTTCCCGATAAACAATCGGTCCGTTCTATACTTCAACGCTATCCTTCAAACGCAACCTGGATCATGACAATCTCCGATTGCGAACCGAGCCGAATCGGCGGTCCCCAGAAGCCGTATCCCGAAGTGACAATCGAATGAAACGATCCCTGCTGCATATAGCCGTAATCGTTCTCGAACAAGGCTCGGGTAATCAGATGAGCCGGGAAGACCTGGCCGCGATGCGTATGGCCCGAAACGATCAGATCGGCGCCCTGCTCTCTGGCCTCCTGCAGCGCATTCGGCTGATGGTCGAGCACAATCACCGGTTTCGACAGGTCCACATCCTGCATCAGCGTCGCCATATCAGACCGGTTACGATCCGAGTAGTCCTTGCGTCCGACCAGCGTCAATTGATCTTCCACCACAAGCGATTCATCATAGAGCACCGTCATCCCGCTGCGTTCCAAAGTGTCAATCAACGCTTGCATTCCAACCGGATCACGGTCGTGATTGCCCAGAGAAGCATACACGCCGTACCGGGCCTCAAGACCCGTCAGAACCTCGTCAATGCCCTGGCGCAAATACGCGTCCAGATCATCGTCGATAATGTCCCCGGGAAACAGGATGAGATCCGGCTGAAGGGCGTTGATTTCCTTCACCATCCGCTCTGCATGGCTCTTGCCCGAGAGCAGGCCAAAGTGCATGTCCGAAGCAAGGACAACGTTCAGATTGTCCAGCCCCCCTGCATTCTTCTCAATCTTCACTTCATATGTACGCACGACCGGGCTGTAGGCATTGTAGGATCCGTAGCTGATCAGGCCGATCAGCAGCACCAGCACGGCGTAGCCTGCGGCCTTCTGCACCGTATGTCTTGGCAACGTGGTCAGCTTGAGCAGCAGCAGCACAATATGCATAACCGGTATCAGAATGATCAGCAAATAGAACACCGCCATCCAGTACGAGCCGATCATGCTTAGAAGCGGTACGCTCCCGATAAAGCGGCCTGTAATAAACGAGGTCGCCACCACGGCCAGAACCACCGCATAAATGATCTTCAACACCAGGGATGGACGCGGGTTCACCCACTTCCATACGCTTCGACCAACATAATAGACAAGCAGACCGTAAACAGCAAGCATTGCAATCGCTATAAATATAAACATCTCCATCTCCTTCCGCCAATAAATATTATATCAAAGAAGGCGGAGGAGATCATCTTTACAATCCTCTCTGCTTCGGCAGCAGATTATTCAATATCGCTTTGAGATTGCGGTCTTCCGTGTATTTCTCCTGACCCATATCCAGCTCGTTCACCCGAATCGAATGGTAGGTCTCGTTCGAATTCACAGGCTTGAACAACAGCTCGTCCTGCTCATCGGGCACGACCTCATATTCCAAATCGCGAAACATATCCAGCAGCTGGTCCGTGCTCGGCGCTTTTCCCTCATCAACGAAAATAAGTCCGCGCAGCTTCTTCGGCCCTTCTGCATGGTTCACTGTAAAACGGACGATGCATTCCATGTTGTATAACAGCTCCCTTCCTCTTCCAGTGTCCATCCCTATTCATGATCTCCTGCCGGAGCAGCGTTCATTCAGGGAACATGGGGCGAATCCCGCACAATGCCAGGACCGGTTCCCAGCTATATTCCCCTATACCCAGCATACGCTATAAAAAAGCAACTGGAAGTGACAAAAGTCACTTCCACACTTCATTCCTCAGATTCTGTTTCTGCCGGTTTATCAGATCGCTGATCGATACCGCGGTCCTCCACAAAACCGGACGAGATATACTCGCGCTGGATGTTTTCAAAATTCGGGCCGTAGCGCTCTTCAAGCTCTTCTCCCATATCCTGCTCCAGATGGAACAGCACCATCTGTTGCGTGAAGTGATGCAGGAGCATCTCCGCCATGACCGGATGCTCGGTAATGACCGCGCCGGTCTCCTGTTCTCCGCCGCGCATGCCGAGCATGCACCAGCTGCGGTCCACAACGAACGAGAACTTTCGCCCGCCGCGGCTCCGCGCACCCAGGTCATCCCAGCCGGACCAAGCCAGCGTCCGGGCCAGTCCGTGGTCCGGACCGTCGCAGGCCCAAACCACCCTAACCCCCCGGGATTCCGCCTCGGCAAGCGGTTCGCGAAGCAGCTCCGCTTCCTCCCGCCATACGTCCACGATAATTTCCCGCTTGGCACGTCCAATCTCGCGGGACAAAATATCGAGCACCGCCTTGTCCCCTTCCATGCTCAGAAACGGCGCTCCGGCTCCCCGGGGCAGGCTCTTCTCCACGAATGCGAGCGACGCTTCCACCCGCATCGAGATCGTCCGGGTCAGCTCCTCGGGCTTGAGCGCCCGGTAACGAAGCGGTTCCCCGGACATGCGCTCCAGCGCTCCCTGACGCTCCAGGCGCTGCATGGCCGCATATACATTCGAGCGGGAAGCGCCAAGACGCTTGGCTACCTCGTAGCCTCCGGCCGGTCCATGCTCAGCCAGATCGACCATAATTTTCGACTCAATTTCGGTAAAACCCAGATTGCGCAAATGATGCAGTAGTTGTTCCATTAACCCAGTCCCCCCAAAGATGCTTGAACGCCAACTTCACCCGCACACACCGCTCGTGCTAGCTGCGCAATATGGCAGTCCCCGTTACCGCTCAGATCTGTTCCGCCCCGCAGCGCGGACACCATTTGGAGCCTTTGGCCAGATCAACGCTGCAAATCTGGCATTTCACCGTATCGCGCGCACTCTCCTCGTCCGGCTTCTGGTCCTGAAACTGATTGTTCTCCTGCCAGAAACGGATGCGGCGATCCAATTCCAGCTGCCGCTCCCGCTCCCGCTCAAGCTCCTCAAGGTGACGGCGTTCCCGTTCGCGTTCTTCCTCTTCTCTGAAGAGCTGCTCCGGATCGACCTCAACCTCCGGATCGATCTCGGCTTCCGGCTCTGCCGGCCCTGACACCGGACGGTATTCAAATCGCTCCTGCACCGCATGTTCTTCCTCATGCTCATGCTCATCCTCAAACGGAAGCACCCGCTCCCGTTCCCTCTGCACCGGCTGCGCCTCAGGCTTAGGCTCGTTTCTCGTCAGCTTCTCGAGCTTGTTCCCGCAGTATGGGCAGAAGTTGGCATCCAGTCCAACGACACGCCCGCACTCGCACAGCCGCTCGTTTTTCATAATGGCAATCCGGTTGCGCAGCGTGTGAATCTGCTCCTGCAAACCGTCACAGACCTGTGCCAGTTCAACCATTTCTTTCTCGGCGACCGACATATCCTGGGATCGGTAGCCCTCATAAAACACTTTGCCCATCTCTTGAAAATAAGCGTTCTTCTGTTGCTCTATTTCAGCGATCTGACTGTTCATTTTGTTGATTTCCACCACATGCTGCGCTTTCTCCGTCGCTTTATTGGCTCCATCCTTCAGTCTTTGCAAAATTTTCATCCGTCTCATCCCTTTCTATCGCTAGTCCGTTTCTCCAATATTCTCCGATATATGTTCGGTCTTATTTACATATTCCAGGCAATCACTTCAATTTCGATTCGGGCCGCTTCAGGCCAGATCAGACAGACGTACTGAATCGCCTCGCCTATCGCTGCCGATGGGAAGCCCACTGGTCATCATCCGTCATTTTTCCCGTAAAAATGCCAGACCCGAAGCTGCGGGGCTTTTCCGTGTACCTATCATACCAAATTTGCTTCCCGTTTGGAAAAAGGGAGGGATTCCCAGGCAAGCCGACAAGCATCCCCGTGCCACTTTCGCTGATTCAGCCCTGCGCGATTGCGTGTAAACATATACAAACCCATCGACAGATGCGGAAATGGAGGGATTTGATATGAATTACGAGAAAACGACCTATTATGTTTCGGTCAAACATAACTTAATCCAAGAAACTCCGCATGAATCCGTTGAATTTGTCGTCCGATTGAGCGAGGATGAGCTGACCAGGCTTCGCGATCTGCTGAACGATGTGGCAAAAAGCGACAAATACGCCTTTCGGCGCACCTTTGTCCCCTATAAGTCCGCAGATCATGATGATGCGGCCAAGCAGTTCGACGACCGGACGATCGAGCTGTACAGCTTCCTCTATGAGCATGGCGATGAGAACAGCCGCAAACTGATTAATGATATGAACATCATCGACAAAATGAACGATACCGGCTATGACCATCCCGGCTACGCCGGCTCACCGACGAACAAACCGCCGGAGAATTGAAAAAATCCCGGAGCGGATGCTCCGGGATTTATGACAGTTCAACACGTTCATATGCCCGAACCTTGCGGATTCCAATTCAACATTAGCGATTGAACAAGGAGACCGCAAGTACATAAAGTCCCTGATGAGGGTAGACTTCAGTCCCTTTTTCCATACAGTTCTTCGGACCTGGAATTACAGTTTGATATTCGACTCGTCGAAATATTCCTCCAGCGTCAATCCGCTGTCGGCAATATCCGGCGCAAGGTCCTTTCCGACATACCGTATATGCCAAGGCTCGTACACGTAGCCGGTAATGCCTTCCTTGCCTTCCGGATAACGAATAATGAATCCGAATGCCGCCGCATGCTCGGCGAGCCACCGGCCCTCCGCTGAACGTCCGAATACTTCTTCCAGCGCATTGCCGACACTCGGGCTGGATACATCAATGGCAAGTCCCGTCTGATGCTCGCTCGTCCCCGGAACTGCACTGACGCGCGACGCCTCTTCCTCACCCTTGGTCCGCACATTGTTCTCATATATCACCTTCTGGCGCTCATAGGAGCGATAGCCGGACACGGCGCGAAGTTCAATGCCGTCGGCCTGGGCAGCTGCAAACAGCTCCTCCAGCGCCTCCGCCGCTTCCCGGCGCATGTGGCGCTTCTCATGCGCTTCGTCAAAGGAGAATGGCACATTCGGCTCTACCAGATCGCTCGGCGCATAGCCGTCCGGCAGGCTCCGCTGCTTGTTCACCACGACCGGGATCGCTTCAGCGTTGATAACGACCTGCTTGCCGCCTTCTTCCTTCACGGTAGCCTGGAGCGCATTCTCGGTCCGCTTCGCCATCACCGGATCGGACGGCACATCGTCCGCTCCTGCCTCACCCTCAGGGATCGTATTCTCCTGCTGCTCCCCGGCAGGCGACTGAAGCTCCTGTCCCTGCTCCTGCCCTGACCCGGCATCCTTCGACTGACAGCCAGCCAGCACCATTCCCGCTACCAGCAGCGATGACAGCAGCAGGGTTGTCCAACTTGTTCTTCTTGCGCTCATCTGCCGCTCTTCCCTTCAAATGAATTGTTTCCTCTCCCCATTGTACCTCATATCGAAATGTGAGGACAAACCATCATTTCATGTCATTGATGGGCTCTAGCGGGCTGGGGAGAGGCTGGGGGCACGCGGGCCGCGTTGCCAGCGCATGGGCGCCGGGCACACCTGCGGCATGGGCGCCGAGTGCACATGGGCCGCGTTGCCGAGGCCGTTCAGCCCCGGGCGTACCTGCGGCATGGGACCGCGTTGCCAGCGCATGGGCGCGGGCACTCCTGCGGCATGGGCCGCCCTGCCGGGGCATGGGCGCCGGGCACTCCTGCGGCATGGGCGCCGCTCCCGGCCCTCGCGGCGCGGACCGCGAAACGGCGGTCAGTCGCCGTTTCGCGGCAGCTGGCGGCGCAGCTGCTCGGCCCGGGCCGCCGTCTGGCGGACCACCAGGCCGAGCGCCTTGGAGGCGCCGCGCACGCCCGGCAGCAGCCCGGCCCAGTCCCCGGCCGGGCGCAGCTCCTCCGGTGGAGGCGGCGGCGAAAGCCGCACCTCCACCTCATCCAGCTGCGGGCCGGGCCGGTGCAGCCGGCCCTCGGCCGCCGCCTCGGCCAGCCACTCGCCTGGAGAAGGGAGCGGCGCTCCCTTCTCCTTGGCCCGTGCGGCCGCCTCGTCGGCGGAGCCGCCTGCCGCGTTCCCGGCCGTCTGGCCCCAGGCGTCGTAGACGCCGGCCAGCAGCGCCTCACGCGGCAGCCCCAGCAGCGCCAGCCGCTGGAGCGGCTCCGCTGCCAGCCGCTGCCGTGCGGCATCCAGCACGGCGGCGGCATGGCTGCAGGCAGCGCGCCCGCAGGAGCAGCGCGCGGCCGATCCATCGCCTTCAAGCGAAGGCGATGGAAGCCCGGCGTCCGCCTCGGCGGCCGGACGCCCGGCAAGCAGGCGGTACAGCGTCAGCGGCCGAAGGCCGAGACGCTCCACCAGCGCCTGCTTGGCTTCCGGTGTCAGCACGTCCACCGGAACCTCCACCAGCGCCGATTCGGTTTCATCATCCGCGCGCTGAACTGCCCCTTTGATCAGACCTGGGGTGAAATCCAGCCTCACCTGTCCCCGCTCAGGGGCTTCCTGCTGCTCCATGGTGGCACAACCTCCTCTTAAGCTTCCAGGCACTCCTCTCGGGGCCTGGGTTCTACCGCTGCCAGAAGGCTCTTGCCTTCACTTGCAGCTACAGCCAATCCTGACTTTGCAGCTCGATCAATTCGCGCAGTTCACGGTCCGACATCTCGGTCAGCCAGGTTTCGCCTGACCCGACCACCTGCTCAGACAGCGCCTTCTTCTGCTCGATCAGCTCATCAATTCTTTCCTCCAGCGTTCCCTGGGCAATCAGCTTGTGCACCTGCACATCACGATGCTGCCCGATCCGGAACACGCGGTCCGTCGCCTGATTCTCCACCGCCGGATTCCACCAGCGGTCATAGTGAAGCACATGGTTGGCCCGGGTCAGGTTGAGCCCGACGCCGCCGGCCTTCAGGGACAACACGAAGAACTCGGAGCCCTCGCCCGCCTGAAAGGCCCGAACCATCTCGTCGCGGTCCCGCTTGGCTACGCCGCCGTGCAGGAAATGCGGCTGCTTCCCGTACCTCCGGGTGAGCACGCTGACCAGCAGTTCTCCCATCGCAACATACTGGGTGAATATAAGCGCCGATTCGCCTACATCGGCAATGCTGTCCAGAATCTCCAGCATCCGCTCCAGCTTGCCCGACTGCTCGATGCGTACAGTGCGGCTGTCCTCCCCGCGAATGAGCTGCGGGTGATTGCAGATCTGCTTCAGCTTGGTCAGCGAGGACAGCACCAGCCCCTTCCTCGCCAGACCTGTCCGATTCTCGATCTGCCCCAGCATTTCGTCGACGACCGCCTGATACATCGCCCCCTGCATCTCGCTCAGCCTGCAGTAGGACTTTACCTCCAGCTTCTCCGGCAGATCCTTGCGGATGTCCGGATCACTCTTCAATCTGCGCAGCATGAAGGGCGAGATCAGCCTGTGCAGTTCACGCAGCCGCTCCTGCTGCCCGTCGCCTGCGGCGTAACGCTGCCGGAATCCGTTGAAGGAGCCGAGATAACCGGGGTTGAGAAAATGAAAAATCGACCACAGCTCGGCCAGCCGGTTCTCCACCGGCGTACCGGTCATGGCGATCCGGTGAGGCGCTGACAGCTTCATGACACTCTGCGCCTGCTTGGTCCGGTAATTCTTAATGTACTGCGCTTCATCCAGCACGATGCTCGACCAGGATACGGCTGCCAGATCACTGCCGTCCCGCCCTGCCAAATGATAGGTCGTCAGCACAACGTCGTACTCCCGGACCTCCTCCTGGAACGCCTCCCCCTTCAGGCGGCGGGTCCCATGATGGATATACAGCGACAAATCCGGGCCGAAACGTTGGAACTCCCGCTGCCAGTTGCCAAGCAGCGAAGTCGGACATACGATGAGCGCCGGTCCCCGGCCTGCAGCAGTCCTTGTACTGTCCAGCAGACAGGTAATAACCTGAACCGTCTTTCCAAGTCCCATATCATCTGCCAGACAGACCCCGAATCCCATATCGCGCATCAGGCTGAGCCACTGAAAGCCGCGTTCCTGATAAGGCCTTAGCTCCCCGTGCAAGGAAGCCGGAACAGGTCGTTCCGGAAGCTCGCGCAAGCCATCGCCGGCCAGCAGCGAAGACAGCAGTCCTGTCGTCTCCAGCTCCTCGATCAGCAGCCCCTTCCAGATTCGCTCCCCGTCCTGTTCGGCGGCGAGATGGACCCATTCGGCCAGCTCCATTTCCCCCTGCTCATGACGCTTCATGAACCGGAGGACCTGGTTGATCTCCTTCAGGTCCACCTCAATCCATTCTCCCCGGAACTGCACGTACGGCAGGTTTTGCTGCACCAGCGCTTGCAGCTCTTCCCGGGTGATGGGCTGCCCGCCCATCGAGGCCGAGATCTGGAATTCCACGAGATGCTTCATTCCGAGCACCGGCCTTGCGCCTTCCTCCCCGGTCAGCCTGGCATCCGGCTGCATCTTCAGGGACAGTCCGACGCGGCGGCGGCCTTCTCTGGTCCACCTGGAAGGCATCTGGATCTTCACTCCCCCGGCCGTCAGCTGCGGAACTGATTCCTTCATGAAAGACGCAAGCCGGCCAAGCGGAATAACGACACCTTCGGGTGCCGGTCCGAATAGGCCCTCCGCGAGATCCGGGGCCTGCTCTGCCGCCTCGCCAAGCCTCATTAAATACTGGTCGCGCACGCTGCGGTACACCCGTCCCCGAATCATCCGATCCGGCTCCTTCCCGCCCCATATGCTTCGGGCAGGCAGCCAGACGCCTTCATCCTCCACGCTGCCAGCCCAGAACGAGATCCGCCACTCCTCGGCCCCAGGTTCAAGCGGAGGCTCCAGCCTCAGACCAAGCCGGAGGGTTCCGTCCTCAGGAGGCAATTCCTCTCCCTCCATATAAGGCATGCCCGCCTGGCTTACTGCCTCCACGCTGCTGACCAGACCGCCGATCTCTTCCGGCGTTCCCTGAACGGGAATTTCCCGGCTGACCGTAAGCAGACTGTTCCACCACAGCTCGACCAGCGGGGATTGTCCCCGCCTGTAGGCAGCGAGATGAGCGGACAGCTTGCTCTCCAGCTCCTGCACCGATTGCCTGGATTCACTGTCGATGATCGCGCTCAGGAAAGAATGCAGCACGATGGCCCCCGCTTCTTCCCGGCTCGCCGGCTCGTGACCCGCAAAGGCCGCCGGGGCCCCCAAGCATATCGGCGGCATATTGGCTGCAAGCTGCAGGAACCGCTCCCGATCCTCCCCATCAAGCTGCGGTCTCCATACCGCCCGAATGCTCTCGGTTGATGTTCGGCGCCGGCCGGTAGGGCGCACCTCCGCCGAGGACGGCGCCAATTTGCCGCGCAGCAGCAGCTCCATCGCAAATTGGCTCGCCTTGACCCAAAATCGCATCTCCTCCCCCGTCTCCAGGCCCTGGCTTCTATAGTGATCGCTGTCCAAGAACAGCAGCATCCGGAATGCATCGGCAGGCGAAAGCGCCAGTCCTTCCAGCATGCGTCCGCCCAGCAGCTTACGTTCCGGCCGCCTTCCGTTTTTGGGCTCCATGGTCTGCAGCGGGTACCTCAGCTCGGCCAGCCGGAGAACAGCGCCTGTATAAGGACGGCTTCCGTCCTGAAGGCGAAGGGCCTTCACCACCCGGCTCCATGCATCGACCCGCGGCTCTGACACCTCGCCCGAAAAACAAAAGAATACGTCACCTAACCATACGCCATAAAGCGGTTGATTCATGATAGTCTCCCGTCTTTTCCTGCTTTTTAGATATTATTACTATCTTATACGATCACCGCCTATTTTCAAAACATTCCAGGACATTCTGCCGATAAAAAGATGATAAAGACCGTCTTCCGCAGCAACAAAGGCGCCGTGCTGTTCGGTTACAAATGCAACCTGATGTGGGATGATACGTATCCTTTTACAGATATGAACGAGAGGATTAGGGGGAATGTAACATGGCGGTTATGTTTAGCTTGGGATTATTGATTATTCCTTTATTATTTCTTCTTCACATTGCCATTTGTATTTGGGGTTATAACGATGCACGCCGGATGGGACGGAGCCCGGAGTTCGCTCTTCTGGTCGTTCTCGGCATGCTGTTTTTCCCTGTCGTCGGCCCCATTATCTATCTGCTGATTCGCAACAGCTAGCGTCAGGATATGGCATGCAGCAGAATCGCCCGTCAGGCACAAAAAAAGAAGCTCTCCGCGCGGCTATAAGCCTAACGCCAAGAGCTTCTTGATCATGCGTGTGATCATTACTTCTTAACGGCAATTACCTCAATCTCCACGAGTCCGTCCTTCGGCAGACGGGCCACTTCCACGGCACTGCGCGCCGGATACGGCTCGGAGAAAAAGCTTCCGTACACTTCATTCACCGCTGCAAAATCGTTCATATCCTTCAAAAACACCGTCGTTTTGACCACTTGGTCCAGGCTTGCTCCGGCCGCTTCGAGAATGGCCTTCACATTTTGCAGCGACAGCTTGGTCTGCTCCTGCACATCGGCTCCAAATTCGCCCGTCTCCGGATTCAGGCCAAGCTGACCGGATGTGTAGACGAACCCGTTGATTTCCACCGCCTGGCTGTAAGGCCCGATAGCGCCTGGCGCACTTGAGGTCGAGATTATATTTTTGCTCATCCGTATTCCCCTTCCCTATTCAACAACTTGTACGTATTCTCATTGTAATCCCATCGGCATACCTTGGCAAACGACTTTGAACATTTAGCCTTCCGAACCGAGCACATGCAGCACTTCGTTCGTATATACATGGCTGCCGGACACATTCGACAGACCGATCACCACCATCGACCGGGCAACCTTGCTTGCAGGGATCGCCCGATAAGGCGCCAGCCTCGGCGTTCGAAAGACGACATCCAGCGACGTCATCAGCACAGCTGCCAGTCGCTCACCGAATCGCGTATCCGTCCTCTCCCCCAGAAGCAGCGACGGCCGAAACAGATGCAGCCCGCTAAATCCGATGCTGGCGAGCCCCTCTTCCATCTCGCCCTTCGTGCGAAGATAGAAATTGCGGACCTTCGGGCTTGCGCCCGCCGAACTAACCGCCATAAATTGACGCACCCCGCTTCGTTTGGCAAGCTGCGCCGTCTTCAGGACGTAGTCCAGATCTACCTTGCGGAACTGCTCCTGAGAACCCGCTTGCTTAATCGTCGTTCCGAGGCAGCAGTACACACTATGAACATCCGCAAAAAACGCAGTATACATCTCGAGCCGATCCCAGTCGATCTGCATCACCTTCAGCTTGGGATGCGTCATCTCAAACGGCCTGCGAACCAGAGCGCGCACCTCCACAATTTCCTCCTGCTGCAAGAGCTCCTTGACAACAAGTCCGCCGACAAGTCCTGTCGCTCCCACCACAAGTGCAATTTGCCCCATAGCGCCTAGCATCCCCCTTTCCCCAATCGTTCCGAACACGGTCACCACCGCCAAGCAGGCCCTATGTATCATCAGCACGGAATCAGCATGGCCTGCATCTTGCTCTCCGACTCATTCTACACCGCATCCCCTGCTACAACAAACATGACCTGGCATGTCAGGCTACGCCCAGGTCATCTGTCTGCCTATCCGCTATTCATTGCCCATCCCATACTATTCGCCTTAACCCGGAAGATCACCTGCCTGGAAGAGGGGGGGCGCGATAAACTAATGGCAGGCAAGTCATCATTACCTCGCACCTGTCATTGAAATGAATAATTGTGGATAATTTTAAAAATTAAGGTCGTTTTTGGTTTTATAACATGTTAACTTACAGAGGAACGTTAACTTACTGGGGAAAAGGGGATAGAAAATCATGGAGATTCGATTCGAAAGATGGCCTTCCTGGCGCATAGCCTACATTCGGCGCAGGGGCCCTTATGGCGCTGGAAATATCCAGACCATGGAGGCGTTAAAAGGGTGGGCCCGAGCGCACAAACTGCTTCATCATTCGACTGCGATACTTGGAATCGCGCAGGACAATCCGGACATCACGCCACCGGAACATTGCCGCTATGATGCAGGGATAATTCTTCCGGACGCAGATTCAGACGAAGGCCGTCTTCTTTCAAAGGAAATTCCGATGCCGTGGGATGATCACATTCACCAAGGAAAGCTGGCGGAAGGAGAATATCTGGTGTGCAAAATCAAACATACGGCCGAACACATCGAACAGGCCTGGAAGCGGATCTTTCAAGCCATGGAGCATCATGGTTACCGTATGGATCATAAACCAGTTATTGAACGTTATTCTGAGGATCTCGTGAGCGAAGGCTACTGTGAGCTATGCGTCCCGGTTACCGGATAAAAACAGCCGGGCTGAGGGGCATCTCTGCACCTCAGCCCGGCCACATCAACCGGTTAATCGCGATAGCGATCGGTCCATTCCATATATTCACGCTCTGCCGCATCCTTGGAGCGGCCGTAGCGCTCCTGGATTTTGCCTACGAGCTTTTCTCTCTCACCGTCGATGACATCAAGGTCATCATCCGTCAGCTTGCCCCACTGTTTCTTGGCTTCACCCTTCATCTGTTTCCATTTCCCTTTGAACACGTTGTTATCCATGATCATCAGTCCTCCTTGTAGAAGATGGTGTACCTCTCATCAGAGATCTCTTGTGCGCCTCCGGGGAAGTCTGCATGTCTATTGCCACGATTCATGACCATCCCTGATGGTCCATGTTCGTTATGGGCAACATCGATGCCTATGCTGTTTTTGTGCTGATCAGCGTCTACACGTCTTTACCCGCATCTCCCCGTTCTGAATCGACATCGAACAGGCAGAACAGGCGCAGGCGGCCCGGGGAGCTTCCCCTGACCGCCTGCGCCTTTCAAACATTACCCTTTCAACTTAAGGACCGACGACTCGCCCTCATTCTCCTTCTCCTGCTCCTTATCATCGCCCACCAGTTCCCTGGCCGAGGACTTGAACTCCGACAGGGTGCGCCCCACCGCTCTTCCCAGCTCCGGGAGCTTGGAAGGACCGAACAGAATGAGCACGACCACCAAGATCATCATGATGCCGACGAAGCCAACATTTTGAAACATCGCTATCCTCTCCTTTCACCATTTCCGAAACATCTGATCCACACATCATGCGACAGCCTGCCTGCACAGCTAAAGTGAGGTTCTCTCTTATTTACTCGAATACACCGCAACCGCCTCGATCTCGATCAGCCAATCTGAATTAACCAGGCTTGCCACGCCCACCGTAGAGCGCGCAGGCTTCACCGGGTTCTGTTCATTGTTGAAGAACTGGGCATACGCCTCAAACCAGCCATTGTAATCAAAAGCACCATCCATCGCAGCATCAGGCGTTAGATAGGCCCGCAAATACACCACATCCTTCATGGACAGCCCCTGCTCCTTGAGCTGCCGCTCAATCGCCTTCAACGTCCCGATGGCCTGTGTCTTCGTATCGCCATACCGCCCGTACACCGTCTTCCCATTCCTGTTAATGACAGGCGGAACGGTGCCGCTCGTGTATAGATAGGCTGCGCCTTCAGGAACGATCACACCACTTGCGATAGATGAGGTCGGGCTGCCATAAAATATCGGCGGCGAACCTGCCGCAATCGACGGCTTCTCCGCCACATCGGAAGGCGAATCAGCATAAGCGACCATGCTGACAGCGCTGAACATCAAGGTCAGAAGGGCTATAGATCTCCATTTACGTTTCATTATAAAAAAACACTCCTCTCTTCATTAAACCAGGGTAGGATGCCCGCCGCCATGCGCCGCCTCTGCACCGATTTATCCGGTCCAGTAACGACAGCCTGCTGTTAAGCCTGCATGACGCGCTGATGAAGATCGCTCACCACCACCCTTGCCGACTCCATGGCTCCCGCCTGCCACGCAGTAATGTAGCTGATATGCTCGCCTGCCAGATAAATCCGGTTGTCCGGCTTGCACAGCGTCTTGTAGAAGGTCTGGCGATCGTCTGCGGAGTAGGACACCCATCCGCCTTCTTGGTACGGCACTCGCTTCCAGTCAATTGAAAAGGAAGCGTCAAACTCCTTCATATACTGCGGATGAATCTTCGCTCCTTGGGTCAGCGCAAGCTTCTCGCGCTCTTGATAGGACATCCCGCCAAGCTTATCTGCAATGCCGCCGTAAGCGTAGTAACCGAGCAGAATTCCCTTTTTGCTGAAATAATCGTTGGACGGATAATAGATTTGCGTAATGTCCATATTGGTCAGGCTGCTGCCGCCGTACAGATGCTCATCCTCCTCCCAGAACCGGCGTTTGAACTGCAACCCGATCTTGCCTGCAGAGGCATAACGTGTACTGTTAATGGCCTTGGCCATGTCCGGGGAGAAATCAGCGGGGATTTTTTTGAGGACAGATAACGGGATGGTGCAAATGCAGTAGTCACCGGCAATCTCATGCTCCTGCTTGGTCGCCAGATCCTTGTATACGACGCGCACGCCGGATGCAGACTGGCGAATCTCCTGCACCTCGGTCCGGTATTTGATCCGGTCCCCGACATGCTTCTCGAAGGCTTTAACAATCGCATCCATGCCGCCAACGGGATGGAACATGAGCATCTGCTGATCGTAGCTGTATTCGTTGCTGAAATAGTTACCGAAGCCTGAATTCACAATGGACTTCAGATCGAACGGGTCACGACGCACACCGGCATCGAGCCGGCTGGCCGGCTCGGTCTTGTAGCCGCCGCGGGATGACCCCTTGTAGAACAGGTCCGGGCTCAGATCTCCCTCCGCCCGCAAATACTCCACCAGCTTTGCCTTTTCCTCGGGTCCAAGCGGCAGATCCAGCGCTTTCTGATCGACCGCCTTGGCGAGCATCTCCGCGACATACCCGCGCATATCCGCCTTGGCTGCACGCTTGGGCACACGCTGGCCGGACAGAGGCCCTGCATTCTCGTTATAGTAATAGCCGCTCTCATTCACATTGTTGAACGGCTCGATGGCCACCCCTAGAGTGCGGCAGTATTCCATCGTGACATGAAACTGCGGAATCCGCATCGGCCCGGCATTGAAATACAGTCCCGGGTCATTGTCGAAGCGGGCGATCTGAAGACCCGTGCCGATCTCACTGGCGGCCGTTCCCTTCCGGATGGTCCAGCATCGTCCGCCGGCATGACCTTTCGCTTCCAGCAGCGTGCAGTCGTAACCAGCCAGTCCCAGCTCATAGGCGGCGGTCAAGCCTGCAATACCTGCCCCGAGTATGATAATTTTCTGGCCGGTGCGTCCGCTTAGCTGAAGATCATTTCGACCGGGAGGCGTAAATTCAGCCGCCTTCAACGTTTGGGGAGTGAGAAGGCCCATCGTGCCCATCAGGCTGAAGACAGCGACGGAGCCGCCCAGCTTGCCCACGGTGTTCAAAAACTGTCTGCGGGTCATCTCTTTTGACTGTTCCTTTGTTGCCATCGCGATCACTCCTCGGCTATGTAGTCAGGTTATGAGCCGATATTAACAAAGAAAATGGGTTTTGACTTAAATCTTGTCAGGATTTCTTACACAATTTTTATTTTTTGAAAAACAATTGCTTTTTTTAACCGTTTTTCATAAAATCAATGTCATAAAATCTTCCGCTAACAAGCGTTGACATCCACATCCTTATCAACCAGCTTTCAATTCGGTGTACTCCCCAAGCATTACGCTTCCGTTTGGGTTAATAATAGTTACACAGGAGGTAATATGAATGGAAAGTAAGGTCATGAGCATCGGGGTAGTGTGTGAGTTAACCGGACTGTCGGAAAGGCAAATTCGTTACTACGAGGAGCGAAAGCTGGTATTTCCAGCCCGCACGAAAGGAGGGAATCGGCGCTATTCCTTTGAGGATGTACAAAAATTGCAGGAAATCCACCAAAAGATGCAGGAGGGATTTAATACATTTGAACTGAAAGAAATAATCTCGCCAAAAACCAAGCGCTGTGCGCCGGCGTACCGCTGAAAACTGAAAATGATAGAGGAGGGAGAGCCTGATGGAGCACAACAAAACGATGACGATCCTGGAGCACATCGCCGAGCTTAGAAAGCGGATCCTGCTAATCCTGCTGGTATTCGTGCTGTCGATGGGCATCGGGCTGGCTGCCGCGCCGCATCTTCTGAGCTTTCTCAAGCTGCACTCGCCCGCCTTTCAGGTGAATTGGAATGCCTTCTCCCCCTGGGACGGCCTTCGGATCTATATGAGCATTGCAATGGTGCTCTCGCTGGCCCCGACCCTTCCGTTTGCATTCTACCAGACCTGGCGGTTTGTACAGGAGGGCTTGAGCAGGCAGGAGAAGTCCGCAACACTGCGCTTTGTTCCGTTTTCGGCTGTGTGCTTCGTGGCCGGGATTTCTTTTGCTTACTTTGTCGTTTTCCCGATGAGTCTTGCCTTCACGGGCAGCATCAACGCCCAGCTGAACCTAGCTGAAACGTACGGGGTGTCCCAGTACTTCGGCTTCATGATCAGCATTGTGATTCCGCTGTCCCTTGCGTTTGAGCTGCCGGTCGTCGTGCTGTTCCTCACCCGGATCGGTCTGCTTCAGCCCGCGCTTCTCAGAACGATGCGCCGTTACGCCTACCTGGTCCTTGTCATCATCGCCGCGCTCATCTCGCCACCGGACCTGGTATCTCATCTGCTCGTCGCCATACCGCTAATCGCCCTGTACGAGCTGAGCGCCTGGCTGGCACACAGAATGCACCGCAGGCAGATCGCACGGGAGCAGTTGCAGCTGCAGCCGGATCCGGCCGATCACGCGGGTCAAACCGCATAGATTCAGCGGAGCATAAGACCCCGATTTGCTTTTTGAGCAGAGTATAGTGTATAATAAGTAATTGTTATCCGAAGTTTAACCCCGTAAGTTCCTCAACAAGGTTAATTCTATAACTATCACGAAGTGTAAAATTCCTATTTAATAACCCAACAAGTATGAGTTTTATTGGAACGTTTTCTGATTCACACTGGAGCGGTCATCGGAGCCGCAAGGACGAAAGAGAGGCAGGGCTTTTGTTGTTTTGGAAGCTGTCTTCCTGATATGAACTTCTAACACGGAACCGTCTGAACACCCGTCATGGGAGGGGCAGGGGTTAAATTTCATAGCGCATGGATAAGCGCAACATGCTGGACCCGGCGAATTCGCCGGGTCCTTTCATTTTATAAGTGGAAAATTATGAATATATGCGAGTTCCTCACGGTGACAGCGGCCCACTAGCGTGCATATGATACCGAAGATAACCGTATTTTCGAAAAGGAGCGAGCAGCCTTGAAAAAAAGAAAAAAGCAGAAGCCCTCTTCGGCCTCAACGCCAGATAAACGATATATCGTCGATGCCAATACAAGGGAGTTGGATTTTCTGGGCAATGGAATGACACCGGTCCATAGACAGGAGAAGCCTGCAAAGATTATGGGAGCGGCCGTAGCCGAAGAGCAGGTTGTCGAGCATGAACATTTCGACAATGAATCGGGTATTGGGTTCGATGTAAGTATACTAGACAGAGACCGGAGCGAATCCAAATCAGTTCTGAACCAGGAGGCGGAATCCGCGGTAGAAGGAGAGAAGCCGGTCCAAAAGATACTGGCTGAGAAACAAATGCCAGAGCTGAAGGAAGCTTTCATATTCACCGAGGATATCGGCGAGTTTGCCGTCACCGAGAGCCGAATCGCTCCCCATGCAATTTCTGCGTCAAAATTAGCGCCCGGGGCCATTGGCTCAGAAGCAATCCAAGATTATGCGATCACCAGCGTTCATTTAGCCGAAGGCACGATAACATCCGGGAAAATCGCTCCTTTGTCCATTTCGGGTGAACATATCGTTGACGGATCCCTATCCACTCGCAAACTTCGGGACAACTCGATTAACACAAGTAAAATAAAGGATAGCAGCATCACCTCTCAGAAGCTGGCAGACCGCGCCGTCACGGGGGACAAAATCGCTGACGGCAGCATTACCGCCCGTCATATCAGCCAATTGCTTATTACAAGCGAAATTCTGGATGATCAAGCCGTAACCAACGACAAAATCGCTTCGAGCGCAGTGGAGACACGCCATCTGGCAAACGGGGCGGTCCATAACTCCAAGCTCGCAGAACAGGCGGTAACGACCTCCAAAATTCGCGACTTCGCCGTAACCGGGGACAAAATCGAACCGGGAGCTATCGGCAGCAGCCATATTACGGCTCAATCCATCCATGGAGACCATCTTGGGCATGGCGCCGTGAACCGCGAGCACCTGGCTCCCGAATGCATCGGTCCGGCGCAAATAGCCGAGGAAGCCGTGCAATCCCCTCACATCCAGAACGGAGCCATTCAATCCGTCCACCTGGCCAAAGGATCCATCGGACCTGAACAAATTCAGAAGGGCTCGGTCGGTTCGGAGCAAATCAGCAACGAGGCCATACTCAGCAGTCATCTCGGAAATGCCAGCGTGACGAGTCCGAAGCTGGCGGATCAGTCCGTCGGAACCATTAAGTTGGTGGAGCATGCGGTAACAGCTTCGAAAATTGCCGACCAGAGCATTCTGCCGCAGAAAATTGCTAACGAAGCGGTTCAAGCCCGACATCTGGCCAAAGGATCGGTCGAGGCCGCCCATATAGCGCCGCAATCGATTCAGACTCAGCACTTGACAGTAAACGCAATCGGCTCTGCCCATATCGCCGAGGGAAGCCTTCTTCCGGCCCACTTCGGAAATAATAGCGTCAATAGGAACGCCATTCAGCCAAAGGCGATTGAAGAGCGCCACATCGCGGATGCAGCTATAGCCGACCAGCACCTTAAACAAGGGGCCGTCAGCGAAGATAAGCTCGCCTCGGGAAGTGTGACCGCCAGCAAGCTGGCTTTCGGATCCGTCGGTGGAACTAATATCGCTCCAGAAGGCGTCACCTCAGAGCACATCACTAAGCAATCCATCAAGGAACATCATCTGAACATCGGCAGTGTCGGCTCGGGTTCGATTCAGGAGCAGGCTGTGCAAGGGTGGCATATCGCAGACGAGACCATTGAAAGCCGGCATATGCAGCAGGGGAGCGTGAAGACCAGTGCGCTTGCCGACGGCTCGATCACCTCAGAGAAGATTTCGCTTGGCGCGGTTACGGAATCCCTGATTGGGGAGGGTGCTGTATTTCCGCGTCACCTAACAGATTATGCAGTCACTTCCTTGAAGCTGTCCCCGGAAAGCGTATCAACCGACAAGCTTGCCGATCTGGCCGTTACGTCCTCCAAGCTGGCAGAAGGCAGCATTACTAAAGACAAAATAGCCGCCCATGCGATCGAAGGCACTCACCTGTCTGCGGAATCTGTCGCTGGAGAAGCGATTCGGAACGGTGCAATCAGCTCGGATAAAATCGCTCCTCAAGCCGTGAACGGCAGCCATATCGAAAGGGAAGCCATCAGCGGAGCGCATATTGCACAGAACTCCATCAGCGGCTCCCACTTACAAAAGCAAGCCATCACTTTGGAGCACCTTGCCGATGAACTTCGTTCTCCAGAGCATTATGCCGATGCCAGCATACAAGGAATCAAGCTTGCACCTCAGTCGATCTCGAACAACCACCTTTCCCTTGGATCGGTGGCTGAGGACAATCTGCAGGACCATGCTGTCAGCAGCGGCAAGATCCATCCGGGCTCGATTGCCCCAGAGCATCTGCAAGCAGGCAGTGTGCGCTCCCCGCATATTGGAGACCAATCCATTATGGCTCAGCATGTGCAAGACGGGGAGATTAAGGATAACCATATTGCAGCCGGGGCGATCCAAGCCCATCACATGACAACAGGTACCGTTACGTCGCAGCATATATCCGAAGGAGCTGTCGACAGCAAGCATCTGGCAGAAGGTGCTGTATCCGGCCAGCATCTGAACAAGGGTATCGTTTCCTTCGAACACCTAACCTTCCCTCCTATCCGCAGTACAGCTGGGGGGCAGGCAAAGCTCCAGCAGTTCGGCATTACACCGTTTGTTCTGACTGGAACAGAAACTCAGATCAACGTAAACGTGAATTTTGATGAGCCTTTTGCAGACATCAATTATGTTATCGTTGGGATGAGCAATAGTCTTGGCTTCCAGTTCTCTATCAAATCTCAACACAAGCACACCGCAGAACTGGAGGTTGTACGGCAGCCGGACTGCAATCTATCCTATGGGTTTATCTCCTGGATCGCTGTCGGTCCCTGCTCATGACATCCTAAAGTAACAGGCATGCTTCCTTTTTTGGAAGCATGCCTGTTACTTTTATATCTAGGATTCAGCAATCGCTAGCAAGCTCACGTATCGAACCTCTTCCGTTCGTCTCTCCCTCAAGAAGTTGAATGAGGATAGATCATCACCTTCACACTGCTGTCCTTCTGGGTTCTGGCAAGCTCGATCGCTTCCTTGATCTCGTTCAGCGAAAATTGATGTGTTATGATATCTCGAATCCGGTGACTACCGCCTTCCAGCATCCGAATTGCAGCAGGGTACGTGTTCACATAACGGAACACGCCATACACATCCAGCTCAGCATCAACCAGTGCGCCGATATCCACTGGAATGGCATCCCGGGTTGGCAAGCCGACCAGCACAATCCGCCCTCCGCGATTGACATAACCGATGGAGCCTGCAACCGCTCCTGCATTGCCCGATGTCTCGATAACCAGATCGATGCCCTCGCCACCGGTTACTTCCTGAATCCGTTCGCTCACATCATCCTGCTGCGGATCGATGACGCCGGCCGCTCCCATCTGCAGCGCCAGCTTGCGGCGGAACTCCACCACATCGCTGCCGTACACGGCTGATGCGCCAGCCATCCGGGCAGCCTGAATGGCAAGCAGACCGATCGGGCCTAGGCCAAGCACCAGCACCCGATCCTCAGGGCGTATACGGCCCCGCCGCACCGCATGAATGCCTACCGAGAGCGGCTCCAGCAGCGCCCCTTCCTCAAAGCTCATCTCATCCGGCAGGCGGAACAGGAAATCGCTGCGAACCGCAACATATTCGGCCCAAGCCCCATCCACGGGCGGGGTAGCCATAAAGACAACATCGGGACACAGATTATATCTTCCGCTTTTGCAGTATGAGCATCGTCCACATGTAACACCTGGCTCGACGGCCACCCGATCCCCGGGCGCGACGTTCGTCACGTTCTCTCCTGTCCGCACAACGACCCCGGCCAGCTCATGCCCTAGAATAAGCGGCTCCTTCACTTCATATCTTCCAATTCGTCCATGCTCGTAATAATGGACATCCGAGCCACAGATGCCAATACAATGGACCCGGATCAGAGCCTCGTCAGGCTTCGGTTCAGGGACAGGGACCTGCTTGACTTCGATCGACAGCGGACGATCAAGCACCGCTGCTGACATCATCGGTTTTTGTGACATACATTCCCCCACCTCTCGATAAAGTAATCGCTTACTCCTCCATTCTACACGATTCGGGCTCGCTTCGTCAGACTTGCGGCTTGTCTTGCGAAATCACGCCCCGGCATCGGAACGTTCTATCCTATCCTTGCAGCTGAAGCCACTCCTCCCGCAAAATCCCCATCCGGATCGAGTCATAGTAATGTCCGTTGTAATAGCGGACTTTGCGAATTCTGGCCTCCATCTGCATGCCCAGCTTGTCTCCAACCCGCATCATTCGCTCATTGCCTGACCAGGTGGTAATGCCAACCCGAACCAGCGGCAATGTCCGGAACAAATGAGCCATCCATAACTTTAACGCCCGGGTTCCCAGTCCTCTTCCCCATGATTCATTCTCATAGAGTACAATGCCCATCTCCAGCCAGCGGGAGGGCTCGTGCTCCCAATAATAAGAGACGGTCCCCCTGACTGCGCCGTCCACTTCAATAACCCAGAAATCGTCGGCCTGTACCCATTTGTCGGCAGAGGTCAGAAATTCTTCATAGCTCATCGTCTTATGCGGGTAATAGGGAGCATCCCATTTCTTCCACTCCGGCTGTTCTTCCTTATAGATTAAGGTCCATAGATGATATAAATCCGGCTCGCCGATCGGGCGGATAGTCAATTCTTGATCTGTATACATGAACTCTCCTTTAGATATGCTATTCTCTCAACTCATGTATTTCATTATATCAGACAACGTTTGCCTTTGGTCTCTTCCATCCGTTACAATAACGGAAAATCACCATTATGTTGAGTTATTACAGGAGCGTAATTATGAGTAAAAAAATCGTGGCCATCGACATGGACGATACGATCTGCCACCTCATCCCGAAAGCGATCAGCTATCACAATGCCCAGTACGATCAGCCTCAGCTGGCCATGGAACACATTACAAGCTTCAACCTGCATGGCATCTGGCATCCGCAGTGCACCGAGGATGTGTTTTTCGGCAGACCCGGACTGTATGAGGAGCTCGATATATTTGATGAGCATACCGTAGAGGAAATTCGGAAGATGATGACCGACTATGATGTGATCGTCATCACCGCCGCGCGCCCGTCCTCGGTTCCCGAGAAGTGGAAATGGATGCAGCAGCACCTGCCATTTATTCCGTATGACAATTTTTTTGTAGCCAAACGCAAATATTTAGTTGATTTCGATCTTCTCATTGACGACGGTCCTCATAATGTGATCGCCGCCAGAGAGGCCGGCAAGCAGACTATCCTGATTCCGAGGCCGTGGAATGCGCATATCCAGAAGGATTATGTGCTCAAAGACTCGTGGGACGGCATGTATGAGCTGGTCGGGGAATTGCTGTCCGAGAAGCCGGACGGGAGGGAGTAAGCGATGACTATAGAGCGCAATGGCCAATACCTCTCGCAGGATATTCACTTTTTTACCGCCGCGCTGTCGGAGACGCTCGTTACGGTCTGGGAGGAAGATCCCGCAGGTGTATATATCGAAATCGAACGCGGCTTTATCGAAGGCTATTCCCCCGAAGTCGTGCATGTACGAAATGTGGCATCCGGCTCCCGAACAAGCTATAACCGTGACACCGTCATGTTTCAGCGCATCTAGCCCCTGTCCAAAAAGCGCGCAGATCCCTGCAGGATCGCGCGCTTTTTGTGCTTGCCGGTGCTATTTTCTTAGTCGGGTAATCGCTTCCGCCGTCTGCTTCACCGCCTGATGACCAAACACCGCAAAAGCCCCCGCAAGAATGCCTTGTATAATACTCTCCACGCTCCAGCCGATCAGTTCGACTGTAAGCAGAATCGATACGATGATCACCACATAAACGATGCTCCAATTCGGAACTCTCGGTGTCTGCTTCAGCACATAACCGATAACCCAACAGGCGGCAACCACCATGAACAGCCGAGGATCAATCAATTGAAAGATAATGCCCCATTCCATCGGTATCCCTGCCCTTCTATGCCTTGAGTCTCTTCATATTCTATGCGGCAAAACTATCGTTTGTCCGAATAGATATCAGACTATTAGTAGAGTATGCGGAACCTTGGCGGGATTATTCCGAATTTTGATAGAAACAGGACGCTGGACCGGCCATCGAGCCGTTTCCTCATGGTTGCCACCCGGCGAACATACAGTCCGAATACAACGTAACCGGCTGCCTTATTACAGCTTATCCTGCTTCAGAGGTCACGTTCTCTTTGACTTGTTCATGGGTGCTGCGAAGCATCAGTTCCTCTGCATAATGGCATGCTGCCAGATGCCCTGGGGCAATCTCCCGCAGCTTCGGCTGCTCCAGCGCACAGCGCTCGGTCCGGTAGCTGCAGCGCGGATGGAACGAACAGCCGGACGGGGGAGCGGCCGGATTGGGCACTTCCCCGTCAAGCAGAATCCGCTCGCGCTTGCCGTCTGGGTCCGGAATCGGCACCGCCGACAGCAGCGCCTCGGTATAAGGATGTCGGGGTCTTGTGAACAGCTCCGATTTCGGGGCCAGCTCCACAATCCGTCCGAGATACATCACCGCAACACGGTCGGACAGATGCTCTACAACCGACAGATCATGCGAGATGAACAGGTAGGTCATCTGAAGCTGCTCCTGCAGATCCTTGAGCAGATTCATAATCTGAGCCTGGATCGAGACGTCCAGCGCCGATACCGCTTCATCACACACGACCAGCTTCGGATTGGTCACGAGCGCCCGGGCGATGCCGATGCGCTGCCGTTGACCGCCGGAGAAGGCGTGCGGGTACCGCTGCAAGTAGGACGGATTCAGGCCGGTCTTCTCGGCGATGGAGGCGACCCGCTCCTCCAGCTCGCGGCGGCTCAGCTTGAAATTGGCCCGCAAGGGCTCGCTAATAATATCAAAGACGGTCATTCGCGGGTTAAGCGAAGAGTACGGGTCCTGAAAAATCAGCTGGATATCCTTGCGCACCCGTTTGAATTCCCGATGACCTGCAGACACAATATCGACAGGCGCGCCCTCCTCCGGATAATACATGCAGCGGCCCTCGCTCGCCTTCAGCCCGCGGACCAGACAGCGGCCAAGCGTTGTTTTGCCGCAGCCGGACTCTCCGACGAGGCTGATGACCTCCCCTCGTCTAATATCGAAGGATACGTCCGATACCGCCCGAATCCATTCGGATCTGCGCTGTCCCCGGTACTGTTTCGTCAGCCCTTCCACTTGAAGCATCCTATCATTCATGCGGATTGTCCCCTTTCTTCTCCGGTTCGCTGTACAGGAAACAACGGACCTTATGTCCAGGGCCGGCATCGCTCTCCGGCACATCCTGCCGGTTGCAGACCCCCTCGATGCGCTCGGAGCAGCGCTCATAGAAGCCGCACATCGGCGGGCGATTGAGCGGAAGCGGCACCGTGCCCTCAATCGAGGCGAGCCGGCCTCCGACGCCGCCGATGCGAGGAATGGAACGCATCAGCCCTTTCGTATACGGGTGCTTCGGATTGCGGAACAGCTCTCGCACCGGAGCGCGTTCCACAATCCGTCCCAAGTACATGACAGCCACTTCATCCGCCGTTTCCGCCACAACGCCAAGATCATGCGTAATGAACAGAATCGCCATGCCGAGCTCATGCTGAAGCTGCTTCATCAGCTCCAGCACCTGCGCCTGGATCGTCACATCCAGCGCCGTGGTTGGCTCGTCGGCAATCAGCAGCGCCGGCTGACAGGACAGCGCCATCGCAATCATCGCCCGCTGGCGCATCCCGCCCGAGAATTCATGCGGGTACTGATCAAGCCGCCGCTGGGCATTGCCGATGCCGACCCGCTCCATCATTTCCAGGGCAATGCTCCGCGCTTCCTTGCGGTTCTTCGTGCGATGCAGGAGAATATTCTCCATGATCTGCTCTCCAATCGTATGCAGCGGGGACAGCGCCGTCATCGGCTCCTGAAAGATCATTGAGATCAAGCCTCCGCGCACGTGGCGCATCTCCTTGCCGCCAGGCTTGAATTGGAGCAGGTTGAAGGAGCCGTTCTCGCTGCTGGCACGCAGCCTTCTATCCAGCTGTGCTTCTTGCCGTCCCGGCGTCAGCCAGATCTCTCCCGACACCTCGGCATGCTTCGGCTGCAATGCCATCAGCGCCCGCCCTGTCACGCTTTTGCCGCAGCCCGATTCCCCTACCAGCGCCAGCGTACGCCCGCGCTCGATCTCCAGATCAATGCCGCCGACAGCCTGAACCATGCCCTCCTCCGTAGGAAAGCCCACCCGGAGGTTTCTTACTTCCAGCGCCTTCCTTGCTCCAGGCAGGGGCGATGCTGCCCGCATTAGGCTGCCTGATTGTTGTGCTTCCGTTTGAACCATCTGCGCTTCTCCTTTCCCTTGACGGATGCCGGCCTATGACTGTGGCTGTGCGGGTCGGCCGCATCGCGCAGCCCATCCCCGAGGAAGTTGAACGCCAGCACTGTCATAATTACGAACAGCAGCGGAATCAGCTTCCACGGATACAGGGCCACATTTTCAATCTGCTGTGCCTCCTGCATCAGCACCCCCCAGCTCGTAGCCGGAGAACGAATGCCCAGGCCGAGAAAGCTCATTGCCGTCTCCCCGATAATCATGCCGGGAATGGCCAGCGTAGCCGCTACGACCAGATAGCTGATGAAGCCTGGAATCAGATGCACAAAAATGATTTTAATATCGCTGACACCCGCAATTTTCGCTGCGGCCACATAGTCCTCACCCCGGAGCGCGATGAATTTGCTTCGCACGACCCTCGCAAGCCCCGTCCATTCAATAAAGGCCATAATGATGGTGATATAGAAGAACATCTCCACCACCCCAACGCCGGGTGGAATCGCCGCAGCCAGCGCCATCCACAGCGGCAACGTCGGGAAAGAGCGCACGATGTCAATGAAACGCTGAATGACCGCATCCACGCGCCCACCCGCATAGCCCGATATGCCCCCGATCAACAGACCGAGTATAAAACTGATGCTGACGCCAACGAGCGGTACCGTCAGCGAGACCTGACTGCCGAGCACAACCCGGGAGAAGAGATCGCGGCCCATGCCGTCTGTACCGAACAGAAAGATTCTTCCCGGTTCTTCCACGCCGAACAGATGGATATCTGTCCGGAACAGGCCGAGGAAGGAATAGCTTTCCCCTCTGCTGAACAGCTTGATCTTGTACTTCTCGGCTGTATCCTCAACGAATCGCTTGCGAAGCGTCTCCGGATCACGCTCGGATTTCAGGCCGTACACAAAAGGCTGCCAATGAAATTTGCCTTGCTCATCCACAAACCGGACCTTGGTCGGCGGGCTGTTCATATACTCGCTGTTATAGCTCTCCAGTCCCTGCGGTGCGATAAATGCGCCGAACAGCGCCACGGTATAGAGCGCAGCCAGCACGATCAGACTGATGCGGGCCAGCTTGTGGCGTTTGAGCTCGCGCAGCATGAGCCTCCAGTGGGACGCGTTGCCCAGTTCTTCGCCCGGCTTTCCGTTCAAGCCGTCTTGTCCGGTCTTGCGGTGATGTCTGCCCTGCCAGCGTTGTATCAACTTCAACTGTGCCACCGTTATGCCTCCTTCCGATCCAGCCGGATTCGTGGGTCCAGCCAGGCCAGCAGTATATCTGACAACAGGGTGCCAATCAGGGTGAATATCGCCATCAACAGCAGCCAGCTTCCCGCCAGATACATATCCTGACTGAGCAGCGCCCGATGCATAATCGGCCCTTGGGTCGGCAGATTCAGCACAATAGCCGTAATCGTCGAGCCTGTAAAGATCGTTGTCAGCGACCACCCGATCGTGCTGATCACCGGATTCACCGCTGCACGCATCGAATATTTGAGCAGGATCTTCCACTCGGGAAGCCCCTTGGCACGCGCGGTCACGATATGCGGCTTGGACATCTCATCCAGCATCTGCCCCCGCATGACCCGAATCAGCTCGCATGTGTTGGACGTTCCGATCACGATGACCGGAATGATCATATGTTTCAGCAAATCCATCCATTTCGCGGCCGTCCACGGCGCATCGGCAAATTCGGGAGAGAACAGTCCAAGCATCGGATCGCCCCACCATTGAAAGGATAGGAACATCAGAATGATCGCAAACAAAAAGTTTGGCGTCGCCATGCCCAGGAATCCGACCCCGGTTGCGAAATAATCAAAAAAGGAATACTTCTTAACAGCACTTAGAATGCCGATCGGAATAGCAACCACGTACGTAAAAATCATCGTTGCCAAAGAAATAATAACGGTGATGCCCATGTACTGGCCGATAATCTCCGACACCGGACGGTTATAGCTCAGGGAGTATCCAAAGTCACCGCTGGTCAGAATCCCCCATATCCAGGAAAAATATTGCGTATACCACGGCCGATCCAGCCCATAGTTTTCACGGAGCTTCGCGAGCGCCTGCGCGTCCATCACTTCTCCGCTAGCCGACATTTTCGCTGCATAACCGCTGATAAAGTCTCCCGGAGGGAGCTGAATGATGAAGAAAACAATCATGGAAACTGCAAGTGACACAGGGATCATCACCAGCGTGCGCTTGGCAATATACCGAATCATAGGGGGCTATGCCGCTCCTTTCCTTACATCTCGTATTTCAAAAAAATCAGCCAGGGAGAAGAACATGCAGCCGCCTAAGCTGTAGCTCTCCCTGGCTTGTAGTTATTCGGTTAGACAAAACGAATTACTTCAGGAAGAACTGGGCCGGATGCGCATGGCCGATGCCGCGGAATTCATCCGAGAACACAAGCGAAGGCACGTTTCTCAGGTTGTTCTTAGCCACGACGAGCACCGGTGTAGGGCCGCTGTAGCCGATGACCCACTGGTTCTTCTGATGCAGCTTGACGATTTCGTCAGTCCATTCCTGAACTTCTTCTCTCGTCTTGGAGCCCTTGACCTTATCCCACAGTTCCAGAATCTTCGCAACATCGCCTTCAGGCTTAACCCCTTCCTTGCCTCCGGAAGACGTGAACAGTCCGTAATGACCGAACCAAGGCGTAATGACGCGAAGCGGAACCAGCTCGTCCGGACGGTAAGCCAGGCTGACAATGTTGACCGACTTGACGGATACCGGAATTTTATTGGCATATTTCAGATCAAAATAACTTCCCTGATCCACAATTTTGACATCTGTGCGAATCCCAATCGCCTGATAGTACTTGCGCAGCAGTTCGATAAACCGCGGATCATCTGCCGTATCTTCCTGATAGATGGTTAACGTCAGGTTCGATCCGTCCGCGAATGTGCGGAATTTGCGCTCCGCATCCCATTTCAATCCGATGTCATCCAGCAGCTGCTCTGCACGCGCCGTGTCGTATTCCGCCCACTGCTGCGCCCATCCTGCCTGCTCGTTCGGCAGCCCTTCCGGCACCGAAGCCTGGATCGGCTCACCGAGACCGTTAGTGATCATCTCCGAAATTTCCCTGCGGTCCACCGCTACCGACAGCGCCTCACGGAAACGGATGTCCTGGAACAGCTCGCGCAGTTTCGGATCTTCTGTCGTCTGATTCAATTGCACGCCCGTGCTGGACCAGCTTGGGGTGGTCCATTGAATGACCCGATAGTCGCCTTTTTGCTCATTTTCTTTAAGCACCGTGAAATCCGTAAAGCCAAATGTTGTAATCTCTATCTTGCCGGCCATCGTCTCAAGCAGCTTATGGCTCGGATCTTGCATTTTCGTCAGGACAATGCGATCCATATACGGCAGTTGATTGCCTGCGGCATCCACTTTGAAGAAATACGGGTTGCGCTCCATAATAAACCGGTCGCTGTTCATATCGTTTTTGGCTACCCATGCGCGAAGGGTTGGACGCTGCGGGTAGAGCCAGTAGTAGTAGCCTGTCCACATGCCCAGGGTGTTCAGGTCCTCAAACCCGTATTCCTTGGCCACTTCCAGCGCCTTCTGCTCCCCGATGAACTCAGGAAGAACGGTTTTGTAATAATGCGCCGGAGCAAAGAACCATTTGTTATCAATTGCCAGGCGCTCCAGGAACATGACATTCGGATGCTTGAACGTCACTTTGACCGTGTAATCGTCCACTTTAGTTACGTCAGCGCGCGCTTTCTCGCCCGTCACCGGATCCACCGAATAGTAGCAGTCATACAGCGCTTTACTGAACGTCTCAGGAATCAGCATATGCTCCCAGTAGAACACGACATCATCGGCCGTAAACGGCACGCCGTCGGACCATCTCATGCCTTCGCGAAGATAGATCGTGAACTCGGTTGAATCCGCATTGACATCATAGCCTTTCGCTACGTTCGGCTCCACGCCGCTGCCGTCCTCCGTAAAGCGGAACATCGCTTCCTCGGTGGCCATGCCGATTCCCCACTTGTCATCCGGCCCGTTCCATGGGAAGTTCCACTCTCCGCCGTACTTTCCGATTTCCTCGTATACCGGCTCGATCATAATGTCCTCTTTAACCGGCATCCGTGCCTCAACCGGCTCCAAAGTACCGGCCTGGACCAGCTCGGCCAGCATTGGAGCTTCCTGGAAGCTTGTCAGCTCCGCCGCGCTCTTAATGTCCGGAATTTGAGCTGTGGCAGCTTCCGCCGTAGCGGTTGTATTATCAGTCTGCTGGCTTTCCACCGTGCTGTTGTTGCCTGCCGTTCCGCTGTCTCCGCCCATACAGGCAGTCAATGTGGAAAGCATCAGCAGTACAACCAAACCGATTAAGCTTAACTTTTGACGCAATTGAATCTCCCTCCCAATATGCATTGATTGAACTTATCTATTTTCACGTCGAGCTGCTCCACCAGGGCAGGGTAAGTCAGACGGGAAAACCTTGCTTAATCGGGCCGCAGGACGCCCGGAGCACGAGCCTGCTCTGAATGGTTACCTGCTTCACCAGCTTGTTCTTGGCCACCAGCTGCTCAATCAGCAGCTTGGCTGCCTCCTGCCCCAAAATCTCGCCATTGAGCTCCACGCTCGTTAATGGGGGATGGAATTCGCCAGGATATACGGTATCGTTGTTAAACGCAATCACCGACAGGTCATCCGGTATGCTTAGGCCCAGTTCCATCGCCGCCCGGTATACGCCAAGGGCAATCTGGTCTGTGTCCGCAATCACCGCCGTAATATCCGGGAACTTCTCCATCCATTTCATCACCGTGCGGTATCCGAATTCTGCCGAGCTTACAGCATCATCGCGATACACGATCAGTTCCTCGTCCGGCGACAAGCCGCGCTTGCTGTATGACAGCATGAATCCGGCTTTGCGGTCCTGGCTCACGGTATGCTTCTTCACGGCATTAATCATCAGGATGTTCCGATGCCCCAGCTCCAGCAGATAGGATGTTGCCGTTTCCGCTGCCTGAACATTGTCGTTGTTCACATAAGGAAGCGCGGCTTCGTATTTACGCGGCGGTTTCCCGATGATCGTCATCAGCCGTCCGGACTTCACCCGCTCCTCCACACGCTCGTCCACCGTAAGCGGGTCCAGAATGATCTCCCCGTCTACCGGCTCCGAAGTCATCTGCGTCACCTTGTTGCGGAACGAGCTGGGGAGTGTATCGATCAACAGTCTGTAGCCCTGCGAGCTGCATTCCCGGAGCACGCCGTTGATGAACGACAAGTTGTACTGGTTAAACTTGACCTTTCGGCTGTCCATGACCAGCCCGATAATTCGCGTTTCCTTCGTCACCATGCTTCTCGCAAAGTAATTGGGCCTGTAATTCAGCCGATTGGCCGATTCAAGCACCCGCTGTCTCACCGCCTCACTGATCGAACGTTTCCCGCTAAACACATTGGATACGGTGCTCTTCGATACACCGGCATCTTTTGCTACGTCACCCATGTTTGCCATAACATTATTTTCCTCCACTTCGCATTCCATATTAAACTGGTTTTGTAAATCCCGTGTTTTCAGAATGTTTATCTAGTTCAATTCACCGTAAAATTTGCAGCATAACTATTGCTTCAGTTTGTAAACTAGTTTCATTGAGAAAAGCACGGTCTCAGGTGGAATCGTTGCTGCAACAAAGGTTTATCCAGATGCTTCCATGACGAAAACAAACGTAAACGCCGTGCTTCCCGCAAACGACAAAAACCGCCAGGGAATATCCCTGACGGCGGGGTTGGTATGATCACCGGTACCGGTTCACGCTTCATTTAAGCCGATGCTTAATACGGATCAGCTTCCTTGCCTTTCTCATGCGACAGATCGACACCCTGCTGCGGGTCGATCTGGCCGCTTTCGATATCGCCCACGTTCTCCAGGCCTTCCTTTACACGGCGTCCGTATTCCGGATCGGCCTGGGTAAAGTAGGAAATCATCCGCTCGCGAATATCCTGCTTGCACTGGCTGAGCGCATCCACCAGGTTCGCAATCAGCTCATCCTGCTCCCATGGCTCGAAGGAGCGATACGTCTCACCCGCCTGACCGAAGTTGTTCTGACGGTCAATCGGCTCACGCACAAGTCTGGCGTTATATTCCGGCTCATGGTCTTTGCCTGGCTTAGGCGCCTCCTGAAGCCCGCCCATAGAAGACGGCTCATAGTTGACATGCGGGTTCTGGCCTGGCGCGCGATCGACCTTATACTGCATCTGTCCACCGCTTTGGTTCGTGGCCACATGCGTCTTCGGCGCATTGATCGGCAGCTGCAAATAGTTGGCGCCTACCCGGTAACGCTGTGTATCCGAGTAGGAGAATGTGCGGCCCTGCAGCATTTTGTCATCCGAGAAGTCCAGACCGTCCACCAATACGCCCGTACCGAACGCAGACTGTTCCACCTCCGTGAAGTAGTCCTCGGGGTTGCGGTTGAGCGTCATCTTGCCGACTGGCAGGAACGGAAACTTGTCCGTTGGCCACAGCTTCGTGTCATCCAGCGGGTCAAAATCCAGCTCCGGATGCTCTCCGTCCTCCATAATCTGAACGCACAGCTCCCATTCCGGATAGTCGCCGCGCTCAATCGCTTCATAAAGATCAAGCGTAGCATGATTGAAGCTCTTCGCCTGAATCTCATTCGCCTCGGCCTGAGTCAGGTTTTTGATGCCCTGCTTGAGCGGCTCCCAGTGGTATTTCACCAGCACGGCCTTACCTTCCGCATTGACCCATTTGTAAGTGTTGACGCCGGAACCCTGCATCTGCCGATAGTTGGCCGGAATCCCCCATGGCGAGAACAGGAAGGTAATCATATGGGTCGCTTCCGGGCTCATTGAAACAAAATCGAAGAAGCGCTGCATATCCTGAACATTCGTAATCGGGTCCGGTTTAAAGGCATGCACCATATCCGGAAATTTGAGCGGATCACGGATAAAGAAAATCTTCAGGTTGTTGCCAACCAGATCCCAGTTTCCGTCCTCCGTATAAAATTTGGTAGCAAATCCGCGAGGATCACGCAGTGTTTCCGGGGAATGCCCCCCATGAATTACGGTCGAAAAACGCACAAAAACAGGCGTTTCCTTGCCCGCCTCCTGGAACAGCTTTGCACGTGTGTATTTGGAGACCGGTTCGTCCCCTACCTTACCATAGGCGGTAAACACGCCATGAGCACCCGCGCCCCGCGCATGGACCACCCGCTCTGGAATACGCTCGCGATCAAAGTGCGACATCTTCTCCAGAAAGTGATAGTTCTCCAGCGTGCTTGGGCCCCGATTGCCAACGGTCCGGATATTTTGATTATCCCGTACCGGATGGCCCTGTCTCGTGGTTAATGTCAGATTGTCCTCATCCTGCTTTGGTTTGTTACCATCCACGTGAAAATGCTCCTCTCATTTGGGATTCGATTGTTAGATTATGTTTATTAGCATCTATACTACAAGTAGTACACTAATTGTCCGAAATTTAAACCTTCCCATGACAATCGTTGATGGCAGCCCATAAACACGAAGGACAGGGAGGCTTGGATCAACCACCAGCAGCTAAAAAAGCCCCGACCCTTTCTGCCTAAGCAGGAGTGATCGGGGGCTATCTCGAGGCGGAAGAGAACGCCCTTCCGAACCGGTATACTTCTGACTTGGATTATCACCTCCTGTCATATCTAAAAAGCGGCCTTCCCCCGGGCTCGGGGAAAGGCCGCTAGATCCGTCATATACTGATGATGATAGGATATGGTGCCGTTCATAATTCACATAATGATTCACTTAGCTATTCACTTTCACCTTGCCTGGATCTTGCGCGTCCGGGACACCAGGCGTGCTTTCACCGGACGTCTTCTCGTCCGACAGCTCGCCGTCCCACAGCAGCCGCATCTCCTCGCTTGAGGCAAGGAGCTCATTCAGGCTGCCTTCCGCTTCGATCCGGCCGTCCTTCAGGACGATGATATGATCCGCCTTGGACAATGCCGCCCGGCGGTGGGATACGGCAATACAGGTGACGTCCTGCTCCCGAAACAGCCCTTCCCACACCTGCTGCTCTGTCTCCACATCCAGCGCGCTGGACAGATCATCGAAAATGTACAAGTCTGCGCCTGTCATCAGCATCCGCGCTGTCGCCGACCGCTGGATCTGTCCGCCTGACAGCATAACGCCCCTCGGCCCGACAAACGTCTCAAGCCCCCGGTCCAGATCGCGAATATCCTTATCCATGACGGACAGGCGGATCGAGCGTGCAAGCTCCGCTTCTGCATCGCCCTGTTTCCCTTGCACAATGTTCTCTCTGAGCGTATCGCTGAATAGACGCGGAACCTGCGGAGTATAAGCCGCTCTCGGCGGCATCAGGAACCTCGCCGGATCCACCTCATGTCCGTTCCAGCGAATGGAGCCCTCCTGCTTCGGCAGCAAGCCGAGTAAGGTCCGCACGAGCGTCGACTTGCCTGAGCCGATGCGCCCGGTTACTACGAGGAACTTGCCCCGCTCCAGCTGGAAGCTGATATCGGTAATCCCGTTATCCGATCCCGGGTAGCGGTAGGACAGTCCGCTGACCTCCAGACTTTGCAGTCGGTCCTGTGGCTCCCTGACGGAAACCGCAGGCTGCGGCGGCTCCTTGGACAGATAGGTCTCCCTGAATTCCATGATCATGTCCTCTTCGCCAGGCCGGAACAGCTTCCGCATCCGGTCAAACGACACCTTGAGCCGCTTGTGCTGAAACACCATGTAACCGAACAGCGAGATACTGAACCCGATGTTGGCCAGATAGGTCGTGAACAGTGCGAAATCCCCGACACTAAACCGCCCGGCCTGCATTTCGGATGCGCACATCAGCAGGATAAGTCCCGTAGAGATGGCAATCACATGCTGATTGAGCGACCTCATCCACTGCTTGAACAGATTGTCCTTGAGGGCCGCCTGCCGCCGGTCTTCGTTCAGCTTGGCAAAACGGTCATGTACCCGATCCTCCGCCTGACCCAGCTTCAGCGCCTGTACCGCACCGAATGTTTCCGCGATGAAGCTGGTGATCCGCCCCGTCGCTTCCCGGTTCATCTGCCCATAACGCCGCGCCCGGTTGCCGGACAGATTGTTCAGCATTGTAACAATGACGAGTGGCAGAACGGACACGAGCATAATCTGCCAGTTAATATTAGCCATAATGATCACGGACACGACCGCAAACACGAACCGCCCCCAGAAATCCACCCATGATTCCACATACTCTACCACTTCCTCGACATCATCGCGGAACCGACTCATCGCTTCCCCCGGCGAAGCCGGCAGGTTGCGTCCCGGCCAGCGCATAATGCCGGCCAGCATATTCGTTCTCAGAATGGCCTGGATATGATAGATATAGGTCACCCATTTATAGAACGCCGCAAAAAACGCACCGACCCGTACTAGCCTCACAGCAGCGATCATAATCAGCGGCACAGCCAGCCACATGTATGGCGTCGTATCTGTGCTCGCCGCGACTCGGTCGAAAAACCACTGCATCCCGAGGCCGATCGCCAGCGGCAGGGAATGGAATATGCACCACAGCACGCCGTTGATCAGAAACAACAGCGGCCGAAACCGAAATAAACGGCCGATAAAACCGGCAACCGTCATGCAAGCTCCTCCTCTCTTCCACTGGCCAGCAATCTGGCATAATGTGAATCCGGGTTATTCGCAAGCGCCTTGCGGTCACCGAATTCGAGAATTCGCCCATCGCCAAGCACCATAATTTTGTCCACTTGCTCCAGTGTCGCAAGACGGTGGGCAATCACGATCCCTGTGCACTGGCTCAGCAATCGCTCCACCGCTTCCTGAAGCACGCTTTCCGTAGCTGCATCCAGCCGGGATGACGGCTCATCCAGAATGACCAGACTCGGCTGGGTCAGAAAGACCCGGGTCAAGGCGAACAGCTGCGCTTCCCCGGCAGACAGCGAGGCGCCGCCCGCCGCCAGATGAGTATCCAAGCCCTCGGGCTGTTCGTCAATCCAGTGACGCAGGCCAAGCTGCTCTGTCGTTTCCAATATATACGCATCCGGAATGTCGCTGTTAAACAGCGTCAGATTGTCGCGCAGTGTCCCATCAAACAGCTGCACGTCCTGCGTCACCATCCCCACCCGTTTATACAGGGCAGGAAGTTTCAGCTTCGTGATATCCGTTCCGCCGACCCGAATGACTCCGCGATCGATGTTATACAGACGAAGCAGCACCCGGCTGAGGCTTGACTTGCCGCTGCCTGTGCGCCCGATAATGCCCAGGCGCTCACCCGGCTTCACAGCGAACGTAACGTCCTGCAGAACCGGTTTATCCTCGTTATAACGGAAGTGAACTCCTTCAAACTCCAGGCCAAGTGGACCCTCCGGCAGCTCATCCAGCTCCCCGTCCACAATCTCGCTCCGATTCGCCAGCAGCTCTCTGGAACGAAGCATGCCCGACTTCGCCTTCTGGAACTCCTGAACCTGATCGCCAAGCATCTCAATCGGATCATTCAGCATCTGGGTGTATTGGTAGATCAGAAACAAGGTGCCCAGCGTGAGTTCTCCAATAATGTAGTTGTGCACCCCGAGCAGTAGCACGGCCGTCACCGACAGCGCAAACAGCACGACGGTTGTATTCCACGGCACCACACGCAGCATCCACGCTTTGCGCCCTCGCAGAAATACCGTACGCATCAGGCGATGAAATCGATTCATCACATACGGCACATGGCCGTTGGCCTGAACATCCTCAATTCCGGCAATGCGCTCCTCGATCAGCCCGAAGAGTGAAGCGCTCGCCTCGCGCTCCGACTTCGAGGACTGCACTCCCAGATTGCGGATAAACATCATGAACAGCACCGCCGCAAGTGTGAATACCGTCATCACCAGGGCGATCGGCACATTAACGGTAAACATGAAGCCTAGGATGCCTGCAAGCAGCACAAAGCTTCCGATGACCTGAACAATAAACATCGCAAAAAAGTTCGAAATATTCGTAACATCTCCGTCAACCCGTTCAATCATTTCCCCTGGCGTTTTCACGTTGTGAAACCGCATATCCAGCTTCAGGCAGTGCCTGAGCAAATCACCGCGAAGCCGGTTCGTTGCCCGCCACGATACGTCGTTGCCGAGATAGCTGACCGCTACCGTGATCAGCTGGTTCACCACCGCCACTATCAAGAACAGGCCCGCAAGACGAAGCAGGATGGGCATCCCATCCCCGCCGACAGCCGAATCGATAAAGCGTTGAATAATCTGCGGATGAATCAGCTGAAGTCCGGTGGAGGACAGCAGCAGAATGAGCAGGATCGTCAGCCTGCCCTTAACCGGCTTTAAATACCGAAGCAGCCATGACATCGACAGCTTCTCTTGTTTGGGCATATCGCCCACCCCCATATGTATGCAAAATAGTGCCGGCTCTCCTTGTTGTCATAAAGCCGAAATTATGATCAGTCTACACGATAGCCGGTAACATTGAATAGGTAAAAAATAATTATGAACATTTTCTCCGATCGATGCTCCAGCTAAAGCGAGACTGTTGAAGCCTTTACCGAGCGGAGGGCATACCGCCCCCCAGTGGTTTCCATTCATTATAGCACATACGTTCGGTTTTGTAGAAGTGATCTTGCTATGTGACTTTGCCGTGTTCATTTGATAGAATGAGACTCAAATCATATTCCCAGGAGACTAAAGATGAACCTTTCAAGTTTCTTTCCTTATCGCAACGATGCTCGTAAAGTGCTTATTCCTTATTTGCAGCTGCTCAGCGAGGACCAATGGTATGCGGTGCATCGCGACCATCCGAACTCCATTGCATGGATCATCGAACATATCGCTCGCAGCGAGGACGATTGGATTCATGTCATTGGGCTGCAAGGGGAGTTAACGCTACCCGGAAAACTGGACACCCCCGAGCAGCTGCTTCAAGCCTATATCGATATCCGGCATCGAACCGATCGTGTGCTTGACTCACTCAAGTTCAGCGAATCCGATCCCGTCCTCCCCCTGCCGACTTACTCAGATGGATGGCAGCCGCCATCCCCGCCAACGATGCGCTGGATCTTCCATCATATCTATGACCATGAGACGTATCACATCGGTCAAATCGGCCTCATCGCCCGGTTAAATGGCTTTGGCGGTCCACTGTTCTAGCTGTATAGCAGTGCTGTAAGTCGTAAACATTTCTTCAGGCTGGGTGAGGACGAAGCGGTCTTTTTTCCGCCACCTTCTATTTGAATCTACGTATGGATATGAATAGAATAATGTCAATCTTCTACGAACCTGCTGCATCCAATTCAAAGCAAGGGGATGAGATGATGAAGTGGAACTGGAGAAAGTTTAACAGAGCGTGGGTGGAACGATGGGGCGATTACACCACCATCATTTTAGAAGCGGTAACCTATATACCGCGGTGGATTATGAAGCTGCTGAAATGAGGCATCAGCAAAAAAAGTGATCGCGCTAAAGCTCTGTAGCTGTAGCGGTCACTTTTTTTACTGTCATGCTCAGAGTAATGTCGCACCCTGCTATATCCCTGTGGTTACTCCCAGTAGCGTTTCATAATTTCGGTAGCCCAGTCCGGCTGTCTAATGTCGCCCTTCGGAAGAAACTCCTTCATCACAGGCTTGATGTCCACAACCGGGGTGCCGTCAATCGCGTCAAGCCCCTTCACGAACACCGAGCGCCCTTCTCTTCTGACCACTTCCACCATCGTTGCCCCCAGCTTGTTAGGACGGTTCTTGCCACGTTGTGCGAAGATGCCCACCTTGGGGAAACTTTCGTTATTCCTCGGATGTCTGGCCGTGTATTGAATGCTTTCGTCTTTCACAAGATGAAACCTATAGAAAATTTCCAAATGGCTAAAGCTTTCAATGCCATCCAGACAGCTTTCCTCCCAATGATCATCAAGTTTGATCTCGGAAATGATATTTCCCCAGTGATCATCCTCTACCGCTTTTCTTTCATTGTAGACCGTTCCAATCGGCTGCATTTCAAACATCACGCGTCCTCCTTCAGTCACTTAGCATTTACTATCATGATACATGGAAAAAGAATCGGGGATCCGACTCTTCCAGATTATAACATGAATTGAGGTTCTATTTGGGGGTGGATACGATTGGTAAATATAATCACATACAATGTGACCATTTAGGCAGAATTGAGCCGAATCATATTCAAAAGTTCCCCAATACATGTAATCGACCGCAGATTTTACTCCGCATATTTAAACGTACACGCTGCGTGATGATACCGTAGTCTCCCATCCCATGCTATTTTCCGTAGAATTCACATTTCTGATATTACAGTGGGAGTTGTATAAAGATGCCGTTAAGAAATCCTATAAACTTGGCAGAGGATTCTCCGTCTCGCACAGTGAACAGTTTAGATAATGGCTATATTTTACTATACTTCCTCTGAGCATAAAACGAAAAAGAACCCTTCACGCGGGTCTGTCCCCATAATAAAAAACCTTCTACGTTATTCGTAGAAGGCTCCGTATTTTGACGCAAATTAGCACCGACGTTCGTCCGTTTTATGGCGGGGAGTGCGTAGCCCTACCGACAACCCTAACAGTACATTCAACGCTGACTTTGCGCGGTATTAACGTACAATGCTGGTGAAGGGAATTGAACCCCCGACCTACGCATTACGAGTGCGACACCGTAGGTTTCGGCAAGGTTTTTCAGGGTTCCCGTAGTTTTTAAATTATTGGTGTTTATGCGTCTAGGTACGTTTAAGGTTCTTGAAATATTTCGTGGACGTTAGAAGTTTTTTTAGAAGTTCTGTTAGAAGAGCAAAACCCGCCAGCAAGAGGCTGCAGGTTATTCCATGCATTAATACCTGGTCCAGTATTCTGTATTCTTCTGTTTCGGCCGCGACTTTTTTAGAACGTCAATTTTGATGATTTGGATCTCTTTAGTCGTGGACTTATCCGGCCAGATAATATAACCATGCTCCTCCAAATAGTTGAGCGACGCTCTTATCTCCTGCTGACTTCGTCCAGTCATAGTCTCTAACCGATCCCAGTTCGGCATGCGCGTTTGATGTAGTGGACTGGGATAATTGATCAGGATCCGGAGCAGCTTCCGTTCCCGGTCAGGAAGCATAGCGACTTCCTCCCGCCGGCTGCACGGCCAAGATATTCTCCGCCAGGAACAATCTCGGTCCCCCACTCTGCAAGCATCTTCGCACGTATCCGCCCATCTTTAACAGCAAGCACCTCAATCTTACGATGAGTTATTCTCCCTTTGCGATCCATGTAAATGATTTCCACAACATTCCCAACGTATTTATTCATCGCTGTTCGCCTCCGAAACAAGAATGTTTGTTTGTATTGTATACGAACATTAATTCGTTAATCAATGTAAAGAGAAGGAAATAACCTTGCATCGATTAGAGAACCCTCAAATGAGCCTATCGAATGATAAAGAAAATATATTATATCAAAGACCCTACCATGAAGACTCGGTAGGGTCCTTAGACTTCCACATATCGCCAAAAGGAGACTTTTGTAGTAGAATGATTTCGACTAAACTTTACAGCAAATCCCTCAACCGATGAGGAACGAATGGAGAATGAAATGGAACAGGAAATTCGCTCATTGATTGAAGAATTTAATTTACCAGTTGTTCAAATTCCAGAAAACAGAAGATACTGGTTCTTAAGAACAGAAGGTGGTCAATACTATAGCGATTTTTTTCATAATAACTTCATAGCTATAGGTTACAATGAAATTGATAATGTACAGGAATTACTATCTTTAGAGAGAAAAAAAGCCTATGAATTCATCTTAAATTTGTATGATGTAACAAAACCAGGAAAAATATACAATCAAATTGAGAGATTCTATAACCAGATGTCTATCAACGATGTGGTAATGATTCCTGGAATAAGTTCAAACACAATCGCCTTCGGTATAATTAAATCAGAAGTTTATACTAAAAAAGAGGAAGAAAACGATACCTGCTTATTTCAAAAACGCCGAAAAGTGGATTGGGTAAAAGAAGTTAGCAGAAACCAAATGGACCCAAGACTGTATCCAATGGTAAGACCTCACAACACAATTAGTAACGCTGACCAATATGGTTCATTTATCGACAGAACAATTCATGATTTTTATATTAAAGGTGATAATACTCACTACATAATTGATGTAAAAACAGAAGATAATTTATCACTAGAAGAGTTTAGGGATTTGATTGACGGAATTAATAAGTCAATCGACATTGTAAATGAAATGGGTATTTCAGATGTTAAATACACATATGATGATATTAAGTTAAAAATAAATGTTCAATCACCAGGAACTATAGAATTGTTAACTAATCATTGGCTTCTTATGCTTATTGCGGGTGGACTTATCGGTGTAATTTTTGGTGTTGATTTTTCAATTCTTGGACAAAAAATAAAAACAGATGGTGTTAAGGGATACTTTGATAAAATTAGCCAACAACGTCATGAATTAAAGATGAAAAAATTAGATCAACAACACGAATTAGAAAAACTTAGATTGGAGCATGATCTTTCTTACTTGAAGGATAAATTAGCATTACAGTTTCCGAATGAAAAACCCCCTTCAAATGAAGAGATGATTAACGATTTTTCTGATACGGAGAAGAAATCCGAATGAATTTGAAGATTATTAAGATAGTAACCACTATAAATATTGGAAGAGTGACAGGTACTCCATCAGTTATAATTGCACTTTTAATCACTGGTATCTGTCCGACTGTTAGTTGAAGTAACAAGTGTATAGAACCATATAAAAACATGTAGGTGCCAAGTTTAGATATGAAATGGAGGAGATTATTTTTTCTTCTCACTTCATTTTTCCTCTTCACTTTTGACACCTCCTTATTCAATACTCATATTATGCATATTATTTTGGTAATATTCAACAGTAATTTAATGTGAATAAGATGAAGCCTCAAAAATAAGGGGCTGAAGTATACATCAGGCTTAGGTCTGTGCTTAATAAAGTTTTGCCGACATTTACCATCTCCTTGCCGTATGCCAAGCGCTATAATTCGGTAAAGAGGTGTTTTATGTTCATCGAACCATGCTACTTGCGACCGCCCCTTAGACCGTATTCCGATCCGCATTACATCTATGAGCCCAAAATTGACGGTCACCGCCTCCTGTTCTCTCAGGTGGGTGATCGGATCCGGTTATATACCCGGCATGAGACGGACTGTACACGGCAATACCCTGAGCTCCTGACGCCGTTTGAAGATGATATCCTTCTGGACGGTGAAGTGGCTTGTACCGATTCGGATACGGGGCTGGTGGACTTTGAGGAAGTTATGGCTCGGTTCCAGACCAAGAAGGATCAGCGCATCCGGCAGCTCATGGGCATATCGCCCGTGACATATGTCGTTTTTGATATCCTGCGATACAAAGGGCAGGATCTTCGGAAATTGCCTCTGATGCACCGTAAAGAGATCCTTGCCGGCATAAAAATGCCGAACCACCATTTTGGTATTATTCCTTTTGTGGAAGGCGCAGGCGAGGCTTTGTTTGAACAGATGGTGTCTCGGAAACTTGAAGGAATGGTCGGCAAGCGAAAAAACAGTCTTTACGTGAGCCGGCGATCGTCAGACTGGCAAAAGGTAATCAACTGGTCATATACCGACGTGATGATCACAGGGTATCGTAAAGACGAATTTGGATTGCTTACAGCTGTCCTTGATGAGTCTGGTCGGCTCCGGCCAGCTGGAATTGTGGAGTATGTAACACAAATGACCAAAAGTGAGTTTTATTTGAAGAGTCGGGAGTTTGTAACAGGCGAGGATAAAAGTTTGTCTTCTTGGATCCGAAGTTGTATGGGCGGGTGAAGTTCCGGAATTGGACAAAGTCCGGTAGACTCCGGACGCCAGTACTTACAGGGTTTATCGGCTAGTATTTAGTACAATTATCAATGTGCAGCGGTTCGCTAAACAATAAAAAGCTCCTTTATATAACCAAGGAGCTTTTTTTCATCATTCTAGGAGGGAACAGATCTTAGAGTAGCCCATCTCGCCTTTAGCTCAGATAAATCTACTTTCAAATTATCATCAGTTCCAATTCTCATTAGTTTTATAGCGAAACGCTGGGCCATGAGCTCCGCATATGGGGCTCGTAAACGAGGGATTTCCGTCCCTTTAGATATTTTCCAATTATTCAGGACACCAAGAGGAATTGTAAAAACATGTCTAAAATCAACTATCTTATAGTCTATCAAGTTGTTACCGGACTCATGTTTATTAAGTAAATGTAAGTAGCCAATTTTATCGTTTACCAAATTCCCAAGATGCCCTTCCTTCTTAATTTGCTCAATCCCTACTATAGGGCAAAGTAGAATACTTAGTTCAGGCGAACCTTGTTGAATGTCACATGATTGAGTCATGACGATAACGTCCGTATACTCGAGTTTAAACTCAACTGATGCAGGGTCAGATAGGGTTCGATAATCAATATCTGGATTCGGAAAAAAAACAGGGCATTCATAAAGAATATCACCCTGTTGAAGCATGCTTCCTGGAGGAACAAAATCAAACCATCCGCTCATATCTATACCTCATCCTTAAAATCGAGAGTATTATTCTTACCGTAACTGGAGCGATGAATGATGGCATTAACAGTGACTGACTTAGACGTTGAAGGGATCAACTCAATAACATCATCATCTTCGTAAAAATCGTCTTCAGGAATAACCAATGCGTGGCTTTTAACTCCTGCATTACGTATCTGGACAGTAACGGTATTCTGGCGTTCATTTGTCATATTAAGAATCGCCTCCGAATCATCACTAAATTCTTTATTAGTGTAAACTGTCGTCCGTACATTATACGCAGTGTTAACAGCACTTACGACATTTATTTGCGAGGAATTCCCTTGGGCTTGTACAACAGGGGAAAAGAAGATAGCTGCTCCTAGGCCGATTTTCAACGCTCTAGGAAGAACATCTTTTCTTTCAGTAAAAATGTCAGCTCTTCTATTCCCAGAAAAGACCATTTCCTCTAAAGCTGGCATAAGATCACCCCTCCACTCTATAAACCCCAAAATAATCCTCGCCAATCTTTTGATTATCAGCGAAAATTTCTATTACATACTCGCCTTCATTTTCGATCAGCATGTTTTTGATGTTAGTAATTACAACCCCGGCTAATGGTATGTCACGTTCCGGCCCCATCTCATGAACCTCCCATGTCGTAGAAGTCAAATACTTTTCGCTTTTACTATTCTTAACAAAAAGAGCGATGTGGTATTTTTCCCCTCGATCAAAATGAGAAATAGCCGTAGCTATGCTGAAACTTAATTGGGTGGGCACAAAAGGAACAGTAAAATTCAAAACTGGTTGAACCAACATTAACCTTGGATCATTTTTTGTGGTCATCACAGTTGCATCCTCAATAACCATAACATACCTTAATTTCGGTAAATTTTTCGTCATAGTGACCTCTCTAGTTATAATGCGATTTCTCACTATAATTGATATCCTTATTATAACCGTATGTAGTTACTTTTCAACAAACTTTTATAATATATCTAAAATGGATAGAAAAAACAAGTATTTTTTTCGCCTTAAAATATCTTCTTCGGAAGCATTGCAGTTTCCTGCCGAACATTTGTTTGATTTAAATATATTTTAGATCAATCTAACCACCATGAAGAGGTTATTTCGGATGGTTTTCGGATGGTTTTCGGATGGTTTTCGGATGGTTTTCGGAAGAAAAAACGACCTTGCCAATCTAATCCAGCAGGGTCGTTTTTACAGATTTCTTCAGTAACTCAAATTACTTTTTGCTTTCCATCCGCATGATTACAACCGCCATTTCTTCACGAGTTATAGCCGCCCCCGGGCGGCTCCCGTCAAAATACCCTTGTTTGGTGGCAGCCTCCCATGCAGACGCTGCCCAAGGGCTGACAACGTTGATATCTCTTTCTTTGTCCATCGACTTTCCCTCCTTCTGTTTGAGTCCCAGATACTTAGCGATCCCAACGACATGGCCAGTGATCAATGCATCAATGACATCCTGTCGCTTCAGCTTGGCCGCGTCGGAAGCAACGTCAATGAACAGGTTCTCGGTCAAGACTGCAGGCATCTTTGACTCCCTTACCATGTGCAGGTTGGCTGCCTTTTGACCACGATCCCTAACGTTATACGGCTTGAGCGCCGCCATGATTTCAGTATGCAGTACATTTTGAAGAGAAAGAGATCGCGAGGCGGACGATGCGGACGTGTACCTGAAAGACTCGAAGCCCCCTTCCCCGCCGCCGGCATTGCAGTGGATGGATACCAGGAGATCCGCGCCGGCTTTGTTGGCCGCATAGGTCCGCTCCTTGAGCTCAAGGAATACATCCGTTGACCTGGAGAGCTGCACCTGTACGCCCTCGTATTCGGCCTCGAGTCGTTGTTTGACGCCCTGGGATATCCTCAAGGCGATATCTTTTTCCTTTAAGCCGTTCCCGACTGCTCCAGGATCTTTACCGCCGTGCCCGCCGTCAATCCATACTTTCTTCATGATCCTTCACCGCCTTCACTGGTTGTTTCACTGCCTGATGACCAAATACAGCAAAGGCCCCGGCGAGTATGCCCTGGATCAGCGCCTCAACCGACCACCCGAGCAGGCCGATTGTCAGCCAAACAGCGATGATCAGGACAATATACACAATGCTCCAATCCGGCACCCGTGGCGTCTGCTTGATGATGTATCCAAGCACCCAACATGCGGCGACTACAATAAGCAGTCGCGGATCAATCAGTTCAAAAATCATACTCCAGTCCATTTAAAATCATTATTTGAGACCGCCAGAAATAATAAAGGCGGCTGCGGCCAAAACAAAAGCCCCGACGAATGTACGCCAGAGCCACTTCTGAGCATCTTCGATTTTGTCGAGTCTTTTTTGTGCCGAGCTTGCAGATGATAATGCCTTCACCGCCGTTTCATTAACGTTTAAAGCTCTGTCCAATTTCTCATTCATACTGACGACTTCAGTTTCGACTCTTGTAATGCGCTGAAGCATTTCAGATTGCACTTTGTCCACCATCGTCCTTCCCCCTATCCAAATAAAACTGTGGACCACTCCACAGCAAACAACAGACAGTAAAATGAAATTATTCGGATACTGGATCCGTTTCTGGTTCGGACGCTTGCAAAGTAGCAAGAGCCTCGCCGATATTTTGATCAACTGCTTGTAAGATTTCGAGCTGCTTGTCCGGATGCGCTTGAAGCATGATGTTAATCACCGCTGTAATTTCTTCAACCGGAGTCGTCAGATCGATAAGCAGTTCCACTCTTGTCATACTTGCCATAGGGCACCCCCTTTCAAGGCG